>NZ_CP037421.1:5394249-5709264 GCF_007748155.1 Gimesia panareensis
GAACTCTGCAGCCAGACAGATCCACCTTCGAAACACAGGTTCTCTCTGTCGCAGCTCAAGACAAAACTGCAGGATTACTCCATGGCACGACTGCACTGGATCGACGAAACCGCAGGCAGCTATCAATGGAGCGGCACTCCGGAAGAATGGGAAGAACGGGCACTGCTGCTGGAACCGCTCATCCGCAAACAAACCCCCGGACATATTTACCTGACCGATTCCGCAGCAGATGTCGCTGACATTGTCGTCTCCCGTGGGGAATACCCCGACCTGATCAATGCATAAACGACAGCACCACAAATCCAGTAAAGTACACCAGCAGCATCAGCACGCTTTCAAAACCGATATTACCAGGGCCATGTTTCTGACGGTAGATCAACCCCGAAAGCAGAATCACATTCAATAACAGCGTGATCGTCGTCAGCAGGATTTCCCGCGTCCCCACACCGGGCGCGTGATATAATGAACCGCTGAGAAAAGCGAAATCTGCAGCCGCAATAAACAGCACATCAAAGAAATTACCGCCGACCACATCGCTCACCGCCAGCGTCAGCGCGCCCCGCTTCACCGCTGCCAGGCAGGTTACCAGTTCTGGAAGCGACGTCGCTCCCGCCATCAACAGACCGCCGATAATCGGCGCGGACAGATCGGTCTTATCCTGAATATTCCCCGCCGCTTCCGCGACCAGGCTGCCGCTCACCAGCGTGAGCAGTCCCATGACGACCAGACCAGTCCAGAGCAGCCACAATCGCTCGTTTTGTGAACCGGGGGCCGGCTGGTCCAGCACCGTCTCCGAAGTATGCCGCGGATGCCACATCGGCTGCTCGCTCACGCGGTAGCTCAGCCAGAATGCCATCCCTGCTCCCGCCAGCAGCAACAGCGTCGCCGGATGCACCGACCCGACCACCACATCCGGACTTCCCAGCCCCAGCAGTACAATCGAGATCAGCAGGATCAGCATGATCGTCTGCATCATCGTCGTCGCCGAGGCAGCCGCGTGCTCCAGGTTCGCCTTGCGATGCATCACGTCCGCGAATGCCAGCACCGTGGTCTGGAAGGCGATGCCCCCCATGGCGTTACTCAACGCCAGCACGGCGTGTCCCTGCAAAGCTGCCG
Source organism: Gimesia panareensis (assembly GCF_007748155.1). GTDB lineage: Bacteria > Planctomycetota > Planctomycetia > Planctomycetales > Planctomycetaceae > Gimesia > Gimesia panareensis. The sequence goes on from NZ_CP037421.1 coordinate 5,395,366, forward strand.
TTACAGAAGCCGCCAGGCCCGGCAGTGCCGTGATCAGCCCCAGCATGATCGTTCCGGTGATCGCTTCTCCCAGTCCGGTTCGATCCGCCAGCCGATCCGCATATTCCGCCAGCTTCACTCCCGAGACCCCAATCACCAGCGCAGCCAGTAGAAAGACGGTGACATCGCCCCAGAGTGGCAGGTTTAAGTCGATCATGGTCGTGAGATTCTGTTGGGGTCGTCGTCAGTATCGGGTTTTAAGCGGACCGCTCTTACACGCTACTCATTGTTGTACCGGCTGCCATCTGTGATCGCAACACCTCGTACCTATCACATTATTTTCCCTTTACGAGAGTATTACCTTACAGGGGAGGTCGCTTCTGACTCTTCAACATCGCTCTCAGTCTCGTCAGCAGCGTTGCTGTTCGAGCGATGATCTGCTGTGACTCCCCAGGCTTTCAGTTTCCTCTGTAAGGTCCGCACCGAAACCCCCAGGGAACGGGCCGATCGGGTCCGATTCCCCTGGTAGCGTTTCAGCGTCTGCTCGATTGCCGTCCGTTCCAGGTCTTCCAGGCTGGTTCCGGCCGGGATCTCAATCTCTTCTGATGCTGACTCTTCTGCATCCATCTTCTGTGGCAATGCTGACAGCGAGACGAATTCATCGTGAGACGATACCCGCATGCGTTCCAGGCAGCAGGCCACTTCAGAGGGCCGACAGTATGAAATCTGACAGAACTCCAGTTCTGAAATCCACCTTGTAACATCAGAATCCCGTTTAAGACGCCCAATCACAAGCATGAGTTGATCGTTTGACATATGTGTTCTCCCCGTTGAATCAACCTTTGTTGCAGGGAGAGAATTCGCAAAGCCCATGCCAGTAAAATCCCGCGGAGTTCCGCGATTCTCAACAGTTCGACCGCCATTTTCAGGCAGCTCAGCGATCAGCCTGCGGGCTCAGCGACCATTCATTGAGACAATCTGACTGGAATTCCGGCTTAACTGAGGCAAATTGACGGCTTTCCTCGCCACTTGAAACAAACCAGCCGGAATCTAGCCGCTTGGCATTCCAGTTGCGGCTTCTTCAGTTGAACCATCAATCGATCATTCAGAAGGGAGGCAGAGTATGCATGGAACATCCGCTGACAAACCCGTAATCCTGATCACTGGTGCCGCCGGGCTGATCGGTTCACGTCTGGTTGAGACTTTTTCAGATCAGTACCAGGTTATTGCTTTCGACATCAAACCACTGCCGGAAGAACAGCAGTCAGCAGACTGGATCGCCTGTGACCTGACTGACGATGCATCCGTTTCCAGAGCCCTGTCCGAAGTCAAAGCAAAACATGGAAACCTGATCGCCAGCGTGATCCATCTGGCTGCTTACTATGACTTTTCCGGCGAATCCAGCCCGCTGTATCAGGATCTGACCGTGGCGGGAACCCGGCGTATGCTGCAGGGGCTGCAGGACTTCAACGTCGAACAGTTCATCTTCTCCAGTTCCCTGCTGGTGCAGCAGTCCGTCGAAAATGGTCAGGCAATCCAGGCTTCCTCTCCCGTCAATGCGGAATGGGACTATCCCCAGTCCAAACTGGAAGCGGAAGCCACCATTAAACAATATGCAGGATCCATTCCGACCGTCATTCTGCGTCTGGCCGGTGTCTATGACGAAGACTGTCACTCCATCCCCATCGCCCAGCAGATCTCCCGGATTTATCAGAAACAGCTGGAAAGCTACTTCTTCCCCGGCGACAAGACCTGCGGGCAGGCGTTCCTGCACCTGGATGATCTGGTCAGCTGTTTCGCAGCGGTCGTCAGACATCGGGGTCGGCTTCCGAAGCGCAGCCTGTTCGTGATTGGTGAAGAAGACGTGATGAGTTACGAAGAACTCCAGGAAAAAATCGGGCTCTACCTGCACGGTGATCAGTGGCCCGCCATCCGTATCCCTAAAACTGCTGCCAAGGCAGGTGCCTGGGTCAAGGATCGGCTCTCCAACGGAGAAGGAGCCCCCTTCATTAAACCCTGGATGATCGACCTGGCCGATCAGAACTATCCGGTCAGCGTGGAACGAGCCCGGGAACAACTCGGCTGGGACCCCCGGCATCGCCTCCGCGAGACACTGCCCGACATGATCGATGAACTTCAGGACAATCCCGAGCAGTGGTACGCTGAGAATGGCCTGCCGGTCCCCGACGATCTGCTGCAGCCGGAATCGACGGGAGCCCGCAAATGAGCCAGGCCACACTCAAAGGATTTCCCGCGGAACAGGCCGACCTCGAAGTCGCCGTTCCCCCCTTCGATTATAACCCGTCCGCCTGGCGTCAACGGGTCCCGATCTGCATTCTGGCCTGCATCGCCTTTCTGATGGCGACCCACATGGCCCTGTTTCAATGGCAACTGATTGAGGCGCCCTGGGACCCCGTGTTCGGCGAACAGACGCGGAATGTCCTCACGTCCGATGTGGCGCTGAGAATGCACCACTGGTTCGGCGTACCGGATGCCGCGCTCGGTGCATTAGCCTATCTGGGGGATGCGATCTTCGGCCTTGCGGGATCCACCCGCCGCTGGCAGTACCGTCCCTGGCTGGTGATTCTGTTCGGCATCGATGTCATCCCACTGGGCATCGTCAGCGCAATACTTGTCGTCTGCCAGGCCACGATCGTCGGAAACTGGTGTTTCCTCTGTCTGATCACCGCGGTCATCTCGCTGATACTGATCGTGATGGCTTACGACGAAGTCTATGCCTCACTCAAGCTGCTATACCGCGTCTGGCAGCGGACGCATGACCGGCAGATTCTCTGGAAGGTGCTCTGGGGCCGCCCCACGGAAATCGCGGACGAAGTCGCCAGCGAAATGGTACACACAACGTAAATTGTTTTCAGGAGAGTATGGATGTGGTCGCGCGTGGTTGAATTTATGCTGGGGTGCTGGCTGGCGATCAGTCCCTTCGTCTTCACTCCGGGAGAACAGGGACCCGAATCGCCGCTGATCATCTGGCTCTGTGCCATACTGGTCATCGTGTTTGGCCTGGCCTCGTACTGGAATCCCCTGCGGCATCTGCACCTGGCCAATGTCCTCGTGGCACTGGCAATGATCGGTTACGGGCGTTTTGCGGTATCAGCCCCCGTCCCCCCTGCATTGCAGAACCTGATTTTAACCGGACTGCTGCTGCTCATGTTTGCCCTGGTGCCCAACCGTGCCAGCCAGCCTCCACGCTGCTGGTATGAAAAATCACCCGGCTAAGGATCAATAATATCGAGGAACTAGAAATATGTAATTTCACAACGTTCATTCCCAAGCTGGCCGGTTGATGTGTCTATCAGCCAGGCCCATAGCGCCCGCCGGAATCAAGGAGTCTCCCATGTCTGCAAATCTTGCTCAAAAGCTCATCCACTCCCATCTGGTCGAAGGCGAAATGGAACCGGGACAGGAAATCGGTCTCAAAATTGATCAGACACTCACTCAGGATGCCACCGGCACCCTGGTCATGCTCGAACTGGAAGCAATGCAGCTCGACCACGTACACACTGAAGTTTCCGTGCAGTACGTCGATCACAATCTGCTGCAGGAAGACTTTAAAAATCCCGACGACCACCTCTTCCTGCAAAGTGCCTGCGAATGCTTCGGGCTCTGGTTCAGTCGCCCCGGTAACGGCGTCAGTCACCCGCTGCACCAGGAACACTTCGGCATTCCGGGCAAAACCCTGGTCGGTTCGGACAGTCACAGCTGTTCTGCCGGCGCCCTGGGCATGCTGGCGATCGGGGCGGGTGGCCTGGAAGTCGCCATGGCGATGGCCGGCTTTCCCTTTTACCTCAAAATGCCTGAGATCTGGGGCATCAAACTCACCGGCTCACTGCCGGACTGGGTCAGTGCGAAAGATGTGATTCTGGAAATGCTCCGGCGGCACGATGTCAAAGGGGGCGTGAACCGGATCATTGAATATCATGGCCCCGGCCTCAAGGAGCTCAGCGCCATGGACCGCCACGTGATCGCCAACATGGGAGCCGAACTCGGAGCCACCGCGACCGTCTTCCCCGCTGACGAAGAAGTCCAGCGTTTCCTGCGTGCCCAGGGACGCGAAGAGGACTTTACCGAACTGGCCGCTGATGCAGACGCGAACTACGACCTCGAGGATGAAATTGATCTCAGCACTTTGGAGCCGCTGATCGCCCTCCCGTCCAGTCCAGGCAATGTGCACAAACTCAGTGAGGTCGCCGGCGAACCGATCTACCAGGCGTACGTCGGCTCTTCTGCCAATCCCGGTTACCGCGACTTCGCGATGGCAGCCGAGATCGTCAAAGGCCGCCACGTCCATCCGCGCGTCTCGTTCGACATCAATCCCAGTTCACGGCAGATCCTGATGTCCCTCGTCAATCAGGGTGCTCTGGGCGCATTAATCCAGTCCGGCGCTCGCATTCACCAGGCCGGCTGCAACGGCTGCATCGGCATGGGACAGGCTCCCGCCACCGACAAACTCAGCCTCCGCACCGTGCCCCGCAACTTCCCTGGCCGCAGTGGGACTCGTGAAGATAAAGTCTGCCTGGTCAGTCCCGAAACCGCAGCCGCTTCGGCACTGTCTGGCTGTATCACCGACCCTCGCACACTGGAGATGCCCTGCCCCCGGATTACGGTTCCCGAAGTCGTCACCACACGCGAAGACCTCTTTCAACCGCCTCCGGAAACGGATGATCCGACGCAGTTCGAACTCCGTAAAGGTCCGAACATCAAGTCGATCCCCGACTTTGAAGCACTGCCGGACGAACTGGAAGTACCTGTGCTGCTGAAAATGCAAGACAACATCTCCACGGACGAAATACTCCCCGCGGGGGCCCGGGTGCTCCCTTATCGCAGTAACATTCCCGCCATCAGTCAGTTCGCCTTCGAACAAATCGACCCGAATTACACTGATCACGCCCTGGACATCCGCGAGGCAGGCGGACACGCAATTCTGGCCGGTGAAAACTATGGGCAGGGCTCCAGCCGCGAACATGCGGCGCTCGCGCCTCGTTATCTCGGACTGCGAGTGGCGATCGCCAAGAGCTTCGCCCGTATCCACTGGCAGAACCTGGTCAACTTCGGCGTCCTGCCCCTCACTTTTGAAAACCCGGAGGACTACGAAGAACTTGACCAGGATGTCCTGCTACACATCGAATCACTGCGGCACCAGGTCGCGGAATTGCCCACCGTGGAAGTCCAGTTCAATACCCATAAAACAATCACCGCCCGGCACGGACTCTCAGAGCGTCAGCGGGAGATCCTGCTGGCAGGCGGGCTGATCAACTGGGCCCGCTCCACCAGACAGAAACAGGCCTGATTCGAGATACTTGAGAACACATCGTTGTAATCCGAGACTGCTCAACAACCAGACAGACTTTTGAGACCGCAACCTGCCAGCCCATGAACCGCGACAGCCTGTCACAACTGCTGCGACAGACTGTCTTGGTCAACTCATCAGGCCCGAGATGAATTCATCACAGGCATAAATAGAACTCAAAAAAACGGGGATCCGCGTGAATCACGCCTCCCATGCATAGTTCAGCAAAATCAATACCGACGTGGTATGCGTTTTGCACTCTTTTCACACTGCTTCCACTAATGATTTTGAATCAAAAAGGAGGACGATCATGCAAACGATCTCAACCACAGAATTGCGAGGAAAAATGCAGCGCAACGAAAAAGGAATTCTGGTCAACACCCTGACCCAGGATGAATTTGAGAAAGCGCACATTCCCAACTCACTCAATATCCCCGAACAGCAGGACGATTTCGTCTCACAGGTGGAACAGGCGGCTGGCAGCAAGGAGCTGCCTGTCATTGTGTATTGTGCCAGCCAGGAATGCGGTTCTTCGGAACAGGCTGCTCAAAAGCTGGAACAGGCAGGATTTTCGAACGTCTATGACTACGAAGGGGGAGCGAAGTCATGGAGTGAAGCCGGCGAGCAGCTCGTTGCAGGTGCGTAACAGCGAGTGATGTCACTTGAGTCGGATGCGATTTTTCACATGCCATCGTTAACGATCGCATCCTGAATCACTCGCATTACGTTTTCCCGCTGACCGATGGAAGTGTTTCCTGCCAATTCACATTTCCATCGGTCAGTCTATTTTCAGAAAGATCAGGTAAAACTATGAATCAGCAAGAACAGAAACAACAGGACCGCCAGCAGTCTATCAGGACGCTGCGCGAACTGATCGGAGATATTCAGACCTGCATGCTGACGACCCACTCGGCGGAAGCCGGTCTTAGAAGTCGTCCGATGATCACAGCCCGGCACGAATTCGATGGTGAGCTCTGGCTGTTCACACACGCCGACGACCCCAAGGTCAATGAAATCCACCAGAATCCGGTCGTCAACGTGGTCTTCGCCGAACCGAAAGATGATCGGTACATCTCGATCTCCGGTCACGCACAGCTCGTCCGGGATCAGCAGAAAGCCGAACTGCTCTGGACCGAGGGACTGGATGAGTGGTTTCCGACCGGTCCCAGTGATCCCAACCTGGTGCTGATCAGCGTCCACGTCAATGAAGCAGAATACTGGGATGCGAACGTGAAACATTTCTCCGATGCGGTGCAAGCATTGTTCTTCAGCTCGACAGCCCCCAGACATGACAAACTGGAATGGTCACAAACAGAATCTTAAGCCTGCTTGAGTTGAAGTTAAAAAGCCCCGGTAAGCTGAAACACATGCTCGCCGGGGCTTTTTGATTCTTAAAATGGTTAATTGCTTATTTTGAGTTATGCAGACTGTCGACATCCACCAGATCCGACTCCCGCGTCTTCTGGCTCTGCTCGGCAACGACTGCTTTTTCATACTCCAGCAGTTGTTCGAACAGTTCCTGCACATGCGGGGCCGACGAACCATTGGCCAGAGATTCATACAACCGGATCAGGGCCTGGCGAAACCGGACGTTGACATCGGTCAGCTCATCCAGTGACATGTCCCGCCGGACATTGATCGAATTGAGCTCTTCGCGGACTTCCTCATCCGGGATGTACTGCAACCAGGTATCCAGTACTCCCTCTGCCACCCGTTTCTCATAGCCGGACAGCGCGGCCTGCCAGTGCAGCTCATGTGCGCGTAACTTCTGCGACAACCACGCGACAGATTCGGAATGCGACTCCACTTCCACCTGTTCCAGCGCGTAGCGCATGTTTTTGTGGAATGACTCCACAAGTTTTAAAATATCTTCTACTTTGCGAAAAGGCATGATCGGTTCTCCTTAAAAATGGACCAGCCAACTGATGGTGCAATTCATATGCCACCCCAGACAGGCCTGTTTTCTCGAGTTAAGGCAAATTCGGAAGTAGATTTTCCAAAGAACCGGTCGCTGAGAGCGCAGTCTGAAAGCTGAACAGGCAGCAGAAATCCGATCATGAAGAATTCCCCGAGAAACTGAGAAAAAAAGTACAGCCCCGATGTCATCCGGTCCCTGGCTGTTGCAAAATAAATAAAAGAACGTGAAAAAGTCCCTGCCCGGTTCAACGAGTCTCAAACAGGAACTGCAACAGTATGCCGGCTGAGCTCACAGACAATGCGATACGTGTACTTGAAGCGCGTTACCTGTTGCGCGACGATCAGGGAACGCTGAGCGAAACTCCCGACCAGCTCTTCCGTCGCGTCGCCCGGGCCATCGCTGCTGCCGAACAGAAATATGCAGACGCTTCTTCCGTCGAACACTATACAGAACAGTTTTATCAACTACTCTCGAATCTCGAATTCCTGCCGAATTCCCCCACACTGATGAATGCGGGAACCGGTCTGGGACAACTCAGCGCCTGCTTCGTGCTCCCCGTAGAAGACAGCATGGCGGACATCTTCGATTCCCTCAAACTGATGGCCCTGATTCAACAGGCGGGCGGCGGAACCGGTTTCTCCTTCTCCCGTCTCCGCCCCAAAGGGGATCTCGTCACAACCACCGGCGGCCAGGCCTCGGGACCTGTCTCCTTTATGCACATCTTCGACTGTGCCACCGAACACATCCGCCAGGGGGGCAAACGCCGTGGTGCCAACATGGGCGTGCTGCGAATCGATCACCCCGATATCCGGGACTTTATCAACGCCAAACGGGATGGCGTCAGCTTTCAGAATTTCAACCTCTCGGTCTCTGTCAGTGATGTCTGGATGCAGGCAGCACAACAGGATCAGACCTGCCCGCTGATCCATCCCCTCACCGGACAGGCGGTCGCACAGGTTTCCGCCCGGGAATTACTGCACAGCATCGCGGAAGCGGCTTGGCAGACCGGCGACCCGGGCATGATCTTCAACGATGCGATCAACCGCGCCAATCCGACGCCCCGCTCTGGACCGATCGAAGCCACCAATCCCTGCGGCGAAGTTCCACTGCTCCCCTACGAAGCCTGCAACCTGGGCTCGATCAACGTCAGCCGCATGGTGCGACAGACATCCGACGGCTATGCCATCGACTGGCAGAAACTCGCCCGTACCACTCAACTGGCACTCCGGTTTCTCGACAACGTAATCGAAGTCTCCCGCTGGCCCGACCCGCGCATCGCCCGCACAGTGGAAAGTAACCGCAAAGTCGGACTGGGCATCATGGGTTTTGCCGAACTGCTGATCCTGCTCGAAATCCCCTACGGTTCCGCGGAATCGATCCGCCTGGCGGAAGAACTGATGGCATCCATCGCGCAGGAAGCCCGGACCGCTTCTGAACAGCTCGCAGAGCAGCGCGGCCCCTTCTCCAACTGGAGTGACAGCATCGAAGCGAACAGTGGACCACCACTGCGCAACGCCACGCGCACTTCCATCGCCCCCACTGGCACGATCGGGATCATTGCCGGTACCTCGGCCGGCATCGAACCGTTGTTTGCACTGGCCTACCGCAGAGAACATGTGCTGGGGGAACAGACGCTGGTCGAAATCAACCCGCTGCTCCTGCGAAATGCACAGCGGTACGGCCTGGAACCTGAGATACTGCAAACGCATCTCGCCCAACAGGGAACGCTAGAGTCACTTCCCCAGGTTCCTGAAACCGTGCGGGCGATCTTTCGCACTGCCTTGGAAATTCCACCCGAGGAGCATCTGCAGATCCAGGCAGCCTTTCAGAGACACGTGGAGAACGCGGTTTCCAAAACGGTCAACTTGCCCGAATCAGCAACAGTGGAAACGATCTCCAGGATTTATCACCGCGCCTGGGAACTGGGCCTGAAAGGAGTCACCGTCTATCGCTACGGCAGTAAAGCACAACAGGTCCTGTATCTCGGAACCACAGAGACACCCGCCCAACACGAGCACTTCGCCCGCTGTGATCCGCATGACTGCCGGCTCTGAGCCGCGCATAAAAAAAGCTGCTGCCCTTTCCGGCACCAGCCAATCAGCTCCATAAGCGTGCGAATCGCAGTTCCCCGTTTGCAGGATGCCTCAGTCCAACGACGTCGGCCCACTTATCGCGAAGTTCGCCCTCGATTATGGAGCTGCCTTCTTATCTTTACCGCATGCACTAGAAGCCTGCCTCCTTTCTCACACTTTCATACTGCGAGGCGGATGACGAGCCCAAACCCCGCAACCCTTTCGGATCCTCATGATCCCTTTTTTCCTTCCATACTTATTACGAAATATTGCTAATTTGAGAGAGAAAATTCCACGATTTTTTCTGAAATTTCAGGAGTGGGATTTCGCGTTTTTCCGTACCGCTGGCCGGCATTCAGGTTAGCAGAAATCGACCGAAATCGGCCCCTCTGACCGGGGATTTTTTGATCTCACTGAAATCCCCCTGCGTTTTTAAAACCAACAGCGACGCGAGTCAGATTCCTGACTACAACGGTTGTTGAAAACCAGACAGATCAAAACAACCTATCTTCAATATTGACAGTTACTTGTAGAAACTGAAACAGTTAAGAATTGCTTTTTAATCACGATCGGCATGGACTCGATCAAAGGAGCAGACATGAGCGACGAAAGATTCAAAGCCAGACTTCTTTTGCTGAAATTTGGTATCACCGGACTCTTTGTGGGGGGATTATTCCTGATTATTTTCGGGTATATCGTCTACTCGCAATTTCGCATCGATGTTCCCGCCAGACATTTTGCCGTCCTGACCAAAAAGACCGGCATCGATCTGACCAACGATCAGGAAATTTCCCCCGATCTCAAACTGCAGGATGCCGTCCACAAAGGGCTGCAGCGGGAGGTCCTCCCGGAAGGACGCTACTTTTACAACTGCTACACCTGGGACTGGGAAATTTATCCCATGGTCGAAATCCCCGCCGACTCGATGGGGGTCCGCATCCGGCTCTACGGCGAAGATCTGCCCCCGGGCGACTTCATGTCGACCAGTGAAAAGCATAAGGGGATTATCCAGGAAGTGCTCAAGCCGGGCCGTTATGCAATCAACGCCCTGGTCATCGATCGGAACACCAAAAAACCGGTGGGGCCTGACCGCTCCAAAAACGACTACATCGAGATCATCGAACTCTGGGAACCCAAAGTGATCCCCGCGGGTTACAAGGGCATCGTCACTAACCTGGCTGGCCCCATGCCCGAGGATCCCAATCAGCTGCTCGTCGAAACCAATCACCGTGGTCCGCAGAAGGAGACCCTGGATGAAGGAACGTACTATCTGAATCCCTACACGATTCGCATCAATGCTATCGACACCCGTTCGCTGCGGTTCGACCTCTCCCAGGGGGGCGTAATGATGTTCCCCAGTAAGGACGGCTTCCCGATTACCCTCGACTTCACCGGTATCTGGGGCCTGATGCCCGACCAGGCCGCCCACGCGGTCCGTACCTTCGGGAACGTGGATCAGGTGGAAAAGAAAGTCGTTCTCCCGCAGATCGAATCGATCTGCCGTAACAATGGTTCGGAATACAAGGCGGTGCAACTCCTGGTCGGCAGTGATCGGGAAGTCTACCAGAAAACCTGCCTCGAACAGTTTCACAGCGTCCTGGACGACAAGGAGATCACCCTGCTCTACGGCCTGGTGCGGCATGTCTACATTCCCAAGCAGGTCCGCGAGCCGATTCAGATGGCGTTCATCGCCGATGAATTGAAGCTCACCCGCGAGGAAGAACAGACCACCGCGAAGGAAGAAGGCCGCCTCCGCGAAGCGGAAAACAAAGTCGAGCTGGCCACCGACACCGTTGACGCCGACACGGAAAAACAGGTCGAGGAAGCCAAAGCGGGCGGTAACCGCGAAGCAGCCAGGATCGAAGCGGAAACGGAAAAACTGGTCGCCGCCATCGATAAGGAGACCGAAGAACTCAAAGCCCAGGCTGTCACCATCCTGGGGGAAGCCACAAACGAAGGGAAGAAGATGGTCGAAGAAGCCAAGGCGGATCGCTTCCGTCTGGCCGTTGATGCCTTCGGCTCCCCCCAGGCGTATAACAACTGGTTCTTTGCCACGAATCTGCCCGAAGATGTCGAACTCAACTTCCTCTACGCCGGTGAGGGGACGCTCTGGACCGACATGAACAAGGCCGGCGGTGGATTCGGCGTCCGCGGTGTCATTCCGCTGAAATCGGGTGATACAACCCAACAACAGAATCGAACGAGCCGTTAAACTCAGATCCCTGGAAACAGGCGGGCGATATCCGATGTGAAATCGTTCCGCCTGTTTTCTATTTATCAGGCAGTTCCACGACTGCCTGCTCCTCCCTGTTCTTTTCCCGCAGCAGCCACTCTCCCTTCCCGTTTCTGGACGCAGCGCAGCCGACAGGGTAAACTAAAGCGTATGTCGGCAGCGACTTAATTCTCTTCGTCCATTGAGAAATGACAGGTGCTCTCATGTCACAACTTCCCTGGAAGCCCATTCGAATCCATAACCTGGAACAGCAGATTGACCAGGCTTTTGATGACCTGCTGCACGGACAGTGGGGCATCTGTGGCCCCACCGGAAGCTGGCAGCCAGAAATCGATATCTACGAAACTCCGGACAGCTATTTCGTGGAAGCCGACATCCCCGGCGTACCCACGGATGAAATTCATATCGAAGTCACCGAGCATTCCCTGAGCATTTCCGGCTGGCGTCAGTCGGGTTGTGTGGAGAAATCAGCCCAGGGCGTTTGCATTGAACGTCGTAAAGGCAGCTTTTTCCGTCGCTTCCCACTCGAACACGCCGTCGATCCCCACCGGGTCGAACGGGAAAACAAAGCGGGCACACTCACTCTGAGAATCCCCAAACAGAAAATGAAACCGCAACCATAATCTCTGACTGATCAGGTGAGGAATGCATGACAGACAGTCCACAGTACCGCGCGCTCAGCGCTGACGAAGTCACACTCGATATCAATCCCAAATCATTTGGATTCAAAACTACAAAAGAACTGGAACCACTGGCCGATATCGTTGGTCAGCCCCGCGCCCTGCGTGCCCTGGATCTGGGCACGGGCATCAGGCACCCCAACTATCACATCTACATTTCCGGACTGGTCGGCACCGGACGGACGGAACTGATCACCCACGCCCTCCGGCAGCGCGTGCTCGACGATTCGATTCCCGACGACTGGGTCTATCTGAATAACTTCGACGAACCCGATGCCCCTCTCGCGATCAACCTGACCGCCGGCCAGGGGATCCTGCTGCGTCAGGAAATGGAAAACCTGATCGAACAGCTGCAGGAACTGCTGCCCAAAGCATTCAAGGAAGAAGACTTCGGCAAAGAAAAAGAGAAACTGCGTCAGGTCTACCGCAAACGGGGCGATGAAGTCTTCGACAAACTGCAGAAGCTGGCCGGTGAGCACGGCATGACCGTCCAGCAGATGCCCGATGGACAGATTATATTCATCCCGCTCAAAGACGGTCGCCCCATGACCCAGCAGGAAATTGAGCAGCTCACCCCCGAACAGATGCAGGAAATCGAAAGCCATCAGGATGCACTTGTCGAAATGGCTGGTCGCGTCCTGCAGGAACAGCGGGAAATCCAGCGCCAGTTGTCCACGGACGTCCGCGAAGTCGCCCGCAAATTCGCCACGCAGATCATCGAACCAATGGTGACAGACCTGCAGAAAAAGTTCGACTCTCCCAAACTGAATGACTGGTTCCCCCGCTTCAAACAACATGTCATCGAACATCTGAACCTGTTCCGCGATATTTCCGACATGCCGCCGCAGATGGCCCAGATGCTGATGGGCGAAGGGGGACTGGATCCGGCGCAGCGTTTCCTCGAATATCGCGTCAACGTGGTCGTCGATAACAGCCAACTCAAAGAACCGCCGATCATTGTTGAGGATGCGCCCAACTACCGCAATTTGTTCGGCACCATTGAGCGGGTCGTCGATCGCGCCGGTCGCGTGATCACCAATTTCACCCGCATCAAGTCGGGCAGCCTGCACAAAGCCAATGGCGGTTACCTGGTCATCAACCTGATGGATGCCCTGGTCGAACCGTTTGTCTGGAAAGAACTCAAACGGACGCTCAAAAGCCGCTCCCTGGAAATTCAGATCCAGGATCAGTTCTCGATGTTTACTGTTTCCGCACTGCAGCCGGAACCGATTCCCCTTAACATCCGACTGGTCGCCATTGGTGAGCCGCTGATCTATTACCTGCTCTATCTGCACGATGAAGACTTCCGCGAAATCTTCCGCGTCAAAGCCGACTTTGATACGGAAATCAACCGCAACGGTGAAACTGGCCAGATTTACGGCATGCTCGTCCGCCAGTTGAGTGATAAAGAGAAGCTGCTCCCTTTTGACGCAGGTGCGGTCGCAGAACTGGTCCGCGTTGGTTCGCGGCTGGCCAGCGACAAGAAAAAAGTCACATCCATCTTCAGCCACGTCGCCGATGTCGCCCGTGAAGCCGGCTTCTGGGCGGAACAGGATAAACAGAAAGTGGTCAAAGCCCAATATGTCCAACAGGCCGTCCAGGAACAGATCTACCGCTCCGATCTGCTTGCCGAACGAATCCGCGAACTGATCTCCGATGGGACTCTGCTCTTTCAACTGGAAGGTTCCGAAACCAGTCAGGTCAACGGGCTCGCGGTTGTCGATCTGGGTGATTATGCCTTCGGCCGACCTTCCCGTCTGACCGCCAGCGTCGGCGTAGGCACTGCGGGAATCATCAACATCGAACGGGAAAGCCGCCTGAGTGGCAACACCTTCGACAAAAGTATGCTGATCCTCGAAGGACTCTTACGAAATCTGTACGCCTCCGAACAGGCGCTGACACTCTCCGCCAGCATCGCCATGGAACAGAGTTACGGCGGCATCGACGGCGACAGCGCTTCAGTCGCCGAGTTGCTCTGCCTGCTGAGCGCCATCTCTGAAGTGCCGCTCCGCCAGGATCTCGCTGTTACCGGGTCAGTCAATCAGTGGGGTGAAGTCCAGGCAATTGGCGGCGTCAATGAAAAGGTCGAAGGTTTCTTCGATGTCTGTCGGGCCCACGGCCTCACCGGCACACAGGGTGTCTGCATTCCGGAATCGAACGTGCAGAACCTGGTCCTGCGGGCCGATGTCATCGAAGCCATCCGGGAGGGACAGTTTCACATCTACGCTGTCTCCGATGTGAACCAGGCCATCGAACTCTTTACGGGCATGCCCGCCGGTGACATTTCGGATTCCAAGAGCTTCCACGGCAAGGTCATCGATCGACTCTCGGAAATCGCCGACCTCCTGCTGGAACAGAAAATGACCGACACCGGACGACTGCTCTGGATCCCAGGCACGCCCCTGGACTTGCCCTCCGATCCCCGTCCCCCACTGCCGGGGAACTGATCATGAACGGGTCTGCCAGCGCAGAACGGACCATCGTCGCCCTGGGCGGGAATGCGTTTGCCGCTCCCGATGTCCCCTTGACCATGGAGCATCAGTTCGAATTCGCCTCGAAATTATTTCAATCAATGACGCCCCTGCTGGCAGATCAGCGAGAATTGATCATCACGCACGGCAACGGCCCCCAGGTGGGACAGATGCTGATCCGCGCCGAACAGGCCCGTAAAGCTGCCTACCCCCTGTCACTGGATGTCTGCGTCGCTGAATCGCAGGGGGAGTTGGGCTACGTCATCAGTCAAAGTCTGCAGAACCGGTTCAGTGAACTGGGAATCACACGATCCATCGCTCCCCTGCTCACCCGGGTGGTCGTCACCGCAGACGATCCCGCGTTCCACAATCCCACCAAGCCGGTCGGCCCCTGGTATGCTGCTGAGCAAATCGACGAAATCCGCCAGCGCGGTTACCCGCTGATCGAAGTACCGGGGAAGGGATTTCGCCGCGTGGTCGCCTCGCCGCGGCCCCGTGAGATCCTGGAGGTGGACAGCATCAATGCTCTGCTGGAATCGGGTGCGGTCGTGATCGCCGCCGGTGGTGGAGGCACTCCCGTTACACGCCAGTCCGGTCACCTACAGGGAATCGAAGCGGTCATCGACAAAGACCTCACCTCCGCCTTACTGGGCATATTAACCGACGCCCGACTGCTGTTGATTCTGACCGACGTTCCCTGCGCCTATCAGGATTTCAACACACCACAACAAGCGCCCCTGGGACACCTCGACATCACAGCTGCCCGTGAACTGCTTGAGCAGGAACATTTCGCAGAAGGCAGCATGAAACCCAAAATCGAAGCGGCCATCCAATTTTCCAACCGGCCGGGAACCCGTACCATCATCTGTAATCGAGAAGTCCTGGATCAGGCCCTCTCCGGCCAGGCAGGGACGATCATCGAACTCAGCAGTGAATCAACATCATGAGCGCTCAATATCAATGTCTCATCGCCGGTGCCGCCGGTCGCGATTTTCACAACTTCCAGACCTTCTTCCGCCAACACCCCGAATTCCACGTCTGTGGTTTTACGGCCACACAGATTCCCTTTATCGAATCCCGCAGTTACCCCCAGTCGCTCGCCGGCCCTGATTATGACGCCGATATCCCCATCTTCCCGGAAGCCCAGCTCCCCGAGTTGATCAAACGCTTCCACATTGATTTCGTCTTTCTGGCCTACAGCGATCTCGCTTACGACACGGTCATGCACACCGCTTCCCTGGTGCAGGCCTCTGGTGCCAGCTTTGTGCTGCTCGGACCGGAACAGACACAGCTCACTTCCCAGAGGCCGGTGATCGCCGTCACTGCAGTCCGGACCGGTGCAGGAAAAAGTCCCCTCACCCGCTGGATCGCCAGTCATCTGGCCGCAGCCGGACACACCCCCGGTACGATTCGCCATCCCATGCCCTACGGCAATCTCGAACAACAACGCTGCCAGCACTTCGCCACAGAGGCCGATCTTGAACGCTATGAATGCACCATTGAAGAGCGAGAAGAATATCAGCCTTACCTCGAACGGGGCCTCTCCATTTACGCCGGCGTCGATTACGAACTGATTCTCCGCACCGCCGAGAAAGACTCCGACGTCATCCTCTGGGATGGCGGCAATAACGATTTCTCATTCATCAAACCCGATCTGCTGATCACTGTCGCTGATGCCCTCCGCCCGGGACACGAAGTCCGCTACTATCCCGGCGAAACCAATCTGCGGATGGCAGACGTGGTTGTGATCAATAAAGTCTCCGCAGCTACGGACGCCGATCGAGCACTGATCCGGGAGCATGTCAGTCAGCTCAATCCCGATGCGACAGTGATCGAAGCTGACCTGGAGCTGGTGGTCGACGATCCCGATCAGATTACAGGACGACGCGTCCTGGTCATCGAAGACGGACCGACACTCCTGCACGGGGGCATGGCTACCGGCGCCGGTTATGCCGCCGCCCGGAAGTTTGGGGCCACAGACTTTCTCGACCCGCGAAATTTTGCCAAAGGGACTATCGCTGCCGCGTACCAGAAATATCCGCACATGGGTCCCATCCTCCCCGCACTCGGTTACTCAGAACAACAGCGACAGGAATTGAGTGAAACAATCAATGGCTCCGGTGCTGAGCTGATCATCGACGCCACCCCCGCGGGACTCACTCACGTTGTACAGACCTCACTCCCCATTGTTCGCGTCCGCTATGAGTTTCAGCAGCGTACCGGCACTCCCCTGGAACAGATCATCCAGAACGTTCTCAAGCAGTAAATCACTGATCCCGCTCTCCTCTCTGAACCGTCATCGAATCATAAATTCAGAGCAGAACCTGACTAGAAAATAAGCAGTCTGACTTCCCTGCTGCGCTGCAGCCCCATTCCCACCTGAAACAGGCCTCTCAAAACGAGAGACAATCAACAAATCCTTTAACCGTCTGATATAAAATACTTTAAGGCCCCTATTACTGCACCGCGTACAGATCAGGAATCTTACATATGATCGACAAAATCAGTCTCTCAGTGCGTTCGACCGACAAAAATTAACTTTATTTTTTAACAATCATTAAATATGGCACCCGCTTTGCTTATTCTTCCGGAGAGTGAAATTTTCCCGCCTCATTTTCTTACCCAGGAACCCACCTAATGTTGAAACGTACCCTCCCGAAACGTGGCTTTACGCTCATTGAACTGCTGGTCGTGATCGCCATCATCGCGATCCTGATCGCCCTGCTCCTGCCCGCTGTACAGCAGGCCCGCGAAGCAGCCCGCCGCTCCACCTGTAAGAACAATATGAAGCAGCTGGGGCTGGCGCTGCACAACTACAACGACAATTTTCTGGTGCTGCCCATCGGTTCTCAGACCGGGTCGTACTCCAACTGGCGGGTCGCCATCCTGCCTTATATCGACCAGGCGAATGTCTACGCTCAGCTGAGCCGTCCCAATGGTTACTGGGCTCACTCCGGCTTCCCCGGTAATACGATCCTGTATCAGGTCCGCCTCCCCGTCTATAAATGCCCGTCCAACCCCTATGGCATGACCAACACCACCGATTACAGTCTCTCCGACAGTAACTCCGATCCCAGCCTGCAGAGTATGATTATCGACTACGTCGGCATCTCCGGTGCGACTCCGGATCCCGCAGGTCGTACTTCCGTCTGTACCGGCGATGTTCTGGCCAGCAGCTCAAGCAACTGTAATTCGGGCATGCTGATTCCGTTCAAGAGCGTCCGCTTCCGCGACTGCACGGACGGAACTTCCAATACCGTCATCCTCGCAGAACAGTCCGGTCAGGTGAATGGCGCGCAGAAAGGTGCTAATGCTCTGGGTGCCTGGCACGGCTGGGCCAATTCCAGTCTCTCTTCCTGGAATGCCGGTACGCCCCTGCCACTCAGCTCCGCTGGCTTCTGGTATGCAGCCGGGACCACCACTGTCAGAAATCCCCCCAACTCATTCTGGACTTCAGGAGCACCGACTTATGCCAACAGTGCTTACTCCGCGAATACCGTCATCAACTCACACCACGTGGGTGGCGTGCACGCTGTTCTGACCGATGGTTCCGTCCGTTTTCTGTCGGAAAACATTGACATGAACACACTCCGCCAGCTCTGCACCCGTGACGATGGCCAGGTCGTCGGCGAATATTAAACTGCGACCACTGATTGAACCACCTCCCCTGCGGCAAATACCCAGGGGAGGCTTTCCCACTTGAGACCTCCCTTTTATCTCCCTGCCCTTTTATCTCTCTGGTACTCCGATGAAAAAATCCATCTTCTTACATTGTCTCCGTTTCACCGCCCTGATCGCCGTCAGCATTTTTCTGATCACTGTCAACACGGGCTGCGGCCGCACTCCGGGTTCAGACAAACCCCGCGGCGAGATCACGATTACGATCACCAATGGCGGTACTCCGATTCCAGAAGGTCAGGTTGACCTGGCCAACGAAGAAACCGGCGAAGGGGGAGGCGGCCCCCTGGATGAAGCAGGCACCGCCACCATCGAAATGGTTGCGGTCGGGAACTACACCGTCACCATCAATCCTCCGCCACAGGAGCCGATTGCCCCTGGTATGGAGCAACCCGCTCCTCAGAAGAAAGATGATTCCAGGATTCCTCCCAAAGTGCGCAAGATTAAGACCAGTCCACTGACCGTCGAAGTGAAATCAGGAACCAACGAGTTCACCTTTGACCTGAAAGAAATTCAGTAGGTACGACTTGATTATTAGCTTTCCTCAGGAAATCAGATTCATCCGCTTCTGCTCAGGAACGGTCCGCTGACCTAGGCACACCACGCTTCGCTTTGGTAAAATAGGATCGCGTTACAGAAGACAGCTCCCGCAGAGGCTCACCGTTTTTGAGTCGGAGGAAGCAGATTTTCGTTGAAAAATCGGCTGCGCGATAAATAGGCATACTGCAAATCGCCTGCTGACTTAGTACGCGAGATTTTGTACAACCAAACACCAAAAGCTGTGATTTCATCATAGATTCAAGCAATCAACGATTACTTGCAGAATACGGCACGCAATCTGCTTAAACTTTGAAGCAGACACAAAACCCCGTAGCAATTCCAACTAGAAGGCTCGTTGAGGAATCGTCAGATGAGGTTAGCTCCCTATCAGTCCAGCGACTGTTTTGATGAGATGTTTGCGCCCGACGGTCAACCCCGACCCAGTGGCAAAAAATTCGTGGAACGTCTGCAGACCCTGTCTGAAGGCAGTCTCCAGCAACGGCAGAAAGCGGCCGAGATCTCCCTGCAGAACATGGGTATCACATTTAATGTGTACGGTCATGAAGCAGGCACCGAGAAAGTCTGGCCCTTCGATCTGCTCCCCCGCATCATCGACGCGCACGAATGGGAAACCGTCGAAAGCGGTCTCAAGCAGCGGATCCACGCCCTCAACCTCTTCATTAACGACGTCTACAACGACTGCAAAATCTTCAAGGACAAAGCCGTCCCCGAAGACCTGATCCTCAGCTCCAAAACACTCCGGAATCAGTGCCGGGGTTATCAGCCCCCCCAGGGAGTCTGGTGCCACATTACCGGCGTCGACCTGATCCGCGACCGCGATGGACAGATCTATGTCCTCGAAGACAATCTCCGCTGCCCGTCCGGCGTCTCCTATGTGCTGGAAAACCGGGAACTGATGAAGCGGACCTTTGCCCCCGTCTTTCAGGGCATGTCGGTCGCGCCCATTGAAGACTATAACGAACAGCTCCTCAAAACACTGCTCGACTGCGCTCCTGCAGGAGTCAACGATCCAACCGCCGTCGTGCTCACGCCCGGCATTTATAACTCGGCTTATTTTGAACACACCTTTCTGGCACAGCAGATGGGTGTCGAACTCGTACAGGGTTCCGACCTGTTCGTGGAAGACGGCTATGTCTTCATGAAAACCACGAAGGGACCGAGTCGTGTAGATGTGATTTATCGCCGGATTGATGATGACTTCCTGGATCCGAAATGTTTCCGTCCCGATTCTGCTCTGGGAGTCGATCACCTGATGGAAGTCTGTCGGGCCGGTCGTGTCACACTGGCGAATGCACCGGGTACCGGCGTCGCCGACGACAAGGCCGTCTATGCCTACGTCCCGCAAATCATTAAATACTACCTGGGTGAAGAGGCCATTCTACCGAATGTTCCCACCTACCTCTGTTCGGACCAGAAACATCGAGACCATGTGCTGGGGAACCTGGATCAGCTCGTTGTCAAACCCACCAATGAATCGGGCGGGTACGGCATTCTGATGGGCCCCCACTCTTCACAGGCGGAGCGTGAAAAATGTGCCGCCGCCATTAAGGCGAATCCGCGTGAGTGGATCGCCCAGCCTATGTTGAAACTCTCAACTGTCCCCACCCTGGTCGGCGATGAACTTCGCCCCAGACATGTGGACCTGCGACCGTTTGTGCTCTGCGGTAAAGATATCTATGTGATGCCGGGAGGCTTGACTCGAGTAGCGCTGCGGGAAGGATCAATGGTCGTTAACTCTTCACAGGGGGGAGGCAGCAAAGATACGTGGATTCTGCGAAACGGACATTCTCTGTCTGAACCGCATTTTTCACCAGCAGTTCTGGAGAAGAATTGATGCTCAGCCGCGTCGCGAGTTCCGTTTACTGGTTAAGTCGGTATGTCGAACGTGCGGAAAATGTCGCACGCTTTATTGACGTCAACTACAACCTGACACTCGGGGAAACCGATACCCTCGCCAACCAGTGGGCACCCCTGGTCTATACGACCGGCGATCAGACTCCCTACGAAGAACTCTACGGCGAACCCACGCGGGAAAACGTCCTGCAGTTCCTCTCGTTTGACAAACGGAACCCGAATTCGATTATTTCCTGCGTCTCGCTGGCCCGGGAAAATGCCCGCACCATTCGTGAGATCATCCCCACCGTCGTCTGGGAACAACTCAACCAGTTCTACTTCATGGTCCGCACCGCTGCCGGCGAACCGGGCCTGATGGATCAACCCCAGGATTTCTGTGAACGCGTCCGCCTGGCCAGCCACATGCTGGTCGGTGCGACCGAAGCCACCATGTCGCACGGGGAAGCCTGGCACTTCTCCCGCGCCGGTCGTCTGATTGAACGGGCCGATAAGACCTCACGGATCGTCGATGTCCAATACTACATTCTGCTCCCCGATGCCCGCGATGTGGGCAGCGCCCTGGACGTGGTCCGCTGGTCGGCCCTGTTACGTTCCGCCAGTGCCCTGGCCATGTACCGTCGGCAGTATGGCAAAATCACGCCCTCCCGCGTCGCGGACTTTCTGATTCTGGATACTCAGTTCCCCCGGGCCATGCACTTCTGTCTGCGGAAAGCACAGGAGTCCCTGCGTTATATCACCGGCAGTACCGCGGGCACCTTTCAGAACCTGGCCGAACAGCGGATGGGTCTCTTATGCTCCAACATGGATTATACCAGCGTCGATGACATCATCGAGCAGGGACTGCACCAGTACATCGACGGTTTCCAAAAGCAGCTCAACCTGGTAGGCGAAGCGATTCAGGATGTGTTCTTCACCTCAAAACAGCAGTCGGAACCATCCTCCACGCAAACGCAGTCTCAAACGGGTTGATCACCGCCTGCTTCCAGGCACTCCGCCCGTTTCCAGTTAACACCGAATGATGAACCAACATGATACGCGTCGCTTTGAATCATAAGTCTATCTATCAGTACGATCGTCTCGTCGAACTGGCGCCACAGGTGGTCCGGCTGCGTCCCGCACCCCACTGCCGCACACCGATCTGCAGTTATTCCCTGCGGATCGAACCGGAAAAACATTTCATCAACTGGCTGCAGGACCCGCACAGCAATCACCTGGCCCGCCTCGTCTTTCCCGAGAAAACCCGTTCCCTGGAAGTGGAGATCGATCTCGTCGCCGAGATGACGGTCGTCAATCCATTCGACTTCTTCCTCGAACCGGATGCCACCAATTTCCCCTTTACCTACGAACCGGGTCTGGCCAAAGACCTGCTGCCGTTCCTGCATACGATCACTCCCGGACCGGAACTGACAGCCCTGCTCGCATCCATCGATCGCAGCGAATGTAAAACCATCGATTTCCTGGTACACCTCAATCAGCGCCTGGAACAGATGATTGGTTATGTCATCCGCCTGGAACCCGGGGTGCAGACTCCCGAAGAAACCCTGAAGCTGGGCCGCGGCTCCTGCCGCGACAGTGCCTGGCTGCTGGTGCAGATCCTCCGCCACCTGGGAATGGCGGCCCGCTTCGTCTCAGGCTACCTGATCCAGCTCAAACCCGATGTAGAATCACTGGATGGTCCCTCCGGCTCTGAAGTTGACTTCACCGACCTGCATGCCTGGACCGAAGTCTTTCTGCCCGGAGCCGGCTGGATCGGTCTCGATCCGACTTCCGGTCTGCTCGCCGGTGAAGGTCATATTCCACTCGCCTGCACGCCCGAACCGATCAACGCCGCACCGATTACTGGCTCTGTCCAGAAATGCGAAGTCGAATTTCATCACGAAATGTCCATCTCCCGGATCCATGAAGACCCGCGGATCACCAAACCCTATACCGAAGAAGAATGGCGTCGGATTGAAAGCATCGGCCACCAGGTCGATGCCGACCTCAAGAAAAGCGATGTGCGTCTGACAATGGGGGGTGAGCCGACATTCGTCTCCATCGACGATATGGAAAGCGACGAATGGAAAACCGCAGCAGTCGGGCCGACCAAACGAGTCCTGGCAGGCAACCTCATCGAACGCCTCCGCGAACGGTTCGCACCGGACGGTCTGATTCACTATGGACAGGGAAAATGGTACCCCGGCGAATCACTGCCTCGCTGGGCGCTGACCTGCCTGTGGCGCACCGACGGACAACCCATCTGGAAGAACACCGAGCTCCTTGCCGAACCAGGTAAAAATTACGGCCATGACATCGACCAGGCCCAACAGTTTTCCCGGCTCTTCGCGGAACGGCTGGACCTCAACCCCGATCACGTTTCACTGGCCTACGAAGACGCGATGTACTACCTCTGGAAAGAGCGTCGGCTGGCCGTCAATGCAGACGTCCTGAATGCGGACCTGGATGATGCGGAAGAACGGGCCCGCCTGGCCCGCGTCTTTGGTCGGGGCCTCGGTTCCCCTGTAGGCTGCATGCTGCCGCTGACGCATCAATGGTGGAATGCACAGCCCCGCTGGAAAAGTGGAACCTGGCCCGTCCGCTCCGAGCACATGTTCCTGATCCCAGGTGACTCCCCCATGGGACTCCGCCTCCCGCTGGACTCGCTTCCCCCGACTCTGAAAGGCGAATACCAGTCGGTCCCCGTCACTCCCTTTGAAACGACCGAGCCACTGCCCGATTACGAAGGTCTCAAACAACACGCCGTCTCCCGCAGGACCACGCGGCAGACCAGTAACCTGGTACAGCATCAGGTTCTGGAACGCGTCGGATCGGGAGGGAACGGCAAAGCCGACCGCAGCCAGCTGGAATCGCTGCCCACTAAAGAAAACAAACCGGAAGAAATGGCGGAGACCATTCGCACCGCGATGTGCTTCGAAGCCCGCGACGGGATCCTGCACATCTTCATGCCCCCCGTCGACCGGCTCGAAGGCTACCTCGAACTGCTGACCGCGATCGAACAGACCGCAGAAGAACTGGAGATGCCGGTTATTATCGAAGGGTATCTGCCTCCGCACGACTACCGTCTGAAACACATCAAAGTCACCCCCGATCCCGGCGTGATTGAAGTCAACGTGCACCCCGCGAGCGACTGGGAAGAACTCGTACAGATCACCTCCGGCGTCTACGAAGACGCGCGGCAGTCCCGGCTCGGAACCGAACAGTTTGACCTGGACGGAACTCACACAGGAACCGGCGGCGGAAACCACGTTGTGATGGGCTCCTTTACGCCGCACGACAGCCCGTTTCTGCGTCGACCGGACCTGCTCCGCAGCCTGGTCGCCTACTGGCACAATCATCCTTCACTCTCGTATTATTTTTCCGGTCGTTTCATCGGTCCGACCAGTCAGGCACCACGTGTCGATGAAGGCCGCCGCGATGCGGTCTACGAACTGCAGATCGCCTTCGAACAGATTCCCGAATCGGGACCGGTTTCCCCCTGGCTCGTCGACCGTGTCTTCCGACATCTGCTCGTCGACCTGACCGGCAACACGCACCGCGCCGAATTCTGTATCGACAAACTGTTCTCCCCCGACAGTGCCACAGGCCGCCTGGGACTGGTGGAATTCCGCGGCTTTGAAATGCCGCCACACTGGCAGATGAGTCTCACCCAGCAACTGCTGCTCCGCGCACTGGTCGCCCGGTTCTGGAATAAGCCGTACACGATCCCTCTGATGGACTGGAACACGTCCATTCATGACCGCTGGCTGCTCCCGCATTTCATTCAACAGGATTTCGAAGATGTCATCGCTGAACTGAATCAGTCGGGTTACCCGCTGGAAACCAGCTGGTTCGGCCCGCACTTCGAATTCCGGTTTCCGCACATCGGAGAAATTGAATATCGCAGCGTCCATATCGAATTACGGACCGCCATCGAACCCTGGTATGTCCTCGGAGAAGAACCGGCAGGAGGCGGCACAGCCCGCTACGTCGATTCCTCAGTCGAGCGTCTGCAGGTGAAAGTCCAGGGGTTGGCGGCAGGACGCCACGTCCTGCTGTGTAATGGACGCCGGGTTCCCCTGCATCCCACCGGCACGGAAGGGGAGGCCGTCGCTGGCGTCCGCTACCGGGCCTGGCAGCCTCCCAGCTGTCTGCATCCGACGATTTCCGTCGATACACCGCTGGTATTTGATCTGGTCGACACCTGGAATCAACGCTCGATCGGGGGCTGTACATATCATGTGGACCACCCGGGTGGCCTGAATCCGGGGACGTTTCCAGTGAACGCTTATGAAGCTGAGAGCCGCCGAGCGACGCGATTTTTCAAAATGGGACATACAGGAGGTTTCAAACCGGTGCCGGAAGAGGAAAAAAACGCCCAGTTTCCGTTCACGCTTGACCTTCGCCGAAACCGGGACATCGTGTAAAATACTCACACCCCATCCGGGCCCCCCGGGGGAATCCCTCCCTCGGATTGAAATACAGACTCTCCATCAGCGCCGAGGCGAACCTCTACCGAAAGGTTGAGGTACACCTCAACTTGAGGAATAAATACTACCGTGACTACGTCGCCGCTCTCTGTGAACCATCTCTTTCAAGGATACACTCCGCCCCCGGGAGTGTTTGATGAGTTCCTGCTCGATGGGGGGCAGCCTCGCCCGCAAGCCAAACTCTTTCTGGATGCCCTCTCCCGTATCGGTCGCGAAGAATTCGAACACCGCTGGGAACAGGCACAGCGCACCGTTCAGGCCAACGACTTCGCCTACAGTGGCCATGTCTCTCCCGATGACCAGCCCCGTCCCTGGGAACTGGATGCGATCCCCTTTCTGATCTCCGCAGCAGAGTGGGACACCATCGCAACCGCTCTGAAACAACGGGCCCGCCTGCTCAACCTGGTGTTGAGCGACCTGTATGGACAGCAGACCCTCCTGACCCAGGGAACGCTGCCGGCAGAACTGGTCTTCTCCCACCCGGGATTCCTGCGGGCCTATCATGGACAGGTCCCCCGGGATAACTGTTTTCTGCACTTTTATGCCGCCGACCTGGCACGATCCCCCAATGGGAAGTGGTGGGTTCTGGCCGACCGGTCTGAAGCCGCCTCCGGCATTGGCTTCGCTTTGGAAAACCGGATTCTGACATCGCGCATGTTTCCGGAACTCTTTCATCAGTTTCACGTCGAACGGCTCGCCCCGTTCTTTATCGCTGTGCAGGAACGTTTGCGGAGCCTGACTTCCCAGGGAATAGAAAACCCCCGCGTGGTCCTGCTCAGTCACGGTCCGGAAAGCCCCAATTATTTTGAAGACGCATACCTGGCCCGCTACCTGGGCTACACCCTCGTCGAAGGGGGTGATCTGGCCATCCGCCGAAATCAGGTGATGCTCAAAACACTAGGGGGGCTGATTCCCGTCGATGTCATCTTCCGGCGCCAGAACAGCGGCGACTGCGATTCCCTCGAACTGAACTCGACTTCCAAACGGGGTATTTCCGGCCTGACGCAGGCAGCTCGTTCCGGACAAGTCGGCATTGCCAACTCGCTGGGCAGTGGTCTGCTGGAATCCGCTGCCTTTATGGCTTATATGCCGCGGCTCTGTAAAGCTCTGCTCGGTGAAGAACTGAAGCTGCCCGGCGTCGCCACCTGGTGGTGCGGCGATCCGGCCCAGCTGAGCTATGTCTTGAAAAATCTGGAAAAGCTGACCATACAGTCCGCCTTCCGCATTCGCGGCCAGGATCATCCCGCCATGGAAAGCTGGAATCAGCTCCCCCTCAAAAAGCGGGCCGAGCTGATTCAGGCCAGACCCAAACAGTTTGTCGCACAGGAAAAAGTGATCCGCTCCAGCGTACCGGTCTATAAGGGACAGACGACTCCCGCTCATCTCGCATTGCGATCGTATGCGGTCTCCACCGGAGAATCGTACACGGTCATGCAGGGTGCCCTGGCCCGGACATCGAAATCACTCGATCCGCTGGAAGTCTCCATCCGTAAAGGAGAAGGCAGCAAGGATACCTGGGTCCTGTCTGATCATCCAGTTGAACACATTTCTCTGCTCAAAGAGCAGGGCCGCACGATCTCACTCCGCCGCAGCGGATCGGAACTGCCCAGCCGGGCCGCCGACAATCTGTTCTGGCTGGGGCGTCAACTGGAACGGGCCGAATCTCTGGCGCGACTGCTGCGCAGCCTGGTCAATCGGCTGGGGGGCGAAACCCATTCCAACAGCGACCTGGAAGTTCCGGTCCTGTTGAGGTGCCTGGCTGACCAGGGTCAGATCGAACCCGGCTACGCCATCGATAAAATGCGGAATCAGTTGCCCCCCATTGAACACGTTCTCCCGACAGCCGTCTTCGATGAAACGCAGTCCGCTTCGCTCCGCTCGATTGTCGATGAACTGTTTCGCCTGGGATCGATCGTCCGGGACCGGGTCTCCCTTGATACCTGGCGGATCATTCGCCGTATCGACAAAGGTTTTCAGCCGGCCCGCTTCGGCGTCACGAACCTGTCTGATGTACTGACCCTGATGAACGACCTGATCACGGAACTCTCCGCATTCAGCGGGATCATCATGGAAAGCATGACCCGCACCCAGGCGTTCCGTTTTCTGGAACTGGGACGTCGACTGGAACGTTCCCTGCAGATCATCAGCCTGGTGAAAAACAGTTTCATTCCCATGCCAAAGATCCAGGCGCCCGTTCTGGAAACGGTGCTGGAAGTCGCCGACAGTCTGATGACCTATCGTTCGCGTTACCTCTCGAATCTGCAGCTGGCAGCGGTGCTGGATCTGTTATTGACCGATGAAAGCAATCCCCGTTCGCTCGTCTTCCAGTTCATGCAACTCTCCAAACAGGTGGAGCGGCTCCCGCGCAACCGGGAATTGCCGGGGTACACGGACGAGCAGCGACTGGCAATGACCCTCCTGCAATCGGTGCGGATGCTCGATATTCAGGAAGTCTCTGAGACCCACTGCCTGGGTGACTATGCTCCCTTAGAAAAGTTGATCGAAACCTGGGATGCGCAGCTGCCCAAACTGTCCGAAGCCATTTCGCATCGTTACCTGGTGCACGCGGTTCCCTCTCATCAACTGGCAGACATCAGCCCGCAATGAAATACAAGATCACCCACATCACGAAATACGCGTACTCCGAGGCGGTGCCGGTCTGCCAGAACGTCGTGCACCTGGCGCCCCGCGCATTACCTTATCAGATGTGTGATGATTTCCAGCTGTTGATTCACCCCGATCCCTACAGCATCAGTCATCGCAAAGACTATTTCGGTAACGAAGTCTGCTTCTTTTCCATCGACCAGCCTCACACCGGACTCAGCGTGACGGCCACCAGCCATGTCTCCGTCATGGCGACGCCTGTGATTCCGCCGGAAAACACTCCCGCCTGGGAATCGGTCTCCCTGGCTTTGAAGAGCGAACAGACGCCCGCCCTGCTCGACGCGTATCAGTATATCTTCGATTCGCCGGGCGTGAAGGTCTTCCCGAAACTCATCGATTATGCCGAAGTCTCTTTCACGAAAGGCCGTCCGATCCTGGAGGCGGTCCTCGATCTGACTAGACGCATCCACCAGGATCTCCGCTATGATCCGCGGGCGACCAACGTCAATACGCAAATCGATGAAGTCTTCGAACAGAGGCACGGCGTCTGCCAGGACTTTGCTCACCTCCAGATCGGCTGCCTGCGGATTCTGGGCCTCGCGGCCCGTTATGTCAGCGGTTACCTGCGGACGATGCCCCCGCCCGGCAAACCCCGCCTGGTGGGCGCGGATGCTTCGCATGCCTGGCTCTCCGTCTATTGCGGTGAAAAAGCGGGCTGGGTTGACGTCGACCCGACGAATAACGTCGCTGCATCGACCGACCACATCACCGTCGCCTGGGGGCGTGATTACTACGATGTCTGCCCGATTCAGGGAACAATCGTCGGCGGAGGCGAGCACCGTATGACTGTTTCGGTGGATGTCGCCCCTGAAACGCCGGCAACACCACCGGGCAAGTAATACGCAACGGGTTTGCTCAAGCGAGTGTCAGCTGTTGAGACCTGTCAGCGTACTGCTGCTTGAGCCAAACCGATCGGTCTCCACTCCCAGTCGTTGCAGCATGCTCAGATACAGATTGCACAGCGGCGCATTCGCATCACGGTCAAATGAGAGATGCTGACCATGACGAAAGCCGCCCCCCGCCAGCAGAATCGGCAGGTTTGTATTATCATGGGTATTCGCATCTCCCATGTTGCTTCCATAGAGTACCATCGTACTCTCTAACAACGGTCCTGAGCCTCCTGGTACCGCCTTCAGCTTATCGAGCACCTCCTTCAGCAGTTTCATCTGGCGGCGGTCCGCTTTCTCAAGCTGCTTCAGATGGTTGGCCCGCATCCCATGATGACTCAGCGGGTGATAGCTGGTCAGACTCTTTTCCTTATCGGACAATTGAAAGACAGGAGTCGCGAAGGCATCCACCATCAGTGTCACGATCCGGGTGGAATCGGACTGCAGCGCCAGTACCGCCATCGCCAGCATCTGCTCCAGCTTGCCGAACAGCTGTCCCCGATCCAGAATATCCTGAGGTAGAGCCTCTTCGGTTTTCGGTTTGGGACTCTGCTCCCATTCCCCGGCGGTCACCAGCCGCTGTTCCAGTTCCCGAATCGAGGTGAAATACTGATCCAGCCGCGATTTGTCCTGCGGCCCCAACTGTCGGTTCAGGCGTTCTGTGGACTCGGCAACCGCGTCCAGAATACTACCCCGACGTTTCAGGTGTTCCAGCCTGCGTTTAATCTGCCTGGCATCACCCTGAATAAACATCTTTTGAAACAGTCCGGCGGGACTGTCTTCGGCAGGCAGCAGCACACCATCCCGGGTCCAGGAGAGGCTGCGATTGGCCTTATCGATATTCACGCCGAGGTTCAGCGTGGCAAACCGGGTCTGCCGCCCCAGGTGCTCAGCCGCGTATTGATCGAGAGAAACCGTATTCCGAAAACCGCTGCTCGTCGGGTGTTTCGCCCCCGTCAGAAAACAGTTTTCAGTCGAATGCCCGCCCTCGCAGGCGGGATGCGACAGCCCGCTGAAGACCGTGAATTCGGAACTCAGCTCCTTAAGCTCGTTCAAATAGGGAGAGAGCCTGTAATTCGCACCGCTCTCTTTTGGGAAAAAGTGCTGAGGCAACACTCCCAGATTATTGGAGATCAACAGCATCCGACCGGGCGTCTGATCAGCAGGTGCTTTCGCCCATGCAGGACGCGGCAGACATTCCAGCAGTGGGAGTGCCAGTGCAACACCGGCGCCGCGCAAAAAGTGTCTGCGGGAACGATGCATGGTTGTGCGACAGGTTGTGTCTTTCAAAGTCATTCGCGTCCCTTCGCTGCTGCTGCAGGTTCGGTTCCCAGAAAAACAGGACTCTGGACCAGGGCCAGAATCAGATCTCGCAGGAGATATTGATCGGCTTCACAATCATCAAGAATCGCTTCGATCACCGGGCGATCCGCATACCGGACCGGAGTTCCGGTGGCATAGACCGTCAACTGCTGGAGGAAATTCCGCGCCAGCTGTCGCGGCTGCGCTGCCAGCAGTGCTTTCAATTCCTGAATGTTCTGAAAGGCACGACCATCGCGCAACTGACCGCTGGCATCCACGGGACCGGCGATGAAGTAAGCGAAATCGTGTCCGGCTCGATCGATGCCGGTCACTTTTTCCCCTTTCCCCAGGCTGCGATAGCGGTTCCGCCAGGCGCCCATGATATCGAAATTTTCCAGGGCAAATCCGACCGGGTCAAAGCGGGCATGACAGTTCGCACAGACCGGATCGCTGGTATGTTTCGCCAGTTGTTCACGGATGGTTGTCGCCCCGCGAATATCCGGCTCGACCGCTGGCACTGCCGGGGGCGGCGGAGGTGGGGGTTCGCCCATGATGCGTTCCATGATCCAGGCCCCGCGAATCACAGGGGAAGTCGTCGTCCCGTTGGCGGTGACTTTCAGGATCGCCCCCTGGGTCATCAACCCGCCATAGGGACTGCCCGGCGGCAGCGAGACCCGGCGGAGCTTTGAACCCTCCAGGGGAGGCAGATCATAGTGCCGCGCCAGCCGATCGTTGGCGAAAATAAAGTCACTCTGCACCAGCGCGGTGATCGGCAGGTTCTCCTGAACCAGATATCGAAACCAGGTTCGCGTCTCCTGCGCCAGGGAATCGATCAGATAATCATCGAAACGATATTCCGGATAGAGTCGCGCATCGGGTTCGTCGCGACGAATGTCCTTCAGCGAGAGCCAGTAATCAGTAAAGTTTTTGATGAATGCATCAGACGATTCCGCTTCCAGTAGACGATTCGTTTCTGAACGCAGTACTCTCGGCTGGAGCAGATCTCCCGCAGTGACGTGCGACAGCAGTTCGGCGTCGGGCCGGGTATTTCCCAGAAAGTGTGACAGCCGCGAGGCAACTGCGAAGGGCAGATCCTTTGCTTCAGGCCGGGGTTCGGGCAGATACAGAAACTGTCCCGAGCAGAGAAACGCACTGAAACCGGAGAGCAGTGCCTCTGCGAGCGGCTCTCCCCGCTGCAGTTCTTCCAACACCAGTCGTTCGTAGATTTGGATCACCTCTTCCGATGTCGGCTCCCGTTCCGCCTGCAGAATGAAGCGTCGCAGCAGCCGACGCGCGTCCTGCTCAGGCTGTTTGGAGATGAGCTCAACCGGCAGCGTTCCCCTGGTCGCTTTTTGAATCGGCAAATCGCCAAACAGCAGACGATGTGACGGAGGTGGCCACTCGGCTGAATCGAGAGGCCCGGTAATCTCCAGCCACTGAAAGGCCACTCCCGGATGGCCTCCCGCAGGCCGCGGGGGAAAGTCATAGTAGAGTGGTGCATTCGGAGGATTGATGGCGCGGGGCACAGGCAGGCCCAGCAAACTGTATTCGAACGTCTCATTTTTTTTGAGGCGAATCGTTGTTTCGTAAATCGCGGTTTCGGGCTGAATGTCCAGAATCTCTTCCGTTGCCCGCACATCGCCCGAGACATCCGCGCCCGACCGTTTCCGCGCGCGGAAGTTCATCGGGATCGAAGTAAAAGCCGGCTTGAGACTGAAGTCCCGTAACTGTCGTACCGCCCGGGCTGAAAAACGCAGCTGATACGTACCCGGCTCTACCGCTTTGAACTGGTCCGGATAACCATAGTAAGGCCACGAGGCAGAACGGAAGATCGCCAGCTCCATCTCGGGATCATGGCTGTTCTCTTTGCGGATCCGGTTCAGGTCGGCCATCGAGAGCGGCACGAACTTTGAATCCTTCGCATAAAACATCGCCTCCCGTTCGCCGAAGGTTTGCGCTGTCAGAAACATCCGGGTAGCGGGCAGGCGTTGCTGCTCACGGGGACGCGGTTTGACTCCCGAGGCCACCGCCTGCCTGAGTGCAGCATCCGCAGCGTCGAGATACGCTTCCAGTTGAATGCGGGACATGTCCAGCACTTCAGCCACTTTGTTACAATGCAGCCGCTCGCGGTCTGCGGGCAGCATGTCACGGATGTCGAGATCAGGCAATCGCAGCAGATCCCGCAGGTTCTGTTCATACTCCTGACGCGTCAATCGTCGCAGCGGACCGCGTCCCCGGGCGTTGACATCCGTGCGATCCGCGAGCAACAGAGCGTTCGACAAGATCTTCAGGAACGACTGTCGGTCTGCTTGAGAAAGATCTTCCGGATCGGGGGGCATTTCCCCCGCCGCCACACGATCATGAATCTGAATCCACCGCTGCCTGACATCAGATGCTTTCAGCTGCCAGTCCAGTTGCGACAAATCCAACCGGCCCTCAGCGGACTCTCCCGTGTGACAGTCCAGACAGGAGGCCTGCACAACCTGCCTGATGCGCTGCTCGACAGGCACTGTGCTCTCCGTCGCCTCGTTCCCGAACAGACGCACCGGCCCCGTTCCGCTGAGCAGCAGGACCAGGCAGACGGTTTTCCCTATGTTCGAATTCCACATCTTCACATTCGCAGCTTCACCAGAGAGGAGTACTTTCGACCGATCATTCAGCTTACCGCATCCGCTGACCCATTGCAGCGAGAATAACTGGCAGAGTCTCGAGTTGTATATTATATATCAAAAATATATATTATATACAATCATTATCAACAAACAATTTGTTCCGTGTGGGAAGTGTTCCGAACTCCGGTGGCAGTAAACCGGTCCGAGATACCGACTCAGGCAGCGCGAGAATGAGAATCGTCGGCTGCCGCCAGCTGTAGCTCCGCCTGTTGTGCCAGCAGTGCCGCTTTCTTTTTCATGCGTTTGCGGCGTCCCAGTCGAAAGGCCAGATCCAGCGACCAGGGAGCGATTCGTTTCAGATAGTACAGCGCATAAGCGACCCAGCCGACCAGGCAGAGTCCCTGATCGCGGTAAATTGCTTTGATCGCTTTTTGTGCGACCAGTTCCGGCGTTGTACAGAGCCAGCGAGGAGGAATCGGTGTCTGTTTATCGGTTCGCCCGGAAGGCGCTGTCTCAAACAGCCGCGTGGTAACGGGCCCCGGACAGATGGCTGACACGCCCAGTCCCTGCCGACTGTATTCGGCACGCAAGGCTTCAGTGAAACCCTGCAGCCCATATTTACTGACCTGATAGGCGCTGTAACGGTTGCCTGCGACCAGACCGCAGATGCTGGAGACATTCACAATATGGGCTTCCGGGCGGTTCAGCAGACTCGGTAATAACTCCCGGGTGATCTGGATCGGAGCCAGCAGATTGATCCCCAGCAGCCAGTCCCACTGTTCGGCGGTCATGGTATGTGTCGCACCATAAAAGGCGACCCCGGCGTTATTCACCAGGACATCCACGCCCCCCCAGGTGCTCAATACATCCTGCATCGCTGTAGAAATCTGCTGCGGGTCAGTCAGATCACATTTCCGGCTGGTCACTTTTCCGCCCAGCAGCGCTATGGTTTCGACCATCTCTGCCAGGCCAGTCTCATCCACATCCAGCAGATAAAGATCGGCACCTTCGGCTGCCAGTTGCAGCGCAATTTCCCTGCCAATCCCTGCAGCGGCACCGGTGACCAGTGCTTTTTTGCCTATTAAGTTCTGCATCGCTCCATTCGCCTGTTTTGATCGAAACCCTCCCTGTTTCGAGAAGCGGGAGTCTACGCGATCAGACGAATCAGGTAAAGAGGTGTCCCCCGCCAAAAACAGTGATCATGCAGTCACTCATCCAGGCCGGTATCTTCCTCGATGACCTCATGCAGCTGTTTTAATACCAGGTGGGGATCCAGTCCCATCTGCGAACAGACATATTCCAGCGATTTCCCCTGGCAGGACTGGTCAATTCCCAATGATTCCAGGACGCCCTGGACCTCGGGATATTCAATTACCCATTCGACGATACTGGATTCGAGGCCGAGATTGGTCATCATTCACTTCCCGGTTGAGGAGTCGCGTGTTGCCAGAAAAAACGATCACAAACTTATGATAGCAAAACCAGCCCGAAATCAAACGGGAGTTTCCTCCCCATACTCAGGAGGCCAGCGCGTCCCGCTTCTCCTGAATCAGTTTGATATGGTGAGGGATGTGGCCGGTAATCCGGTCGAGCAGCGTGGCGACAGATAATTCTCCATCGCGGGAGTGCAGCCCCGTTCGTTCGAACTGAGCCGGTTCGAGGGTTTTCAGAATCCGTCCCAGGTGATTCCGGACTGCAGAAATCAACTGCAGCTCTTCCTCCAGGTCCCGCTGATCGTACGCCAGCTTCGCAGCGAACAGATCCGGATCCCCGCCCGGCAGCGGCGGATTGTCTTCGGCAATCACCCACTTCATCCGATCGGCATACACGGGCTCGAAGTCGGCAATATGGCAGACGACCTGCCGTGTGGACCATTTACCTGGAATCGGAGCCGCATCCAGTTCGGCTGCCGTCATCCCTTCGATTGCCTGTCGTAATTGTTCCGGTCCGGCCAGATAGTCTTCAATCCGCTGTGCAA
Source organism: Gimesia panareensis (assembly GCF_007748155.1). GTDB lineage: Bacteria > Planctomycetota > Planctomycetia > Planctomycetales > Planctomycetaceae > Gimesia > Gimesia panareensis. The sequence continues at coordinate 5,430,029 of NZ_CP037421.1, forward strand.
TATTCATCTCGGTCGCTCCTGCTGAAAGCGTAAGGGGGGTGGTGAAATCAGTCTATGCGTTTTGCTGGCTGATTATGGGCATCCCACTCCCGTAGATCAACAGTAGCGTTGTTCCGGAAACAAAAGCAGACTCACTCCGCAGCTCAACTGCGGGGAGGACGTCCTCCAGCTCCATTGCGGGGCGGGCGTTGTCTGTTGCCGATTTCGGATTTACCGATGCCCCCCTTGATGGTGCCGTCCGGATTTTCTTCGGCCGTTTTGCCCAGAATGATATCGAAGTTCGCCGCGAGTTCTCCCAGTTTGGAATCCGGGAGCGGCTTGAAATCGACCAGAATGGTTTTCTTCTGTTCGGGATCTCTGATCTGACGATATACGCCATCTTCCGCGTTCATCGCATGTCCTTTAACCAGCAGTTGTGTGGTCAGAATCCGTTTTCCATTCTGGCTGACAGCGACATGAATGTGCGGCGTGCGGAATCCGCGACCGGCCCGATAGGGTACCGGCTTGATCGTGCGGAAATAGTATTGCCCACGGGAATCGGTGAGAAAGCGCCCGTAACCCTGAAAGTTGCTGTCCCGTCCGTCTTTGTTCGCGCCCCGGGTATGGATGTACGAGGCTTTGCTGTCCACCTGCCAGATTTCCACAAACGCGTTCCGCAGCGGATTGCCTTTGCTGTCCAGGACTTTCCCGGTCAGGTGCGTGATCTCACCGACGGCCGGGGTGATCGAATCGTTAATCACCAGCAGATCATTGTCGGTATCCAGGGGCATACGGTCGGGGTAAAACGGTCCCTCGGTCATGGACGGGGTCCGGATCAGTTCTTCAGCCATCAGCCCCGGCGTGGTGAAAGCCGCCAGACTGAAAGAAGACCACTTCAAAAAATCCCGCCGACCAGTGCTCGTCGATTGGCTGTGCATTGTATACTCCCGGTTTCTCGTCCAAATGAATCAGTTTACCCATAAACTATCTTAACATTTAACGGGAAGATTCAGCGAACGTTTCGTCAAAAAACGGGATTTCAGTCAAATTCACGGAATCCCCATCCATCAATAATGGAACATGTCAGCCCTGCTACTACATCAATAGTGAGAAGAAACAGCATCAACCGAATCAGCTAAAACTGAGCCGTCATCTCTTTCATCAGATCGACGTCGAACGTGTGTGGAATGGTGACGAGCAACGTATTATGGCCATCATCGTCGAACTTCAGCGTATTGCGGGGCATCTCCCCCGTTGACGATTTGACGAGAATCACATGCTTGTCACGAATCAGAAAGTAATGCTCTTTCAGTCCTTCATCGCATGAGGTCACAAAAATCAAAACCCCTTTCGAAACGCGCACTGACTGCACTCGACGAAACATGGTCGTGCTCGCCCGCGGGTGTTTTGTATCGGCAGACAAAGCGTTATGCCGATTGGGAAGTTCCCGCACGACCTCCGAATCGGAATACCTGTTGTCGCTCAGGAAGAGAATGGACAGGCAGAATAAAATGACAATCAACGATGAAGTGGTGGTGAGCATATCTTTCATTAGAGCCGTTCCCCACTTTCGGTGCCCGCGAAAGTTGATTCGTATTTCAATTTAGAAGATGTTCATCGAAGCAAAACTGCTTCGCTCACTGCTTGACTCCTGTTAGACAATTATCAGATGCAATTTGTTGCACGTTTTTGTGCATCATTTCCCGCTTTTTTCCAAATCTCAGTAAGTCACTGTCAGACAGGAAATTGCCTGCCTTTCCTTAGTAGTTCGTCCCCCACGGAATCATCTTGGCAAAAGAAACCGTTTTTTATCAGTCTGGGAATTCCCGGTATGGCGCTTCTGCCCCCGCTTTGACCGGGCTCACAACTCCGCTGCTGATCCCGGTTTCCGCAAGTTACTACTCCTGCCGACAGTGGTTTGTTAAGATGGGCAACAGTAAACTGGAATAACGGCTTTCAGTTCCGACCGTAGTCCGGGGCTGAATCAATTGACCAACCCATCGCTCAACTTGAAATAAGGAACCGCACCGTGAAGATCTACCACCCCTTCGCCTGCCTGGCACTGCTGACCGGCGTCTGCTGGAATCTGGCCAGTGTCAGCCCGGCTCAGGCCGCCCCCCCCAAAGCACAGAAAACACAAATCAGCCGCGCCAGTCGTGAAATGGCCAGCGCCGCAAAACGCTTCCTGGCCTCGCTGACTGCAGAACAACGACAGGCAGCCACATTCAAAATGGACAGCAAAGAACGCGACCAGTGGTACTTCATTCCGGACTTCGCCATCAAAGAAGAGGGCGGACGGACCGGACTGCCCATGACGAAGATGACACCACAGCAGAAGATCTTCGCCGTCACACTCCCCGCGACCGCACTCTCCCACCGCGGCTATCTGGAAATGAACTCCATCCGCGCGCTGGAGCACGTGCTGTTCGAACTGGAAGGCAAAGACTACCGCAACCCGGAACTCTACTACGTCTCCATCTTCGGCAACCCCGATGCCAAAGGGACCTGGGGCTGGCGGTTTGAAGGACACCACCTCAGCGTGAATGTCACCATCGTCGACGGCGAGAAATTCTCGGTCACCCCTTCTTTCTTCGGGTCGAACCCCGCGACAGTCATGCAGGGCCCCCTCAAGGGTGTTGAAGTCCTTAAGGAAGAACAGCAGCTGGCGTTGAACCTGGTCAAATCCTTCAACCCGGATCAACTGGCCATCGCCACGATTGACACGACTGAGATGGACAAAAAACTGCTCGCCAAAAGCGTGATCAAGGAAGTCCTCACCACCGACGATCCCGTCGCCGACAAAGGCCTGGTTTCGCACAAAGGCATCCAGTACGCCGACCTCGATCCGAAACAGCAGAAAATGCTGCTGCGTCTGGTGAATGCCTACCTGGGCCGGTTCCGTCCGGAACTGCTCAAGGGAACCCGCTACCTGGGGAACCTGCGTGACGGCGACCACCTCTACTTCGCCTGGAGTGGCGGTCAGGCACGCGGAAAATTCCATTACTACCGCATTCAGTCCAAGGTCTTCCTGATTGAATTCGCGAATACCCAGAACGATGCCAATCACGTCCACGCGGTCTTCCGCGAATTCGACGGCGATTTCGGTCGCGATCTGCTCAAAGAACATTTCTCGAAACACCATCAGAAATAGTTCTGCGTGAATGACTCATCACGACAGGCCCGCTGTGCACACCGCCAGCGGGCCTGTTTCATTTCACGGGGATTCGATGGGAATCATATAGACGAATTCCGATCCACCAGTTACCTTACGCGGATGGACCACACGCCCAAAGAGACCGATTCCGCTGCAGTCAAGAGCGCCGACACGCCTGACGCATCCCCTGACAGTCCGCCTCCCCGGCGTCGACGTTTTGGCCGCTGGATCAAGGCCATTCTGCTTCTTCTGTTCCTGTTGCTGTTTCCCATGATCATTGCGACGTATCACGATTGTGCCATCTGCGGGATGAAACATACCGAGTGGCGGATGATTGGTGTCGGCTGGTTGCTCTCTTCCCGTAATCGCCTCAATCCCTGCAGCGAGTGGTACCGGGATCAGGTCGAACCGGAGCATCAGCATGTCTGGGCCCGGGTCCCTTACGCGGAAGGGCTGGATATCTTTGGCTGGAAAGTCGGGATGTTTCAATTCGGTTCACTCGCCTCGGGGCCTTTCAACTGGCTCATGCTGGGACATCAAAGACAACTGGCAATCTACCAGAGAGCCCCTGATCCGGCCCAGGCCCGGACCCTGTTTCTGAAACTCGCCCGCTTTGAAAAAGGGAACACAACAGCCCGCCATAACCAGGACGAGATCTTTACCCGCTTGAATACCTGGATCGAATCCGGTCTGAAAGGCCCCTGGCCGTTTCAGGAGGGAGAATTTGAGACCTCACGCTCTGCGAGTCCTTTCAGAAAATAAATGAAGCGACAAAAGGATCAGGACACTTTTTGTCGGATTCAGGACTCCTTTCACCGCTCTCTTCGACCTTCCCTGCTCTCCCAGTGATCAGCAGTAGTACTTTGCAAGTCGATTGATCAGAGACAGAATTCCTGATAGGTTTTGAGTGTGTCTGATTCTGTCTATCAATGGCTATTTACAGGACTTAAGCGATGCAAATCGAACAATCACCATTTCAGAACACCGTCGATCAAAAGGAAGTGCCCTACACTCCCGACGGTCGCTTCGACTGGCTGCGCTCCACGCCCGAACACGCCGAGTGGGCCATCGGCGACCGCCGGCAGGACGCGCTGCCTGCCCAACTGGAATCGCTGGTGGCGTCTGCCAGAGAACACGCAGTCATATTACCCCCCGAATTCCTCCTGTTCTTCGGCGATCCTGCATTGCACAAACATCTGCGGTCGGCCAATGGCGATTACCTCAGTCTGGCTGAGAACCTGCTCCCGTTTGAAAACGGATATCTGGCACGCTTTCTCTCCGATCAGCAGGACAGTGTCCACTGGTACCTGTATCTGAATTCAGACGGTTCCGATTCCTGTGTGGTCTCGTCGTTCGAATACTTCGATGCCGATGACATGGACTACGAGCCTGAGGAAATCAGTGTGAATGACTTTCATTACTGGTTGGATTCGTTTGAATTATTCTTCTCGCGTTACTGGATCGAACATGAAGTGATGTTCGCACAGTGTGACGAGACTCCGCTTCCCGACGTCGATCAACGCATACTCGATCTTTACACCCGATAACGCAGATCACAAAACGCACCGGCTGACCGGGGAACTCTTTTTGGGTTGATTCCTGCTCTTTTACTTTCCCTGGTCGACAATGTTCGCTTTCAATAAACGTTCATCTGTCCCATCACTGTAGTGCGTACATACAACGCCGATTCCTGGCGCGAAGTAGAATGTGACCTGAGATGTCCCTTTTCGATCGACGATTTCATTCAATACGGCAACGCATTGAAAAGTGCCTGCCGGCGTTTCAACGGTTTCGTCAAGAGAAACAATTTTGTAGGTATCTTTATATGAAATCTTTTTTGATTCCCAGCTGTCTCCCAGCTTGGGAGACAGTGGAACAATTTTCCGGAAGACCGGGTCGTGCTCGAAGGCAACATGGATTGCTCCATCTCTGATGAGCTGGTCATAACCACCAAAATCATGCTGGTCATCAGGGTCGATGACTGAGTAGTGATAGACCACTTCTCCATCAACCATCTTCGTCTCGGAAATCGTGCGAAGTACACGCCGGACGGTTCCATCTGCATCGGTAACACGATAAAGCCAGCTATTGCCAACTTTCATCGGTTCGATCGATTTTGGAGACTCGTTGCTCTTCTGTTGAGGTGGCTCCTGCTGACTTGATTGCGGGGAGCTGGTCTGAATTTCTTGAGTGCTCGAATCGACGACTTCTGGCTGATCACTCCGGGAGCAACCGAGGGGGGACAAAATAATGAGCAACCAGAGACAACTTCGAACGGGATGGGGCAGGCGATTGATGGCACAAAACTCCTGAATGAAGACACTTGAGAGAAACAGAATCATGTGACTCGCTACAAATTGAATGCTGTGTACTATTGGAAATCGTCTGGTAAACAAGACCATAGCAAGCGAAACTGTCATTAAGACAAGCCCCGTCTGAAGAATTCCAGAGTAATCTCCTTTTCAGCCAGATCAAGCCAAAAGTCTGACGAGTGGATGCATTCCTCCAGGATCTCTGGCCATTTGAAGTAACTGCCGGAATCAATTCATGCACCGACGGGAAAGACCTTACTCAGACTTCATTTCAGGGCAGCCACGACTTAAGCTGAAGTACAACAATCCTTTATTCTGGAAGTAAATTCATGCCGGCTCACGAAAAACTCAACTACGTCGAATTCCCCGCCCGGGACCTGTCCGCAACGAAGACGTTTTTTGAAACGGTCTTCGGCTGGTCGTTCACCGATTACGGTCCGGAATACACTGCGTTCACGAACGCAGGCCTGGAAGGCGGCTTTTACCAGTCAGACCTCAGCTCAACCACCACAAACGGTAGCGCCCTGCTCGTCTTTTACAGCCGGAACCTGGAAGACACATTAGCCCGGGTAAAAGCCGCCGGCGGGGAGATCATCAAGCCGATTTTTTCCTTCCCCGGTGGCAGACGCTTTCAGTTTCGGGAACCCTCGGGGAACGAATTCGGGGTCTGGGCAGATCCGGAATAAAATCAGTATGGTTTCCTGGAGCCCGTACCTTTCGCCCGAACCGTTGCCAGACCAGCCAAACCCGGGAATTGACCACAAAATATGGTATCATCCGGGCAGGTTGACAGTGTGTGCTATACTATACTGAACAGCCCCCGCGATCCTACTTTCGCCCGGCTGAAACAGAACCCGCTCCTCACATCCAAGGCAAACGAAAGGCAACGACATGAACTGGTATCTGACTGTCATCAAGAAATATGCAGACATTTCCGGCAGGGCACGCAGAAAAGAGTACTGGATGTTCGTGTTGATAAATATGCTGATCGCGATCGTCATCTGGATCCTCGGGGCCATTATTGGAGATACCAAGGGTCTGATTTCCGTCTCCCTCTCCGGCCTGTACTCGTTGTTTATCTTCCTCCCCTACTGGACAGTGACTATCCGCCGACTGCATGACACCAACAAGAGCGGCTGGTGGATTCTGATCAACCTCATTCCCTTCTTTGGCCAGATCATCATGTTCATCTTCATGGTCATCGACAGCGATCCGGACACAAACTCCTACGGGCCCAATCCCAAGCAGGCCCCTGAACCGGAATAAACTTCCATTCCCCGCCCGGCAGGTCACCCCACCGGTGTGCCTGCCGGGGGGTCCGTGGTGCCCCCAAACAAGACCTGCCCCGATTCGTGAAAATTTCATGATGCGGGACTGGGCAAACCGGTTTTTTGACGATATATATTCTTCAGTTTTTTCTATCTGGAACAAAGAGGTGCTCTGTGAAATAAAGACCGTGTGACCGGGGGGCTGCGCAAAGCCAACAACCTGCGGACACACTCCCTGACCGTGTATTCGAGAATCAATCCCATGATACACCCCAAAACTGAGCTGAAATTCATCAGCAACGAAATCGGCTACGGCGTTGTCGCCACTGAATTCATTCCCGCCGGCTCCATTACCTGGGTGCTCGACAAACTCGACCGCGAGTTCAGCTCGTCTGAATTTCAATCGATGGACGAGATCTACCAGAATATTCTGGATACTTACTCGTTCCGCAATAACCAGGGGAACCTGGTCCTCTGCTGGGATAACGGCCGCTACGTCAACCACAGCTTCAACTCCAACTGCCTGACCACCGCGTACGACTTCGAAATCGCCATCCGGGACATCCACCCCGGCGAACAACTGACCGATGACTACGGCTATTTAAACATCCCCGCCCCCTTCCGGGGCGTCGACGAAGGCACCCGCCGCAAAATCGTCTACCCCAACGACTTGATCAAGTACTACAAGGTCTGGGACCGCAAACTGCTCAAAGTCTTTCACCGGATCCCCCGCCTCGAGCAACCCCTGAAACAGCTGCTCTCCGAAGAGATGTGGGATGAAATCGTCGAAATCTCCCGAGGCAACAAGGAGATGAAGTCGATTCTTACGAATTATTACAACGGAGAGGAAGAACGACAGCCTGAAATGCAGGAAGTCTGAACACCGCTCTGTTTTGTAAATCCGCCACCGGTTTCCAGTTGAGATGCCTGACACAGACGCCGCGGTTCGTTAGGATGGGTTCACCACCATTGTGAACTCTCTTACGCGCCCCTTGCGCTCTGTTTCAGGAACCCGTCTCATGCGAGTCTCATTCATCTGTGCCCTCCCCCTGCTGGCGCTCTGCGCTCTGAGTGCGGGCTGCGATAACCAGCAGCCCCGTTCAGGCGAAATGGTCGAACGCGAAGGCGAACCGGCCATCACCTATGTCGAAGCGGATGACCCGAAAATGCTGGCGGCCATCGACAAGGCCCGCGAAACGTTCGCTGAGTTCAAAACCGCGTTTGAAAAGGCTGGACCAGATCAGTCTTACTTCTCCGTGAAACTCCTGATTGAGGACGGTGAGCACCAGGAACATGTCTGGACCACGCCGGTCCGCTTCGAAGCGGACGAGTATTATGGCACCCTGGATAACGAACCCTATCAGATCAAGAAATATGTTGTGGGGGACGAAGTCCACTCTCCCGTAGACCAGATCTCAGACTGGATGTATGTCGCCGACGGAAAGCTGGTCGGCGGATACACGCTCCGCGTCGTCCGCGACAGCCTGAGCAAAGAACAACAGGAAGCATTCGATTTGAATCTCCCTTTCAAGATTGAATAAACCGCGACGGAAAGCCTTTTTCCCGTCGACTTGTTTTGACCTCTGTGCCCCGCCCGCAGAATGCAGACATGAGTGAGCTCCCCTATATCCGCTGCCTGGGTTGTGAAACAACCGTCTTCGATCCCGCCCGGGCCGTCTGTCCCGGTTGCGGCCGCTGCCCGGTCTGTGGTTTGAAGCGTGTGAAACCGGAACTCAAAGACTGTCCGGAATGTGCACTCCCCTACTGCGAGTGCTGTGGTCGCTGCCCCAAATGTGCCGGGCTGCGTTATGCGGAAATCGACACTCCCTGCGAATGCGGCCACCCGCACAACGCCGAAAAGCTGGAAGACCTGATCCGCTACGAAGCCGCGGTGGGCGCAGAGTCCCGCCCCTTCGACTGGGGCTGTGTGATGGTGATCCTCGCGCTGGTCGCTGTGATCCTGCTGATTCTGAACGCCCTCCGCTAACGCACCGCGCCCATCCGAAATTTCATTTTCTGCTTGCGATCTGAATTTTTGGATTGCTAAGATGAATTTTGCTCCCATCCCCTACCGATTATTTCACTCGACGATTTTCCGGAAGACGGGTAAGTCGTCTGACAGGAGAGGAGATTGATCACCGCCATGACAGTGTCCTGGAGGAAAGTGGTCAGAGAATTGCTGATGACTGCAGGCATCATGTTTGTCTGTTACGTCGGGATCTACATCATCCTCTCCAGCATGGGCACTTATTATTTCAACCAGTCGGGCGAAGTCCGTTACCGCAGTATGGGACTGTCGGTCTCTGACATTTCCACCTGGAATCCGGAAGGCTGCCGGTTTCAGTACCGGTTCAAAAACTATAGTGGAAAGTACGTCAGTCGCGGCAACGATCTGGGTTACCTGTTCGCCCCCCTGATCATGCTCGACCGCCGGTTCGTTCATCCAACCCAGGTCCTGATTGAACCCGAAGTTCCGGGCGAGACGTACTGGTTCCCCCTTTAACTCGACCATTTCGACAACAATATCAGAAGCAGCGGATTGCTCACATCAGGACACGCAACCCAAGGTGAGTGAAATAAGTTTTCACTGCTTTTACTCCCAGTCAAAACGTGATAAGCTGCTGACACCTTTCTCAGACCTTAGAAATCCAATCGGAAAGAATACAGACAATGCCCTACATTGAACTCTTCCATAATCAAGATGATTTCCAGGCGTTCCCTGATCCGAAAACAGTGTTTGCATCTGATACCAAACGTTACCTGGAATTCATCCTCCCGCTTGCCACTGTATCACTCTCCAGGATCAACCAGGACTGGAGAGGAAAAATTCATTTTGTCCTTCCCATGGAACCGTTTGGCGGAGAAAAGTCAGGAGTTGTTGGCAGCGAGACCGAAAAATATCACACCTATCTTTGCCGACCAAACTGGATTGGTTATCACATCAATGACCAGGGACAATATACTTTAGCTGCCGATTTTCACTATTTTCTCAATGAGGATCTCGATTATCGCGACGACGTTTCCTTATCTGAAGAGGCGCTTCAGGAACTGAAGGAAGTCTACGCTCTCAAAAGAAAATCCTACACAAAAAACAAAAAGCACTTTCAGGAATTTGGAGCTCTGCATCAATCCTTCGCACGACGTCGAAACGGAAAATATTCTGACGACTCCCGGTTAGAACTCACGCAGAAACTGGGAGGGTTCCCCGGCTGGGGAAACTGGGCCAGCGCGACAGAGTTTCCCCTGACAAAAGTCGAATGTGTGGATGAAGAGGGAGATCCCTGTACCAGTCCCCTGCCTGTTGCGGAAGACGGCTCCCGATTCGAATTCATTGGCTCCATTCCCGCATACAGTTATGTGGACGAACACCCCTGCAACCTCCTGCTGTTTTATCATCCAGAACAACAGCTCGCTCTGACAACATTCGACTGGTCCTGACACACAGTGAATCATTTTTTTTCTATTTCCCACTTGACTAAAACAGACAGGTCTGTATACTTCAAGTATGAATAAGACACCCAGAGCATCCCAAGCCCGCAAACGTATCCTCGAAACAGCCGAGAAGCTGTTTTATGCGGAAGGGATTCGCGCGGTCGGGATCGACCGGGTGATCGCAGAGGCGGGGGTCGCCAAGATGACGCTGTATAACCATTTTCCCTCCAAGGACGATCTCGTCCTGGCGGTCCTCAAATATCGGGAGGAACAATTTGATCTGTATCTGAAACAACGAATGATGGAGCATCAGTCCGAAGGGATGAAGCCGCTCAGAGCCTTTTTCGCTGCCCTGAAAGACTGGTTTGAGTGCCCTGACTACCGGGGTTGCGCCTTTATCAACACCACTTCGGAACTGGCCGACTCGAACCCGGCAGCCACGGATTTCTGTGCCGACCACAAACGCCGTTTCAAGCAGCAGTTGACGGAGATCATCGTTGAGTCCGAAGGTTCCCAGGCGAAAGTAGTCGCACCGGCGATCTCCGTCCTCGTGGAAGGGGCCATCGTCACTTCGGTCAGCGAAGGCAGTTCAGAAGCAGCTACCATCGCTGAAGAGGCTGCGTTTCAACTGATTGCCGGCGTTCAATCGTAGTAAAACATCATTTTTATTTAGCACATAATATACAGACCTGTCTGTTTAATAAAACTTAAGTAAACCACTGTTACTTTCATTTTTCAAAGGAGAACGACCATGCCACGTTTAACCGCCCTCACCAATGAAGCCGCCACTGCTAAAGTCCAGACTTTACTCGCTGGTGTTCAACAGAAGCTGGGGATGACTCCCAATCTGATGAGAACCATGGCACACTCCCCTGCCGTCCTGGAGTCTTATCTACAGTTCAGCGGACTCCTGAAACAGGGGGCCCTGACGGATCAGCACCGGGAACAGATTTCCTTAACGGTCGCGGAAGCCAACGAGTGTGGCTACTGCCTGGCCGCCCACAGTACTCTCGGAAAAATGGCCGGTCTGACTCCGGAACAGATCCGGGAAAACCGGTCTGGCTCAGACGCCGATCCACAGGCGGCTGCCCTGTTGAAGTTCGCTCAGTCGATCGTCCACAAACGGGGACAGGTCGCCGATCAGGATCTGCAGGACGTGCGTGCAGCCGGTTTCAGCGATGAACAGGTCGCTGAGATCGCCGCCAACGTGGCGCTCAACATCTTTACCAACTACTTCAACAACATCGCCCAGACCGAAATCGACTTCCCGGAAGTCGAACCGCTTTGCGCGGGAGCCGGTGCAAGCTGCAGCCATTGAACGCGTGCAGTACAGTTACCCCTTGAGGGGAATACTCTCTCTGGAGTATTCCCCTTTTAATGGGGCTTCGATCAGGCTGGTTCAAGCGGATCAGTAGTTACTGTCGGTGGCGTTTCCATAGCCGGTATTGGTTCCAGTACCAGTCTGTGGTGCACCGGTCTGGATATCGTAGCCCTTAAACACATTGTCGATCGCAGTGTTGTTCGAGAACGATGCAGTGTTGCCTCCCGAGAAAATGCCGATCGAGAAACCGTTCCCCGCATTGCTCTGGGCAGTGTTCCCGTCCAGCGTTCCACCGGAAATTGGTGCGACAAAATCATAACCGTTCGCGGCATTGCCGATCGAAGTATTGTTGCTGAAGATACCGCTGACGATCACGTTATCAAAGTCAAAACCATCTTCCTGGTTACCCTGCGCCAGGTTGTTCATGATCGTCCCGCCGTTCAGATCTTCGAAGTCAAACCCGTCATCCAGGTTGTTCAGGGCTTTGTTATTACTGATCAGCGTCCCCACACCGACCGTGTCACCAAACTTGATCCCGTTACCCTTGTTCTGGCTGGCGCTGTTCCCCGTGAAGGTCGTGTTGGTGACTTTGTCATCAAACCAGAAACCATTCAGGTTATTATTGTTAGCCACGTTCCCAGTGATAACGGCTCCGTCAACATCTTGATCAAAGTAGAACCCGGCGTCGTTCCCATTTGCTATGTTGTTAGAGAACGTTCCGCCATTGACATGACCAAAGAAAGCAAAACCGGCGTAGTCATTCTCCAGTGCCTGGTTGCCGCTGAAAGTGACTCCGTCAACGTCAGCGTCAGCGTCAATGTCAAATCCGAAATTGTAGTTTTCACGAGCGATGTTATTTGAGATCTCGCCTCCGGTGATCTGATTATAGAAGTAAAAACCGTCTTCACCGTTGTACTGGGCCGTATTCCCGGTCAGAGTCCCGCCATCGAAGTCGTCGAAATCAAAACCATCGACCATGTTCAACTCGGCAACGTTGTTGCTGATCGTCCCCCCGCTGACCCGCTCGAAGTAATATCCATATCCGTTTCCACGGGAGGTATTACCCGAAATGGTACCGCCGGTGAGATGTTCTATGTTCAGACCGTCTTCATAGGTAATGACACCATTCCCGAAAAAGGTGTTATTGGTAATCGTACCATTTGTGTCGCCATCCAGGTGTACGCCATCCTCGAAAGCGTTACTGACAGTATTCCCAGTGATGTAAAAACCACTCAGGTTATTACCGTAAATGCCATTCAGACCACCGGTCACGTTCAACCCCACGATGCTGGCATTGTCCGCCAGGGTAAAGACATCATTAATCATATTGTCTCCCTGCACGAGTGGCTTCCCTCCATAATGGAAGGTCGTGACCGCACCGGATGCACAGCCGACGACATTCACATCGGTGCCCCCGGCCAGAGCCAGTTGCCCGTTGTTGAAGACAAAGCCGGTCGCGGTATGGATGGTACCGGCACTCCCGTCAAACAGCACCACACTGTTGGAGCCTGCGGCATTGAAGACCGCCTCGGCATTCGGGGTGTTCGCATCGATGAAGGTAATATTCTTCAGTTCCTGGCCGTTCAACTGCAGCTTTGCACATTCTTCCGGTGCCTGGGCCTGATTTAACACGATGTCGATATCACGCTGAATCGGGTTAACCATCCGGCGTTGAAAGCGGGTCAGCTTCCGGCTGTCCCCATTGCCGGGCAGCGGAATTCGTACTGTCAGCAGCCCCTCTCCCTGGGAGCCCCGCAGATCGTCATGCTGGTACTGTCCTGCTAGGACGACACGCGAACCATTGCCCAGGAACGGCAGATCAAACATACGGAATTCCACGCGGGCCCGGGGACCGGTCATCTTATTGAAGTTAGGCGCGTTATTATCAAAATAGTAACCGCCCACATAACCACGCAGTTCCGCATCGACTTTCATCTGGTAGAAGGTCTTCAGCAGCCGCCCGACTTCAAAATCGGTTCCCCAGTAGGCCCGTTCTTCTCCAGCCCGCATCACGACATTATTTCCGCTCAGGTAAGCGGTCGACAGCGAATCAACGCGTTGGGGCCCCTGCCCGGGAATATACCCGTTGACCCGGAAATCCCATTCGATGCTCATCAGCTCCAGGCCGAAGCTTCCCTGCCGGAACATATTATTATAATTGCTGCGGCGGACATCGTAGAAACCGTACATGCCGGCAATCCACTCATCGTTGACCATCTTGCGGTATGCCAGGCCGAAATTTCCTTCAGCCGAAGAATCGTTGAAGATATTCCCGCGCAGATCAGCGAAGAACAGGCTTTCTTCATCCTGGGCAAGAGGAACAAACAGCAGGCCCTGTCCTACATCACGATAACCTCCGGCAGAACCCGTAAAGTCAAAGTAGGCGCGATACAGATAATCTTCTTCCTGGAGCCATTCCGGGTCCTGACCGTAAGAAAGTGCAGGTGTAGACAGACCTGCTACTGTCAGGAACAGCAGGGCTAGAAGCCGGGAGGTTACTCTAGCGTTCATTGTTATCCTAATGTTTGGGATTGTTCCGAGAGTGATCAATTCCAGTCTGTAACGGTTAAAATGGTGGCTCAGATTCTTATTCGGCTAATGGGGGAAATCACTCATGCACGAATCCGGTGATTCTGTATAACCGTTCCCTACTTCCTCTTGCCAGGACTGATCAGGTAAAATATACCGGTTATAGGGTCGAGGGAATTCAGACTTAAAGATATCGCGATAACTTCAGTCCCGCTGTTTCCGCCCAGCAACGCAGTACGTTCCGTTCTCGTCGATTTGGCAGCCGATTCGCTTTGCCGCGTACCTCACAGATCAGTTTATCCTCCTGATGGACTTCAATCGTAATCGCTTTTTTGAATCCCTGTTGAACCTCGATCTGCATCGACCAGATCGAACATTCACCCCCGGCACAAATGGAAGCATAAGTACCCACACAGTGATTCATCTGCTTTCCTTCCGTATTCAGTTCGTAACTGTTGAGCAGTTCTCGAATTACCCAGCGTTTCCCGATCTGATTTTCCTGATCCTCATCCCGATAATCAAACCCGGGAATCCCGCTTGGTTCCCAGACATACTCTGGAATTCGTTTTTGATTTTCCTGTTCCTGATACCATTCAGCAGCATCACGCGTCAGCGATTGAGCAGTCCGTCCCTTGACGCAATATTCATTCACAGGGGCCGATTCGTCATCGTACTCTTCCGGCAATACCCCATATCTCTGAAAGATACAATAATCTACGAGCAGCTTGATTTGACTGCGGTCCAGTTGTGGCCGATGAACCAACCAGAGAATGACAGAAGTCCAGAATTCATCCCGGGAGAATCCTGTGGCCAGCCTGGTTGAAAGAATTGCGCGGGCCAGATTGACATCACCTCCCAGTCCCCGAATCTGTCCCCAGCGCAGTGCCTGAAACAGGAAAAGATCCCGAGGCGCCTGCATGAAATAGTGAGCCATTTTTTTCGTATAGGGAATCGGCAAATGACAGTGACGAATATTCTCCCCCCGTCCGACATCGAGATACCAGTCGCGACAGATTTCGAACTTCGGCGATGAATACATCAACCAGACGGAATCGAAAAACAGTGGCATCTGATATTGAACAAATAAATGCCTTAACAGCGAAGTGAGCTGCTGTCGTCTGTTTCTGCCTCGCGGACGCCAGGTTTCGATGGGGCGAATCCAGCTACGTGCTTTAGTGGCGATCGAAACCAGAGCGGCGGCATAATTGCCCCATTGGAACATCTCTTCATCATCGTCTAACAGCTTTGACTGATGACGATAGAGATGAGAGATCAGTTTAAGAAATGAGGTCCGAACAATCCCCGGTCGATTGAGGCGAGCGCTCTGAAATACATACAGTTCGGAAATATTTCTCAGCGTTGGATCTGTAATCGAGCTGAGTTCGGCATCGATGGTACAGACAGCGTCCAGCTTCTCGACCATCGACCGCTGCTGCTTTCGCTGTCGGAGACAGTTGACTGCCAGTCTGCGACGGAAATAGAGCAGTTCCTCACGACGCTGCCGTCGCGACTTACGCAGACCGGTGCGAAATCCATTATCGACGCACCACTGGCGATACTCCGCGATCGTCTTCAGGTTGAGACTCTGAAGATGCGCGAGCAGCTCAGGATCTGCTGCCTGTTTTGTAGACGTTCCTTTTCTGTGGGACATGACTGAGTGTCGTTTCTGTAAAAAGCGAATTCAATTGTTTGAACCTTTGTCTGTGTTTCAGAGTCGATCTGTATAACATCGTTTTCCTCCTTTCGAGATAAGAAACAGGTTGGAATTTTGTTCTACGACACACTGCCCGACTGCAGGGTTCGCAACTTTGAGGAACTAAAATGCAAGCCGTCATCTTTACAGGCATTCCGGGAGCCGGAAAAAGTTCGTTTTATCGACAGATGTTTTTCGCAACCCACGTGCGCATCAGCCTGGACCTCTTGAAAACGCGTGCCCGGGAAACACGTTTCCTGGAAACCTGCCTGCAGACCGGCCAGCAATTCGTGGTCGACAATACGAGCCCGAGCCGCGAAGAACGTGCCAAATACTTACAGTTGGCCCGTCAGTTCGGCTTTACCATCAACGGGTATTACTTCGCCTCCCGCGTCAATCCCTGCCTGCAGCGGAATGCAGAACGCGAGCCCCCCGCGCGGGTTCCCGACGTCGCAATCCTGTCTGCAGCCCGACGCTTGCAGCGTCCGTCGCTGGAAGAAGGCTTTGATCAACTGTTTTATGTCAGTCTGCAACAGGGAGAGTTCCTGGTAGAGGAGTGGAACGATGAACTTTGATGAACTGGATCAGAAGATGCGGGTTTATGAAACCGCTGCAGACACCTGCGTCCTGCCCGACATGTATATGATCGCCCGGCTGGATGGACGCGGATTTACCCGGCTCACCAAAGAAGTCTGCGCATTTGAACGTCCCTTTGATGCGCAATTTCGGGATCTAATGGTCCGGACAGTGAAAGCACTGATGACTTGTGGCTTCCGCATCGTCTATGCCTTCACCGAAAGCGACGAAATCTCGCTGCTCTTTGATCGCCAAGAGCAACTGTTCGGACGGAAACTCCGCAAACTGAACTCCGTGCTGGCCGGGGAAGCCAGCGCACAGTTCTCACTGCAACTGGGACAGGTCGCCACGTTTGACTGCCGGATTTCACAGCTTCCCAACCGAGACCGGGTGATTGACTATTTCCGCTGGCGCAGTGCCGATGCGGCACGCAATGCCCTGAACGCTCACTGTTACTGGTGCCTCCGCAAAGAGGGACGAGACGCCCGACAGGCCACTCAACAGCTATCCGGCCTGACCTTCGGCCAGAAGAACGAACTTCTGTTCCAGCGGGGCATCAACTTCAATGATCTGCCCGCCTGGCAGAAACAGGGGATCGCGGTCTACTGGGAAGGGTACGACAAACCGGCCATCAATCCCGTCACCGGAGAAGCAGTTGTCGCGCTCCGACGGCGGATGACCGTCAACAATCAGCTGCCATGTAAAACAGAATACACCGATTTTCTGACGCAATTGCTCAACGCTTGCTGAAACACGCTCCCGGGATCAGGCTGCCCGGAGCGTGGTGACATCTTAAATCGACTCATTGAAGGTCAGACTTTCCTGATCCGCCCAGCATTTGAGGATCTCACGCGCCGTCTCACTCGGTTCACAGTTGCATTTTCCACTTACCTGGAAGATAACTTTTTTCTGTGGCAGTACTTCAATCGTCAGCTGACGATTTTTTCTGTTCCCTTTCTGCATTTTCATCGACCAGATGGTCGTCTTCCGTCTGATACATTTTGAGATGTAGTCCGCCACACAATGCTGCATGACTTTTCCTTCCATCTGCAGTTGGCGGGGTGTTAACAGTTCTTCGATGCTCCAGGTTGTACCCTCCTGCTTACAACGAAATGCTCTGATATCACTCCGTTTCCAGGCAAAGTCGAGCCAATTGACATTGGGTGGCGGCATGATGCCTTTCTCCATTAATTCAGTCCTCCAATGAACCATATGCCGCCGGAGCGACATCAGCGTCCGTCCCTGCAAGCTGAAATCAGGTTGAACCGGATGATGACCGGAGCCGATCCCCCAGATTCTTTCAGCGGGATAAAACCGCTGTTCCAGGATAAACTCGACAATCGCTCTGGTTTCGTCTGCTGAGATCGGTTGATACTGGATCAGGAAGCGGATGACTGTCTCCCAGAAACGCTCGTCAGACGTCTGTCGTGAAAGTAATGTTTGGGAAACCAGAATCCGTGCCAGCCGCGCGTCTCCCCCCAGTGCCAGAACCTGGGACCAGCGAATCGCAGCATCCCAGCGCAGGTCATCCGGGACATCAATGAAATGTGCTGCCATCGCCTTCGTGATTTCGAAGGGAGCAAGTCTGGGAAATCGACGAATACTGTAACCCGCTCCCAGATGGAGATAGAGTTCCATTCCGGTGACATCAGGGTAATCGGTCCACCAGACCGACGCCATAAAGTCAGGCACGGTGTACTGATCCAGCAGATGTTGTACCAGCGATCGCATCTGCACGAAACTGCTGCCCTCTGGAGGGTTCCAGTCTTCCGGATCCTGATACCATTGTTTGCGATGGCAGGCCAGTCTGCGACAAGCCAGGATAATGCGTTTCGCATCAGATGGATGCGTGGCATAATCTGCTCCTAACCGGGGAGAAAGCAGACTGGTTCTGGCACGAATCACCTGGATCAGTCGCCAGAAAGGATGTCGAACGCCGCGTAATGAGACAGACTGGTGCGCAATCAGCGCGTCCACGCAACGGGCGGCGTGGTGTTTTTGGTTTTGAGAATTCATGGTTACCGTACTGAAAAAAGGAAAAATCAGACCTGCGATGCGCATACATCGCCCCCCCCAAGTCATATCCCGGGCGCAGAACGCCTTTGATATGCTCGCTTGAGATTCGTCAGATCAAACCAGTACGGATTCGCATGAATAACACCTCATGGTGCAGTGTGCCTGACAGGCACTTAAGAGAACCGGGCTCCGGCTCTCGTGTCATTGTCAGGGAGACCCTTTACAACAGGCCTCCGTTTTCTCATCGACATTGACACAGCCCCCGAACAACGGTTCGGCTTTTTCATGAAATCAAACAGGTGAATTACACACAGCCAATTCTGCTCATTCTCGATATTGACGAAACGCTGCTGCATGCCACGGTCCAGCCTTTAGCACACAGTCCAGACTGCCGCATTGGTCCGTATGCGGTTTACCTGCGCCCTTATCTCACTGAATTCCTCGAACAGACCTCCCGGATGTTCAAGCTCGCACTCTGGTCCTCGTCCAGTCCCGATTATGTCCAGGCGATCGTAAATCAGATTATCCCCGCCTCTGTCTCACTCGAATTTTCCTGGAGCCGGGACCGTTGCATTACCCGCATCGATCCGGAGTGGCAGTCGTACTATTACGTCAAAGATTTGCGGAAAGTGAAACGCTGCGGCTACGATCTGAACCGCACGCTGATCGTGGATGACACACCCCGGAAAGTGGAACGCAACTTTGGAAATGCGATCTACGTCACTCCCTGGTTCGGTGATGACAGACAAGATAATGAGTTACAGCGGTTGGCAGCCTATTTACCAAAGTTATGCGGGGAACCGAATCTGCGTCGCATTGAAAAACGGAACTGGAAGAATCGGGGATACTAAAGTGTCGCTGGTGACTGAGGTTTGTCTTCAGTTATCATGAAAACAGCATTGTCTTAAATATAACATGAAGTACAGCAATGACAGATCAGCATTACCCCGAACTGACGGCCACCGACAGCCTGGCCTCGCTCCTGTGTCAGAAACTGGGCGAGACAGACATCATGCTGCGCGTCGTTCCCTACCAGGAAAGCATAGAAAATCCCGCAGTACACCCCGATGAACAGAGCGTTTTGCTCAAGTATTCCCGTTGGAACGTCACTTTCGAAAACACATTACGCTCGATCTATCTGACCTGCGCTGAAGACAGGCGCTTATTTACCTGTCATTGCAGCGAATACGAAATCCCCAGGGCACGACTGCAGACATCGCGTCTCGAAGAAGTGGCTCATCTGTTCCGGCTCTGGGTGCTGGAACAGATGGATTCTGCAGAGCTGGCACATGCACGGGGCATCGGTTCGGTGCAGGTCTTTCCCCGCATCTCGGCACACAAAGTCGTCGATGAGCGATGGGCCAGATATGATGCGCATCTCGCTGATGATCCCGTCGGCCTGAATCTGTTTGATTTTTATCAGGCCGCAAAAGCCACTCCGGAGTTACGACAACTCTTCCCCTTTACCAGCATGTGGAACTTCTGTTTCAGCCGCTGCACACATTACCCGTTCACTCGGGATTGTCCGCACGTCAGAGCCAAACAGAAATTCAAGTCTCATGCAGTGATCCCGGGTTACTACGAGGTATTTCTACGGGAACGCTATCTGGGAGAAGGTCCTGCGGTAATCGCAGCGCGAATTGTCGTACGCTATCTGCCGCGTGGCTGTGGCCCGGCTCGGTTATGCACCGAAACGAACTTTCAACATTTCAGCGAACCTCTCTGAAGTGCATGTGTCTCCCTTCTCAAACCACTCTGTTCTCTGACCCTTCGGAGGTGTGACATGATATTTTCCGAATTCGACGACCGGCCATTTTTTTGAAACGATGAGCAAACGCCGCACAGGCTTCCCGTCTGAAACACAAGTCAAACGGGGCGTCCGTATCGTGCATGGCGACAAGCTGCTCGAAGAAAAACTCGGCCGCAACGATCTATGCCCCTGCGGCTCCGGCAAGCGCTTCAAAAAGTGCTGCCTCACGCGGGGCTGCTTTTGACGGCGTGAACCGCAATCACTTTTTTCAGAGAATAACAACCGTGCGCAGGAATCACCGTGCGCCGGTTTTCTATTACTGAGTTTTCTCGTCAGCCGTTTTCTGTCAGAATCGACGCAGAGCGTCTGCGCATGCTGAAACGGCTGAATCTGATACATCCCCTTCACTTTTGTTAAAGAGAGTCCGGACCGATGGGCAGTTCCCACGATCAATTTGTTAAATATCCGCGGACACCTCATCTGTTCGGCTCTACGGGGACGGCAGACGACAAACGGCTCAGCGAACAGGCTTCGCTGCAGTTCATTGCCGATCCGTCTCTCATCGTGGAGGAAAAGATTGACGGCACCAACGTCGGACTCCATTTCTCTCCCACGGGAGAACTCGTTCTGCAGTGTCGGGGGCACCTGATTAACGAAGGCATGCACCCGCAGTACGATCTGTTCAAGCAATGGGCCATGGTCAAACGGCCGGTCCTGGAACAGATGCTGGAAGACCGGTTCATCCTGTTCGGCGAATGGGTCTATGCCCGGCACTCGATTCATTATCGCAGCCTGCCGCACTACTTCTTTGAATTTGACATTTACGATAAAGTACAACAGGTCTTTCTCAGCCTCGCCCGTCGACTGGAACTGCTCGCAGGCACCGGCATTGAAACGGTACCCGTGATCCACACCGGCCCCCTGGCACGCAAAGACCTGGAGACGCTGATTGGCCAGTCCGCATTTGACAGCGCCTTTGAAAATCCACTTACGAACAACACGGACAACCTGATGGAAGGCGTTTACCTCCGCACCGAAGCGGGCGAAGCCGTCACCGGCAGGTCCAAGTTTGTCCGTCCCGAATTTGTAGAAAAAATCAAACTGAGCAGCCACTGGCAACACCAGGCCATGGTCCCCAACCTGCTCTCCAAACAGGCAGATATCTGGTCATGAACTGGCAGACACTGACAACATCGACTCTGGAAGAGATCCTGGACTGGGCCGCCACGCAGCCCTGGTGCCAGGCGATGTCGGACTGCGCGCAGGATGCCCAGTGGCACGCAACGCGGGTAACGACTTTTATTCAAGATAGATTTTCGCCAGTTTTTTTTGATCCGTTGTTGCCTGAATGATAGTTGGTTTTCCGCATTGCCGTTTCCTTTTCTTACACGGATGTCCCCGGCTTGCTTTTCTGTTATTCGGCCGTTTTTCTTCGGCGAGCACGGATTGCGAAAGCAGGTCGGTTAATGGCGCCCATTGCTGAGCATGGCAGGCAATTATCGTGACAGCCTGAGAAAACACACGAATCACTTTGATCGGACTGAGTTTTTTGAGATTCGTTCCCTGCTTATGCAACATGTCTTTTCCGACAAATAACGCAACCCAGATTCCGATCAGAGTCCAGTTTAATTCTGTGATGACATTTACAGGCGTCTGGCAACATAGCTTGCTGCGTTCACAGGATTGTTTTACTGAGCGGAAGAAAACCTCAATCCCCCATCTTTGACGATATAATTTACAGGCACATGCATCGGTCATTTCTAATTCGTTGCTCACCAGGTAGATCTTGTTCCTGCCATTATGGATCTGGAACAGACGCAGGACCAGCGGGCTTTGGTCTCGACGCTGCATAGAGTCGGGCCAGTAATAGACGAAGCCATCACGAATTTTCAACTGACCAAGTGATTTTAACAGGGTTACGTTCGAACCAACACGAAACAGGAAAGAATGCCCTGACTCCATGATGGCTGACCACAGCGGAGCACCTGTATATTGCGCATCCCCAACCAGTCGGACATTTTCTGGAAGGGATTCCAGCATTTCCCGGGCCGCAATTCGCTCACTGCCAGCTGCCCCCTGAATACACCAGCGAAACGGTAACCCACTGCCCAGATGCCAGAGCACGGTCGTTAACAGTTGAACGGTTAACGCCTTGGATTCATCGGCTTTTTTGCGGTATTTCGCCGACCTTCTATGATGGATCCCTGGTGCAAATTCACGCTGATTGGCTGCTGAGCGAGGCGCAGAGAACTTGGTGGCATCCACGGCCAGAGTGACTTTGCCTGCTGTGGTTCGATAGCCCTTCCATTGTCCCAGTTTTGAGGAAAGATGTTGAATCACCAGATCCACCAATGGCTGTCCGTAGTTCGCCAGAGCTTTCATCAGCCCTTGTCGTGTCACTGTCGTCGAAACCTGAAAGAGCTCACCGGCAACCGTGTAGGCCGTTTTTACCCTTTCGCCAAGTGTTCCTTTGGCAGTCCAGCCCATGCAGAGAATGGCAACCGCAGCCAACCAGCCCGGATCCAGAGAGGCATTGCCGTGACGTACCAGGGAAGACGTTTCGCAGGGAATCAGCCTGTCAAAAATCGCTTTCATTGACTGAATATTTATGCGAAGATGCTCGGTATCTTGATGCGGCATTCCAAGAGTCCTTTCTTGGCATGAGTGCAATTTGGTTAGCACCTGCATTAAACAACCTAACGGTTGTCCGCATCAAGATTTATTTAACTTACACAGAATCGTTACCCGCGTTGAGTGGCACGCCGAGGGGGATGTCTGGACGCATACGCAACTCGTCTGCCGCCAACTGCCCCGACTGGCCGAGTGGTCTGCCTTGTCAAACCGGGAACAGTCCATCCTGATCTTCACCGCACTCCTGCACGACGCCGCCAAACCGTTGACCACGCAGGTCGATCCCGAAACCGGCCGCCTGCGTTCGCCCAAGCATGCCCTGAAGGGAGAATTCCTGGCGCGAAATGTTCTGCGCGGACTGGGCTGTGATCTGGAAACCCGCGAAACCATCTGCCGGCTGGTCCGCTATCATGGTCGTCCCGCCTTTCTGCTGGAAAAACCGAATCCGGAACAGGAAGTCATTTCCCTCTCCTGGCTGGTCAACCACCGTCTGCTCTACCTGTTCGCCCTGTCCGACACCCGCGGACGGACGACCGACAGCATGTCCCGTCCCGAAGAGCACCTGCGGTTCTGGAAAATGATCGCCGAGGAACAGCACTGTTTCGATCAGCCCTACCCGTTCGCCAACGATCAGGCCCGATTCCTGTTTTATCACTCGCCGGAACCGAACGTGCATTATGTGCCCCATGAAGAGTTCAGTTGCACGGTGACCATGCTCTCCGGCCTGCCGGGATCCGGCAAAGATACCTGGCTCGCGCTGCACCGCACAGATCTACCCGTGGTCTCGCTGGATGACATTCGCGATGACCTGGATGTCGAACCGACGGACAATCAGGGAGAAGTCGTCCAACTGGCCCGGGAACGCTGCCGCGAACTCTTGCGTGACAAGGCTGACTTCGCTTTCAACGCCACCAATCTGACTCGACAGCTCCGGCAACGCTGGCTGCAACTCTTTGCCGACTATGGTGCCCGCATCGAACTGATCTATCTGGAACCGCCGCTGGAAACGATATTGAAACAGAATCGCCAGCGTCCCCAGCCGGTCCCGGAACAAGTCATTCGCCGCCTGGTAGAAAAAGTCGAACCTCCCACGCTGACCGAGGCTCATACAGTGACTTACAATGCACATTGAATCCTTCTCTACAGTTGGGAATCCAACATGCTGTTATCTATCACAACGACACATCAACCTGCCAGCGATCTGAGCTACCTGCTCCACAAACACCCGGACCGTTTTCAGAGTTTCAATCTGAGTTTCGGCAACGCCCACGTGTTTTATCCGACAGTTTCCGAGGAACAGTGCACCGCCTGCCTGCTGCTGGACGTCGATCCGGTGGGGATGGTCCGCGGCAAAGGACGTCAACAGTCGTTCCTGCTCGATCAATACGTTAACGATCGGCCCTATGTCGCTTCGTCTTTCATGAGTGTCGCGCTCTCCCAGGTCCAGGGATCCGCGCTCAACGGACGTTGCAAGGATCGTCCGGAACTGGTCAGCACGCCGCTTCCTCTCACGGTACAGATCGCCGTCCTGCCAGTCCGCGGCGGGGAAGAACTGATTCGCGAAATCTTCGAACCACTGGGGTACGAAGTCGCCATCGAGTCTTATCCGCTGGATGAACTGTTCCCGGACTGGGGACAGAGCCCCTGTTATTCCGTCACCCTGACAGGCACGAAAACACTTTCGGAACTGCTCAACCACCTCTACGTCCTGATTCCGGTCTTCGACAACCGCAAACATTACTTCGTCGGCGAGAACGAACTGGAAAAGCTGTTGGAGAAAGGAGCCGGCTGGCTGGCTGACCATCCCCTGAAAGATCAGATCAGCCGCCGTTACCTGAAGTATAAACCGAGCCTGTACCTTACTGCCCTGGCACGTCTGGTCGAAGGAACTGAGACCGAAGAAACAGAACTGGAAAACGAAAACGAAGAGACAGCAGAAGACCTCCCCGATAAAGCGGTTCCCCTGAACCAGCAGCGACTGGGCAGCGTAATGGCCGCCCTGCGGGCTTCCGGTGCGCAAAGTGTGCTCGACCTGGGCTGCGGCGAAGGAAAGCTGCTTCGCGAACTGCTGTCCGATCGACAGTTCGAACAGATCGTCGGCCTGGATATCTCGGTGCGCTCGCTGGAGATCGCTGCGAAACGTCTCAAACTGAAACGACTGCCGGAACGACAGGCCCAACGGATCAAGCTGCTGCACGGCTCGCTGACCTACCGCGATCGTCGTCTTGAAGGTTTCGATGCCGCGGCCCTGGTCGAAGTGATCGAACACCTCGATCCGCCCCGCCTGGCGGCGCTGGAACGGATGCTGTTTGAATTCGCCCGTCCCAAAACCGTCGTGCTGACCACGCCGAACCGGGAATATAACGTGATGTGGGAAACCCTGCCCGCCGGCCAACTGCGTCACGCCGACCACCGCTTCGAGTGGACGCGGTCTGAATTTCAGACGTGGGCCACCGGCATTGCAGACCAATTCGGTTACTCTGCCCGCTTCCTGCCCGTTGGTCCGGAAGACAAAGCCGTAGGTGCCCCCACACAAATGGGAGTGTTTGAACGTAATGAGTAATAATAGTAATCCACCAATAGATTCCTCGATTACCTGGGCACGGGTCCGCGCTATTTTTAATAACCCCGCCCCACCAGATCGCGTCTGGCAGTCGCAATTCGACGGATTCGACGAAAAACTGGAGCAATTGGCGCAGACTCCCTATGACCAGATCGATTTTGGTGACTTATGGTACTATCACCATGATCTGGCATACGTGAAACTACAGCCGGAACTGTTTGCCTGGTTATTTCCAGTCTGCCTGATGGACTGGGATCAGACTCTACAGAATTCAGAATCTTGTTCGCATGGTGATTCCGAATTTCATTATGGAATTCTGCAAGGGAATGTATTTGAAACGATGCTCACCAGCAAACAACTTGAAGAGGTAACGCTTTTTTTTCGAGACAGTCTTCTGAAAAGAGTCACTTCTGTAACCAGACTGATGGAAATTCGAAATGAACTCCCTTCATTTGGCTGGCTTTATCGTTTTAATTCTCTAGGCGTGATCCTACCGGATATCAGTCCGATCTGGGAAGGACTCTGGTCCCTTAAACATCCCGGTCAGGCGATTGCCGCGATTCAATACTTTTCAGCATTACTCTATTTTGATGACGAAAACCCTTTGTTTAAATCGTGGCATACTTCCAAGCTGAACTTCTGGGAAAACGACTCGTTCATTTTGGGATCCGGATGGACCGATAACAATGCAGATTATCTGACCACTAATCTGACCGTCGAATTTGTCAACGTTTTAATTCAACAAGCGGCTGTCCTTCTAGGCAATACGACTGAATCACAAATGGCGGAACAAATCAAAAATGATTTACCCGGTTGCCAGGCTCTACTCCGAGAGCGAGTCAAAGAATTCCCTGAGTTACTGCGAAACCCTGATTCCAGGGGATGGACCGTCTGAAACTGTGTCTAGATGTTTCAGAACCATAATGAATATCTATTTTCAAATACAAATTAAAGATCTATCGATTTACCAATGGAAATCTCAATCCCCAAACTCTCACTCGTCGTGCTCGTCGGCCCCAGCGGGGCGGGCAAAAGTACGTTTGCGCGAAAACACTTCCTGCCGACTGAAGTCATCTCTTCCGATTTCTGCCGGGGGATGATCAGCGATGACGAAAACGACCAGAATGTCACGAAGGAAGCCTTCGAACTGCTGGGTTACATCGTCTCCCAACGTCTGAAATCAGGACGGCTGACGGTCGTGGACGCCACCAATGTCCAGCAGGAGGCCCGGGCGCAGTGGATCGAACTGGCGCGGAAATACCACTTTCTGCCGGTCGCCATCGTGCTCAACCTGTCCGAAAAGATCTGCCATGCGCGGAACCAGGAACGCCCCGACCGTTCATTTGGATCACACGTGGTCCGCAATCAGCGCTCACAGTTAAAACGCAATCTGAAACGCCTCCGTCGCGAGGGCTTCCGCTATGTGTTTGAAATGAACTCGGTCGAACAGATCGACGCGGCTCGCCTGGAACGGGTCCCCCTCTGGAACGACCGTCGCGAGGAACAGGGTCCCTTCGACATCATCGGCGATATTCATGGCTGCTGTGATGAACTGGAACTGCTGCTCGCAGAGTTGGGTTATGTGCCGACCTGCGTTGAGGAAGCAGATCCCCTGTGGGGCGATGCCTGTTATGCGCATCCCGCAGGTCGCAAGATCGTCTTCCTGGGCGACCTGGTCGACCGGGGACCTCGTTCGCTGGATACGGTCCGCATCGTACGCAACATGGTCCAGCAGGGGACGGCACTCTGTGTTCCCGGAAATCATGACATGAAACTGCTCCGCAAACTGAAAGGGAAAGATGTCAAACTGACGCACGGCCTCGCAGAGACAATCGCTGAAATCGAAGCGCTGCCAACAGAAACGCGGGAACCATTCTGCCAGGCGCTGGCCGGGTTCCTCGACTGCCTGATCAGTCATTTCGTGCTGGATCAGGGTAAACTCGTCGTGGCCCATGCCGGTTTGACAGAAGACCTGCAGGGACGCGGCTCGGGGAAAGTCCGCGCATTTGCCCTTTACGGCGAGACGACAGGCGAAACCGACGAATTCGGTTTTCCGATCCGCTATAACTGGGCCGCCGAATACCGGGGTGCTGCGCACGTGGTCTACGGACATACTCCGGTTCCCGATCCGGAGTGGCTCAACCGGACGGTCAACATCGACACGGGCTGCGTCTTTGGTGGTCGCCTGACAGCACTCCGTTATCCGGAAAAAGAATTCGTTACGGTACCGGCGAAAGAAGTCTACTGCGAATACGCAAAACCCATGTACCGGGATCCGGATGCAGCAGCACAAACGGCCCAGCAGCAGCACGACGACCTGCTCGACCTGCAGGACGTCACCGGCAAGCGGATCGTTTCTACGCGTTTGCAGACGAACATCTCCATTCGAGAGGAGAACGCGACCGCGGCCCTGGAAGTCATGAGCCGCTTCGCCGCCAATCCGAAATGGCTGATCTACCTGCCACCGACGATGTCGCCCCCAGAAACCTCCACGGAACCGGGACTGCTGGAACATCCGGCCGAAGGATTTGCCTATTTTCGCAACCAGGGTATCCCCCAGGTGATCTGCGAAGAAAAGCACATGGGTTCGCGCGCTGTGGTTGTCGTCTGTCGAGATCAGGAAACGGCCCGCCAGCGGTTCGGCGTACAGGAAGCGGAACGCGGTATCGTTTACACACGGACGGGCCGGCGTTTCTTCAATCAGCCTGAACTGGAAGCCGCCTTCCTGGAACGGGTCCGACAGGCTTTAAGTGCCGCTGACTTCTGGAATGAGTTTCAGACGGACTGGGCCTGCTTCGACTGCGAACTGATGCCCTGGTCGGCCAAAGCTCAGGCGCTGCTGCAGTCGCAGTACGCAGCCGTGGGAGCCGCGGGAAAAGCGGCGCTGCCCCCGGTCGTCGCTGCGCTGGAACAGGCAACTGCACGTCTGACTGCTGAGGAAGCCTCGCATGCCGCTGAAATCGCAGGCCACTTCCGTAACCGGGAGACTGCGATCGAGGAATTCGTGCGCGCCTATCGCCACTATTGCTGGCCCGTGGAAACCCTGGATGATCTGAAGCTGGCTCCGTTTCACCTGCTGGCCACCGAAGGGCGAGTTCACATCGACCAGAATCATGAATGGCACATGCAGACCATCGCACGCATTTGTGAGCAGGATGAGAAACTGCTACTGGCGACGCCGTCGTTGAAGGTCGATCTGACAGACAATGGCAGCGTGCAGGCTGGCATCGACTGGTGGTCGGGGTTGACAGGCATGGGGGGAGAAGGGATGGTGGTCAAACCACTGGAATGGGTCCAGCGGGGTTCCCAGGGACTGGTGCAGCCGGCGATCAAGTGCCGGGGGAAAGAGTATCTGCGGATCATCTATGGTCCGGACTACGACGCGGAAGAAAATCTGACCCGTCTGCGCAAACGGGGTCTGCACCGCAAACGATCGTTGGCACAGCGTGAATTCGCCCTGGGCATTGAAGCCCTGGAACGATTTGTGAACCGGGAACCGCTGCGGCGGGTCCATGAATGTGTGTTCGGGGTACTGGCCCTGGAAAGTGAGCCGGTCGATCCCCGATTGTAATACTTCGCCCCAAGCGAAAACGGGAAGTGAAACCATGAACAAGCGCGTCCATTATCAGCCGAACCTGATCTATTCTGACGGCACCCAGGTGGTCACAGTCCGGGATATCATCGGACCGAACGGTCGTACGCAACATCCGCGGGGATCGGTCGGTGTGGTAGTGCGTGCGCCGCGTGATCTGGATCACTCGTATCGCGTCAAATTTCCCGATGGTGTCGAAGTCGCCCTCAAAGCGGACGAGCTGACCCTGCTCGCCCGGTTCAAAGAGGGGGAAATCGGCAATAGCGAGATCAATACCAACCGCAGCGATCTGTTCGCCCGCGTAATCTTCAAGTGCATCATTGGCTCCCGGGCCTTTGGTCTGGAGGATGAGCAGTCTGATACCGATTATCGCGGCATCTACCTGCCACCTGCGGATCTGCAGTGGTCACTGTACGGCGTTCCCGAACAGCTCGACTGTCATGAAACACAGGAAACCTACTGGGAGCTGCAGAAGTTTCTGGTGCTGGCTTTGAAAGCGAACCCGAACGTCCTGGAGTGCCTCTATACTCCCCTGGTCGAACAGGTCACGCCCCTCGGCCAGGAACTGCTGGACATGCGGGATATCTTTCTGACACGCGTCGTCTATCAGACCTACAACGGTTATGTGATGTCGCAGTTCAAAAAGATGCAGACCGATATCAAGAACCAGGGGAAGGTCAGATGGAAACATGTGATGCACCTGATTCGGCTGCTGATCTCGGGAGTCACGCTCCTGCGCGAAGGCTATGTCGTCGTCGACGTGGGACCACACCGGGAACAGCTGCTGGCCATCAAGCGTGGTGAAGTCCCCTGGGACGAAACCGAGAAATGGCGGAAGAGCCTGCACAAGGAATTTGAGCAGGCGCTGGAGCAGACTAAACTACCAGCCCGCCCCGATTATGAAACTGCAAATGACTATCTCATCAAAGCGCGTCGACTGGCGACGCAGGAGGCACTGCCATGAACTTCGATCCCCGACTTGAACAACAGCTGAAGGAACATCCTTATCCTCTGCTGTTTGCCACCATCAGCGGATCGCATATCTATGGCTTTCCTTCTCCGGATTCTGATTACGATCTCCGCGGCGTGCATCTGCTGCCGCTGGAGACCGTGATCGGTCTGAAAGAAGGACAGGTCACGGTGGAGCGTTCGCGCGTTGTTGACGGCCTGGAAATCGATCTGGTCACTCACGATGTGGGCAAGTTCTTTCAACTCATGCTCAAAAAGAATGGCTATGTGCTGGAACAGCTGCTCTCGCCACTGGTCCTGCACGCCACTCCTGAGTATGAAGAACTGAAAGCGCTGGCACCCGGCTGTGTGACAAAGTATCACGCGTATCATTACCTGGGTTTCGCCGCCACGCAGTGGAAACTGTTCCAGAAGGAAGATCCACCCCGGGTCAAGCCTCTGCTCTATGTGTATCGGGTCCTGCTCACCGGTCTGCATCTGATGCGCACCGGTCAACTGGAACCAAACCTGATCCACTTGAATGAAGAAGCCCGGCTGTCCTACATCCCCGAACTGATCGAACGCAAGCTGGAAGGTTCTGAACGTTCCACGCTGGATGCCGCCGACATGGAGTTCCATGGACGCGAATACCAGCGGCTTGTGGGCGAACTGGAACAGGCGATGGAAACCACCAGCCTGCCGGAAAAACCGAGTTCGGGAGAAGCATTGAATGATCTGCTGGTCCGGATCCGTCTGGCCCACCGGAAAGAAGACTGATTGAAATATTCTGACGTTTCACCGCCGCCCGTCCCCACACCTGCAGAACAGCGCGATGCGCTGGCAAAAGGTCTGGGACGGGCCCGGCTCTGGGCAGAACGGGGAGTCCTCACTGAGGCACCGCTGCGGGAAGCGTGTCTGCAGGACTTGCGTTACGACCATATGTGCGAAGTTCCGCGGGACGACTGGCTATGGGAGATCATCAACGTCGCTGGCTTTCGCAACGAAATTCGCGTCCCGCTGCTACATGCACTGTATGATCTATCTGATCCGGAAAACGCCAGACAGTTATGCAAGCTGGCACAATACTATGCTGCCAGCGGCGATGCCGCGTTTCGAGATCTGCTGTATCAGATCGTTGCTCAAAAACCACTCGCAGCAGCAGACTATGATTTTCTGGGGGAATCGGAACTGCTGGCACTGGAGGGAGAACGCGGCTTTCTAAGTGCCGCAAAATCCAGGGGAGCACAACTCGAACAAATCGCCTGGGACTGGCCCGAGGAGTCTCTTCTGAGAGAAGCAGGTGAACTCATCGGGGAAACACGAATCCGAGAATTATTGAGTTCTACGTCTGACCCGGATCTCAATCGATTCTTTGAGAGCTGGCAACAGCAGTTACGGGAGAAGGCCGAGCGAAAACAGCAGAAGCAGCGGCACCGTAAAAAACAGCAGCGCCAGCAAACTGATAAAATATCCGTCGAAACGGTTCTCAAGGCCGCTCAGGGAGAGACGCAGTGTTACTGGTTTCGCAGCTGGGGAATACAGGCTGACCCCACAGATTTGAATGCGGTCCTCCAGGCACTCAAGTCCAGCGAGGAACCAGCCGTTCTCCTCAACCTGATCAAAGTCTTTTCCAACCGGGCACTCCCCGAATTCGACTCCCGCCTGATCGAACTCTGCCAGCATCCCGATCCGGAGTTGCAGCGGAGAGCCTGGGTCGCACTGGCTAATAATTCCCATCCCGAAATCCGCGAGTTTGCCAACCGACAGTTCAACGAGAGCCAGCCTGCATTTCTTTTCAGCCTGTTCATCAGAAATTACCAGCCCGGAGACGAACACCGGCTGCTGGCGGCACTCACTCTTCCCGAAGACGCCTGGGAACGTCACAGCGTGCTGAGTGATCTGATCGAAGTCTTAAAAGAAAATCCGACAGCAGACCGCTCCCGGCTGGCCACGATCATCTACCGGTTCACTCCTTGTGAAATCTGTCGCTTTAAGGTGGTGCAGCTTCTGAAAGAGCAGTCTGCCATTCCGGACTGGATGACAGAGGAATGCCGATTTGATTCTTATGCAGACACTCGAACCTTGACATTTGAATGAGCGAAAACGTTAACATACTTTTTTGTTAAGTTACGGTAAATTATGCAATTTTGAGATACAAATTTCTGTTGAAGAAAAGCTCTCTCAGTACAATTGAGCGAAAACAGGACAGATTTCCAGCACTTGCGTACACCAGGTGCTACGAGACAGGAACCAACTCATGCGATCTGCAACGCTTTTGTTGATCTCGCTTTTTGTTTATAGCGTTTTCCCCGTACATTCAACAGAACTCACTGCACAGGAACCGGAACAGACAAAAGGTGAATACTACGGACTGAAATTTGACGGCAGGGACAGTTACGTCACACTGCCACATATCAACTTCTCCGACTGGAATGCCTTTACGATTGAAGCCTGGGTTAAAGACTGGACGGGCCGTATCTGCTGCGAAGGCAAACAGGGGGATCCGGAAAACAGCATCTGGATTTCGATCCGGGCCAAGCGGCACTCCGCAGGCTGGGAGACTGATAACGGCACCAATTATTCCACCCGCGTTGATCCCAACTCTATTGGAGGCTGGGATCACGTGGCGATGGTCTATACCGGTACCGAGCAGGTCATTTACCTCAACGGCAAAGAGGTCCATCGCCAGAACGCTCCCAAGCCGGGCCCCTTTCTCCCCGATCGTAAATTTTTTCTGGGTGCCCAGCAAAAGTGGGACGATGCGCAGACCAAGCCGGCTGCACTGTTCGGCAAGGGGATCATGCGGATGTTTCGGATTTCCAATGTTGCCCGCTACGACAAAGAATTTGATCCTTCCAAATCGTTTGTCCCGGATGCGAATACAGAACTTCTGCTTGATTTCTCAAAGCCCGACCAGACCACTCTAGCGGATGTCTCCCAACACAAACGCAACGGCACCATCCACGACGCCAAGTGGGTCCTGCTGACTGAAGAATAAGTTCAGTCTGATTTCGATTTGCTGCAATCCGTTAAATTCACCATCTCCGGACCACAACAGCCCGACTGTGCATAGAGTTCGTCCTTCGCATCGGCTTTCAGCACGACAAACACTTCCCATTTATGTCCATCGGGATCTACTGCCCAGACTTTGTCCTGTACCGCATAACAGCAGGTCGTGGCCTCTTCGGTGATCGTTTTGATCCCTGCCGCCTGGAACCGTTCGATGGCTGCATGAACTTCTGCCACCGATTTGACCTGGATCCCAAAGTGAGCCGAACCACCTTCGACCGTCACGTCCCCGTCCACTTCATTCAGGGTCAGATTCACGGAAGGATCCACCGGTTCAAACTTCGCATAGCGGGGCCGTTCCTTGCTCGGCGCCACTCCCAATAAGAGTTCGTAAAACTGTTTTGACCGCGCCAGATCAGAAACAGTCAGCGCTACATGCAGACGAAAGTTGCCGGGAAAGTCAACTGCGGATTCCTGATTCATGGATTTACTCCTTCATCGTAAATGATTATTTAAGCAGACTCATCAGCTAAAAAAGTCTGAATTTTTGTTTTGATTTCATCGCGGACCCGCCGGAAGGTTTTCATTTTTTCCTCGTCGGTCCCCGTTGCATCGGCCGGATCGTCAAAGGGCCAGTGCAGGGTTTGTGTCGCTCCCGAAAAAACCGGGCAGGACTCTTTCGCGTTGTCACAGACCGTCACCACCAGATCGAACTGCTGTTCGGTAAACTGGTCGAGGTGCTTGCTGGTGTTTTCTGACAGATCGATCTCCAGTTCCCGCATCGCTTCAATCGCCAGGGGATGCACATAACCGGACGGTTTCGAACCAGCTGACTCCGCTTCCCATTCTCCCTTGCCCAGAGATTCCCAGAGTTCCTCGGCCATCTGGGAACGACAGGAGTTCCCCGTGCATAAAATTAAAACGCGTTTCATCATAGATCCTTATCTGTATTTAAAATCGAACGTTGTTTCTCAATTTGTTTATCATTCACTTTCAGAAGCATTCAGATCCACACCGGGAGTCTCTGAATCGGTCTGATGGGGAAACCAGTCTTGGGTTTTGAGGCAGAACTTGACCAGCGTGAGCATCAACGGGACCTCAATTAAAACACCGACCACCGTGGCCAGTGCCGCCCCTGAAGAGAGTCCGTAGAGCATCGTGGCAGTCGCAATCGCCACTTCAAAGTGATTGGAAGCGCCGATCATCGCAGTCGGTGCTGCGTTTTCATAGCTGAGTCCGAGTACTTTTGAGAGAAGGTACCCTAAAGCAAATATCACGATCGTCTGGATTAACAACGGAATTGCAATCCAGAGAATCGTCAGCGGATTATTGAGAATGGTCTCACCTTTGAAGGAAAACAGCAGGACCAAAGTCACCAGTAACGCTGTAATCGTGACCGGCGTCAGCACGTGCAGAAATTTTTCTTTAAACCAGCGCTCCCCTTTGGCGGCGATTAACCATTTTCGCGAAATAAAACCGGCAACCAGCG
This sequence comes from Gimesia panareensis, assembly GCF_007748155.1. GTDB lineage: Bacteria > Planctomycetota > Planctomycetia > Planctomycetales > Planctomycetaceae > Gimesia > Gimesia panareensis. The sequence continues at coordinate 5,464,291 of NZ_CP037421.1, forward strand.
GCAGGGCTACATAGACTCCAATGGAAAGTAATAGCGCCTGCCAGGGAACCGGCAGTTTACCGACGCCCAGCAGAAATCCTCCCAGCACGCCATACAAAAAGAGCATCGTCAGCGAATTGATCGCCACCATGACCAGGGTATGTCCATCGTTGCCTTTCGCGAGAAATCCCCAGACCAGCACCATGGCGGTGCAGGGCGCGATCCCCAACAGAATGCAGCCTGCCAGGTAACTCCGCCAGAGCGGAACTTCCAGCATTTTCACACCATCGACGAGTACGACTTTACCGGCACCGTAGACTGCTCCCACGGAGAGATCCAGTCCAAAGGGCATCTTGACATAATCTACCGCATCAGGCCCAATGAACTGATAAAACAGTGTTCCCAGAAAGAAACTGGCGATCGCGTACATCGTAAAAGGTTTAATGGCCCAGTTGATGAACAGGGTCAGCCCCACCGGGCGCACCGCCTTCCCTGCTTTCAAAACCTCGGCGAAATCAATTTTCACCATGATGGGGTACATCATGAAAAACAGACAGACTGCAATCGGAATCGACACGACGGGCGCTTCGTTGACATAAATTGCCATGCCGTCCAGCTTGAGTGCAATTCCCGGGGCCACCTTCCCCAGCACAATGCCCCCGACAATACATAACGCAACCCAGACCGAAAGATAGCGTTCAAAGAAGCTGATCCCCTGACCCGAAGTTACTTCCTCGCTGTTGGCATCGAAAGTCATTGCGTCCCTGTTCCTCAACTAACAACCATGGCCATTACGCCATATCACCATAAACAAGTCGAAAAATTTACTCGAGCGACTGTTTCCGTGCTTCCAGGTCAGACAGTAACACCGTTTCCATACAGGAAAAGAATCCGTCCAGACAGCCACAGGTCACTCGATAATAATTCAGCGCCCCTTCTTTGCGGGCCGCTACCAGTCCCACTTCTTTCAAGATTGCCAGATGCTTAGAGACCGTGGATTGATCGGCACCAACCTGCTCTGTCAGATCCCCCACGCACAACTCCTGATTCTGGAGCAGATCCAGCATCAGCAGCCGACTGGGATGGGCCATCGCCTTGGCAATTTTGGCCCGGGCTTCATATTGTTGACGTGTCTTTTCTTTCATGGCAATATCGCCATATTACCAATTGCAATCCAGAAAGTCAACTGCTGCCTTCTGGTGTGCTTACTTGGAAAACTGAGTTTCCAGAAACTGCTGGAGCACGGGCACATGACTCCGTGCCGGTTCCTTCACCGAAGTCAGGAGGGTCAACCGGGGTTGTGCCAGCTCAGAGATCTGATCCTGTAGATCGGGCAGACAGGCTTCCAGCTCCGCCCGGTATTTCTCAGTAAACTCCTGGTATTGATCGGAATGACCGTGAAACCATTTCCGGAGTTCTGTGGAAGGGGCCAGATCTTTCGCCCACAGATCCACTTTCGCTTTGGCTTTGGACATACCCCGCGGCCAGAGCCGGTCGACGAGCACTCGAAAACCATCCTCTGATTCTGGATCTTCGTAAACGCGTTTGATGCTGATTTGGGTAGACATAGTTCAGCTCTCAACGAGCCAGCGGTCAGGCGTCGGGTACTTCCAGACGGCAGCAACCGAAGTCGAGATGCTGTTTGCCCGCTTTGCTGACAGCGGAGACTTCGGGGTGCAGGTTGTATACCACAAACCGCCCTTCTTTGCGCTTGGTGACCAGGCGGGCGTGATACAGAATCCCCAGGTGATGGGAAACATTGACCACCTCTTCTCCGAGCGCTTCCGCGGTCTGACTGACCGTCCGCTCGCCGTCTCGAAGCAGGTCAATGATGCGTAGCCGAATCGGCTCTCCCAATGCTTTCAGTTTTTCTGCACACAAGTCGGATTGGAGCCGATCTTTAGACATGTTGTTACCATCGTTGCAAGACAGGAAATCCTCCCCTGTTCCTTCTTCAGACAGGCTGCTTCAGCAGCCCCTCCGCGCGGGGATTCTGGACCTGATTGTAGCAAATTCTACGTGCAGGGACAGCTCCAAGATTTTTTTCGTGACTGGATTCATTCGCAATTCTTCCATTTTCAAGCCCGGTTTGATTGAAACCAGCCCTGTCAGGCGGATGTACATTGGAAAAATTCCTGAATCCAGGGCTTATTTTTTCAGATTTCGGCACCATAATGCGTCAGTTCACTTTTGTAAGCCAGCAGAGATCGACCGACATGACCTGGATGGAATGGTACAACACGCTCTCGAAACCCGACTGGACGCCCTCATCAGGGACAATCAGCCTGATCTGGCAGATCCTGTATCCGATCATCCTGATCTCCTTCGGGTATGTCTTTTTCCAGACCGCGCGGCGTCAATTCCCGGTGAAGACTGCAATCCCCTTTGCCATCAATCTGGTCGCCAATCTGAGTTTCACGCCCCTGTTTTTCGGCTTAAGAAATGTGCCGCTGGCAACACTGGATATTCTGGTCGTCTGGTCTACAATCCTCTGGTGTATGTTCGCCATCTGGCCTCGTGCCCGCTGGGTTACGGTAGCGCAAGTTCCTTAACTGGCATGGGTTTCCATCGCCACAACGTTACAGCTCAGTATCTTCTGGATGAACCGGGGAGCGTAAGGGTCGAGTGACCAAAACCAATTCCAACTTATCAATCAGGCTGGGCCTGTGTTGCCAGTTTCTCGAAGAACCGATCAAGTTCCGCAACACCACCGTCAAAGCAAACAGCCAGATGGAACGGACCGCAGCACTCGAAAAACTGGCGCGGCTCTGCAAAGAAAATGCGGAGGCGCTGCAGTCCTCTCTCGAATACTGTGACGCGCATGACATCGGCTGTTTTCGCATCAACAGCCAGATCCTGCCTCTCAAAACACACCCGGAGTGCGGCTACGACATGCAGGACCTGCCGGAAGGGCCGGCGATTGTCAAACTGTTTCAGCAGTGCGGTGAGTATGCACGTGAGCATGATATCCGCACCTGCTTTCACCCCGATCAGTTTGTGGTGCTCAACTCTCCCCGTGAGGAAGTTGTCACACGCTCGATTGCCGAACTGGAGTACCAGTCGGAAGTCGCCGAGTGGGTCAATGCGGATGTGGTCAATATCCATGGCGGTGGTGCTTACGGAGACAAAGCGAGTGCCCTCACTCAGTTCGCGAAGAATTTTCGGCGGCTCTCGAAACGGGCTCGCAGCCGGTTGACTGTCGAGAATGACGACACAACTTACATTCCCGCCGACCTGCTGCCTCTCTGTCAGCAGATCGGCATTCCCCTGGTGTATGATGCCCATCATCACCGCTGTCTGCCCGATGATCTCTCGGTAGAAGAAGCCACCGAACAGGCGCTGCAGACCTGGGACCGCGAACCGATGTTCCATATCTCCAGTCCGCTGGAAGGCTGGCAGGGACCGAAGCCCAACCGCCACCATGATTTCATCAATCGCCGCGATTTCCCCCGCTGCTGGGAAGGTCGGGAATTGACCGTCGAAGTCGAAGCCAAGGCTAAGGAACAGGCGGTGCTGAAACTGATGCGGTCACTCCGCCGCCGCAACAGTTGAGTTACGTCGCACCAGATAAAATCCCAGGCTGATCAGAAAAATCAACCACTCTCCGAGCGCCAGGGAGTACGTCGTCGAACCGATTCCCTCAAACAGGAAAAAGCCCACACTGCGAAACAGCACCAGACAGCCATGCACGATCACGCAGACCATCAGCGCGTACTGTGTCACATCTTTCTGCCAGAGTGGCCAAAGAAAAATCAGTCCCAGTGCCAACTCCAGTCCGCCATACACCACCAGGAATTCCGACTGCCCCGAACCGCCCTGCAGGGCAAAACCCACTGTACGGGAAGTCGACTCGGGAGCCAGCGTGCACCAGAGTGCGAGGATCAGATAGAGGATGCCAACCAGAGTGAGAAAGATGCGTGTCATCGATTTCGTCATTCTTGCAATTTGCCCTGACAGAAAAGAGTTTTCAATACAGTTTCTCATTGTAGATCGTAAAGTCGATCTGACAATTCCTGCATCTTGACTGATCTCCCGCAGCGTCGCGATTGACCTGACGGGCTTCGATCCATTAAAAACACTTCACACAGGTAACCTGTTTCCAGGCACAAATTGAAATCTACTCACACGGATGTGACAATCACATGACCAGCAACGTCTTCTCCCCCGGTCCCACGCCCGACTCCGTCAAAGCCGCCGATGGCTCGATCCATACCGTTCCCAAGGGCTGGGAATTGCTGCCTCCCGGTGATGCCGGTCTGACGCGCAGGGTCAAAGCGGCCGGTGAATTCTGGAGTGTGCAGGAGAAGAAAGGGCGGCGGACGTTTTCGCAAGGGATCTGGGCGCCCGCGGAGACCATTGCACAGCATCGCTCTGATCTGGAGGCAGAGCGCACGACTCCCGAGTATGCGAAAAAGCAGGCAGCCGCAGCGGCGCGGCGGGAACAGGCCCAGGCCGAATACGTGGACGACTTTCTGGCCGCAGTGCTGGCTTATCTCGATTTTCATCCGGTTCACGAGGACCTCGCCCGACAGATGGCACAGGCCATCACGACTCACGCCACTCCTGTCGGGAGTGGAACGGTAGCCCGTACGAAACGCATCCCGCTGGAACAGCGGGCGGAAGCAGCCGTGATTGCCTGGATGAGGCACCAGACCACCGCTTACGACGAAATGGTCATTCCCCGCGTCAAAGGCAAACGCCGCGAAGTCCGCCGGATGCTGGCAGGACGCTCCAAAGAACTGCTCAAGGCCTATCGCAGTCCCGCAGCGCCCCCGGCAGAATGCCCTCTGCACCGCGCCCTTGCGGAGTGGGAATCCAATGGTTTAAAGTGAAGGGAGACAGGTCACGCTTTTCGGGCACGTCGCTCACTGATGGGAGAGGCTGTCGCCCGGTGTTGAATTAACATATTTCGGGGTCCGCCAGAAGGAGCAGTGAAGATGAATCAGCAGCAACTGATCGAAACAGCCTATGCGATGGTCGCGGACGACAAGGGACTGTTGGCGATGGACGAAAGCACGCCCACCTGCCACAAACGGTTCGCGAAGCTGAATATTCCCCAGACTGAAGAATTTCGGCGGGATTACCGCGAACTGCTGGTGACCACTCCCGGTCTGAACGAAGCCATCAGCGGCGCGATCCTGTTTGACGAAACCATTCGCCAGCAGACGAAAGACGGCACGCCCTTCATCAAAGTGCTCCAGGCAGCCGGCATCATCCCCGGAATCAAAGTCGACAAAAGTACGACACCTCTGGCCGGATTCCAGGGTGAAAAAATCACTCAAGGGCTGGACGGCCTGCGCGAGCGACTGGAAGAGTACGTGCAACTGGGAGCCCGGTTTGCCAAATGGCGGGCCGTGATCACAATTGGAGAGGCCATTCCCACGCCCGGCTGCATGGAAGCCAATGCACATCTGCTGGCGCGTTACGCCGCGTTGAGCCAGGAAGCAGGGCTGGTCCCCATCGTGGAACCGGAAGTCCTGATGGACGGACCCCATACCCTCAGGCGCTGTTACGAAGTCACCGAACAGACCCTGCGGATGGTCTTCGCGCAGTTATCTGCACAACGTGTCCTGCTGGAAGGGATGATTCTCAAACCTAACATGGTTGTGCCCGGGCTGGACTGTCCGACCCAGAACTCGATTGAGGAAGTCGCTGACGCGACGATCACCTGTTTCCGACGCACAGTACCAGCAGCGGTCCCCGGCGTGGCGTTTCTCTCAGGGGGTCAGTCGAGTGAACTCGCTTCGGCCCGGCTGAATGCGATGAATGTGAAATATAAATCACGCGTCCCCTGGGCACTCTCTTTCTCGTTTGCCCGTGCTATCCAGCAGCCCGGCATGGGAATCTGGGGCGGGGATTCGGCCAATGTGGAAGCAGCCCAAAAGGCGATGTACCATCGTGCCCGCTGTAACCGGGATGCCCGTCGCGGAGAATACACCGCCGAAATGGAATCGGCAACTGCCTGACTTTTCAGCAAAACAAGGAGCCCCATGTCTGTAAAAACCGGCCGTTATCGACACTATAAAGGAAACGACTACCTCGTCATCGGTGTCGCGCGTCACAGCGAAACGGAAGAAGAGATGGTCGTCTACAGTGCCGATTACGGCAAATTCGGTCTCTGGGTCCGCCCCAGGGAAATGTTTCTGGAAAAGGTAGAAGTCGACGGTCGCGAAGTGCCCCGTTTCCAGTTTATCTCGCCTGAATAGCCGCTACTCGTCTTCCGCTTCCGCCTGAACCTCTGCTGCACCGTGGCGGTCGACGTGGACATGGATCACATTCGGATGACAGCAGACCGGGCAGTCTTCGACATATTCCTGCTCGGTTCCCTGAGACACATCGATGGGAATCACGATCTCTTCGCCACAGGCATCGCAAACATAACTGGCTTCTTCCTGCATGGGACTGGTCTCCTTCAATGAAAGCTGTCCTGAGCAGAGCGGGGTTGTTTTAATCCCGATTCTCTCAGTTCCAGTTGGATTATACACTGCTCACCAGCTCCGTCGGATGTGATCAGTCAAGAATTCTTCTTCACACATGATTATTCAGAATCAGGGTTGTTTCTGGTTGTGAGATCTGCGCACGGCCAGATTCTTTGAGAAGTCTGAACCTCTGTAACCCCGGTTCTATCTAAATGCAATCCCTGCTGTTAAAATTCGGTCAGAGTTCGCTGCCAATGAATGTTACGTCCGGCGGCGGACCTGGTTTCGAAGATTTCCTCTGGATGTCTCCCGAAATGATCTCAATCAACATTCCAACAGCGGAGAACAGCCCGATGGTGAATAAAAAACAACAGAAAAAGAAAGATCGCGAAAAGCGGGTCGCGAAGAAAAAGCACCTGGAGAGTGTGAAAAAGAAAACTCAGGAGAAAACAAAGCAGGAATCAAAACAACCGGTCACCGCCCGAACACAGATTATGCAGTCAGCCGTCCCCAAAGGCGATCAGGGTGCCAAAGGCAATCAGAAAAATACCTTCATGCACAGACGAACGGGCGGCTGACAAAACCCGGTGTCAACGCTCAGCAGCAGTCTGTTTCGATGAGATTGCTGTTTGTCTGGAAGCAGCCCGCAAGCAAATGAAATCACAATGGTTTTGCCTTTGAAGCATGGTGAGTCTTGAATGCGTGAAATCCTCCCCCAACTGCTCTGGATCGGCAACGCCCGCGCTGCACGGGATGTGACAGGCGTACTCGATCGCGGCATCACCGCCGTGGTAGATCCGGCACTGGAAGAGCCGCCGATCAGTTATCCCCGTGACATCGTGTATTGTCGGCTGCCCATCCTGGATGGTGAGGATAACCAGCCCGCGGTTCTCCAGACCGCTCTGCTCACCGTCGCGCGATTCATTCAGGGTGACATCCCCACGCTGGTCGCCTGCAGTGGAGGTATGAGCCGTTCCCCTGCCGTGGTTGCGGGGGCACTGTCACTGGTGAAGGCCTGCCCGTTTGCGGAGGCACTCCGGCAGGTCGCGGCGACCGGCCCCTGCGATGTCGCCCCGGGTCTGTGGAATGAAATTCAGCATTTGCTCGAACAGGGAGGGGCGGAATCTTATTCCGGCTGATTGAACCGCCCCATGAAATAGATCCAGCCTGTCTGACGATCCCGGATCAGAAACAGAAACGGGTGATCGGCACAAAAGACTTTGGGGGGTTCTTCATCCCGGGCGCAGCCACCAACCATTATCATCTCAGTGAGCGCAGCTGCCTCTGTCCCCTGCTCGTTGACTTCCACGAATGTCTTGTGCAGCACCGAACCGATAAACAGGCCCTCCGGATCATCTGACATACCGAAGAAATCAGCCGCCTTGGGCTGGAACGCCTGTTTCACACCCAGCGACTCCAGTGGCGCATTCAGATCATATTCCTTTTCCAACCGAAAGCGGGGCAGACTGACGATCACTTCCTGGTAGTCCATATTTAGCCATTTCTGCAGCGTTATCTGTTGAATCTCCTGTTCAAGCGTACTTAAACCATCCCGCTCGCGGGGCAACAGAATGCACATGCTGAAGTCACTGCCTCCTCCCGGGATTTCCTCTTGTAGCACTTCCACAGATCCATCATCGTGCTTCACCAGTTGCATCGCAACATCGCGTTGACGGTAAGGCAGTTCCAGTACCTGGAGTGTTTCGTTTTCAAAATATCCAAACGATCCTGTCTGATGCATCATGGGAACGCTGGTCTGCTGGTCACCGGCGAGATAAAACGTCTGATCCCTTGTCCGTTCCGGCTCGAACTCATCCTCCCATGCTCCCTTAAAGTAGATCGCATTCACCAGGATCAGCCGCGTCAGTTCATTAAAACTCATGGGAGATACCAGCTCTGTGATTTTTCCGCGCGTTGCCTGACTGACCCACTCGTTGATCTGGTCTGCAGCCGCTGCAGGTTCCCCCTGGAAGTCGACCGTCTGCAAACCACCACCGTAACAGTCGCGAACGGTTTCCAGAAAAGGAGCGAGAAAATGATATCCGGCCTGTCCCCAGAGCTGGTTGGCCACATCCAGCTCCACGCCCCCCGTCCTCGTCTCTGACCGCAAACGCTGAAAAGAAGCATGCAGCCGGGAACCCTCCTGAGTCAACTGCAGGGCATTCCGCATCTCCCGTGCCGTCTCTCCCCGGGCACCAGCGAGCGTCATTGCCAGTGCGGTGGAAATGCTGGCTGGTGAAAAAAAGAGGTTTCCTGAATTCTCTGCAGCGAGCTGTTGAAACAGCGCGCAGGCAAAACGGTTACAGTCGTCGACCGTCGCACGCATTTCGCAATATCGCTGTTCGTCGCTGATTTCCCGTTTCTGTTCCATGATCGTCTACTCTTCCAGTTGCTGGCCGTCGAGGAGCTTCTCCATATTGTGTTGCAGGCTCTGATTCGGTTCCACCCCGGCTGCCTGTTTCAGCGGTTCAAAGTGCCGTGCTGCCTCCCCCCAGGTCGCCAGGGCTGCTACTGCCATATTGCGATTACGGACCACGGGGCTCCGCAATCCTGCTTCGATCAACGCCGCTCCCTGTCCCGGAAAACGGCGGAGTTCCTGCAGGAGATAATCCAGACAGCCGTGCTGCTGATACTCCTTGCCAACACCCAGCGCATCCCCGGGACCGCTGGCAATTTGTGCCAGATCCAGCTGCTGTTCTGCAAATTCCAGAACCTGGGGTAATTGTGGTTCTTCACAGACCAACAGGAGATGGAACCAGCGGCTCGCATCGTGCGGCGACTGCTGCAGGCGTTTCCAATGATAATCCCACGTCGGTATTTTTAATACGCGTGCTGCCTGATTCGCCTGGAAAAACAGGCTTTCATCCGCACTTTCCAGCCCCTGCCTGACCCGTTCCGGCCATTCCGGTTGCTCCAGAATCCGGTGGCAGACCGCCTGCAGTTCCTGGCGACACTCACTGGTCCAACCCCGCTCAACACGGGAATCCCAGTCAACATCCTGATTCGAAAGATAGAGCTGGATCGCACGGGTATGCAGGAAATCTGCCAGCGTTTCTGCAGATTCAGCAAGCTGCTGGAGATACAGTTCGACTACCGTGGCTCCCTCCTCGTAATCATCCATATCCTCGGCTGGTCCACCATTGATCAGGGCTTCGATCAACTCGCCTGCTGCAGTGAGCAGATCGCGATCGACGAGTGGGTCCCGGAGCGCCTCCAGTAGTCCCCCGGTTGTGGCACAAACATACGCCAGATATTCGTCCAGAACAGCATTCCGAAATCCTTCGCGGAGCAGCCAGTCTTTAATTTCTCCATTTTCGGTGTTCGCCAGTCGCTCGACGGTATGAATCCGTCCCCAGCCGAAGACATGCTGAGCCAGTTCCCACAAAGCCTGTTCTCCGTCATCAGCCACGTTGGATAACGCCACCGCGCAAAACAGTGTGAATTCATCGTGCCGACCGAGAATGAGAAACAGCTCTGTATTTTCCTCGACCTGGTACAGCCCCAGAATCGCGATCCCGAATTTTACGGTTTCCCGGTCGGGGGACTCGGTCGCGAAAGAAAAGGCCAGTTCGTACAGTCGCTCATGTTTAAGCTGGGGCTCGTTCAGCAGACGCGCAATGACCGCATCGATCAGTGCCACGATATGCTCTTCCACAATGTGCTGATAGAGCCGGTATTTGTTGAATGCCGTGGGTTCATCGCAACAGGTCAGCAGCAACGAGACGGTTTTCTCCACCCGTTCGTCCGCATCGCTGGCGCCACTGTGATGGGTCATCACACCGTCCAGCGCACCCGCAGCCCAACGCAGCTCCAGGTCTTCATTCACCCGTTCTTCATCAGGCAGCTCGTACCCCGCTTCCACGAGACCAGGCTGTTCTGACACGATATGCAGGCAGAGATGATCATAGATTGAAGGGCGAATATCCCAGGGCATCGTGTCGGGGAGCTCGCGCGATTGATCATCTCTCTCTCCGGAAAACTGATCGAAAAATCCCATCCTCTTAACTCGAATCTCTTAGAACCTCAACATCTAAATGACACTTCCGTATATCATTTTAATGTAACAATGGGTTCATGACACGAACCAGAGGCCTGCGGTTCATGAATTTATGAACATTTAAAATGAGGTCTTTTGAGGAGTAGACAGAGCGCGCTGGAGACAGACAGACACCTTCAACCGCGGTCCAGTTAGAGCTGAGCAACAGGGGGAGCGGCCCCCAGTGAGAGCAGAATGGACTCTTCCACGGCTTTGCCACTGACCGGCTTGGAGAAATAATAGCCCTGCCCCAGGCAACACCCCAGATCTTTCAGCAGCGCCAGCTGCTCGGTGTTTTCAATCCCCTCCGCGATGACTTCCAGCCCCAGTTTTTCCGCGAGGATAATCAGGGCATGAATCAGGGTGACCTCACGGTCCCGGTCCGAGCGATTGACGAATTCCCGATCCAGTTTTAGTGCGTCGATGGGAAAATCACAGAGACAGGAGAGCGAGGAATATCCGGTACCGAAGTCGTCCACATCCAGTTTGACGCCCAGTTTTTTCAAGCCCTTCAAAGTCGCGATCGAAGCGTCTCTGTCATGCATGATCATACTTTCGGTCACTTCCAGATGCAGGCACTCTGCGGGGATTCCATGCTTCTGTAAGGCCCGTTCCACAACGGAAATCAATGTCGGGTGCTCCAGCTGTTTCCGCGACACATTCACATGCATGTTCCCGGGTGCCTGTTCCCCCAGCACTTCCCGCCAGGCAGCCAGTTGTCGACAGGCTTCATCAATCACGAAGTTCCCGATGGGAATAATCATGTCCATTTCTTCGGCGACTGAGATAAATTCATCGGGGGGAATCATACCGCCGACGGGATGGAACCAGCGAATCAGCGCTTCAACGCCCCTGAGTTCCTCAGTCTCCAGTTCAATAATCGGCTGGTAAAACAGTGTCAGTTCATCGCGGGACAGCACATCCCGGAGTTCATTTTCCACGTATAGTCGCCGCTGCGCCTTCTCACGCAGGACACGGTCGAAGACAACCGGTCGATCCAGCTTCTCCGCCTTGGCTTCGTACATCGCCAGGTCCGCATTACTCAGCATTTCGCTGGCGGTCTCCACGGGATGCTCACTGGTGACAATCCCGATACTGGCGCTGGAGTAAATTGTATACCCTCCCAGATTATACGGCTTCGATAACGTATTGATCAGCCGTTCCGCTACCCGGGTGGCATCCTGGGGCGAGCGCAGATTTTCCAGCAGGACCACAAACTCATCACCGCCCAGCCGCGCCGCCTGAATCGTATCTGCTGCCCGGACCGACTTTCGCAGACGGACCGCGATGGCCTCCAGCAGCTTGTCGCCCACATCGTGCCCCAGACTGTCGTTAATCAGTTTGAAACGATCGAAGTCCATGAACAGCAGCGCATAATGCTTCTCCGGCTTACGATCGATCACTCTCTGGATCGATTCCAGAATAGAGACCCGGTTGGGCAGGCCGGTTAAAGGATCGTGGTGCGCCAGATGCTGCATCCGCTGCATCAAACGTTTCTGTTCGCTGATATCGATCCGCAGCGCGAGATAGCCGCTGATCTTTCCCCGCTCGTCATGCAAAGGCACAATCGTGGTGTTCACCCAGTAGAGTGCGCCGCTTTTGGCTTTATTGCAGATCTCTCCCCGCCAGACGTTTCCCCGACCAATCGTGCGGTACATCTCGCGGAAGAATTCATCGGAATGCTGTTCGGAACGCAGGATGCGGTGATTCTCACCAATCAACTCGTCGCGGCTGTAACCGGAAACCTGGCAGAAGTTCTCATTGACGTCCAGGATCTTCCCCCGCACGTCGGTCATCGCCACGATTCCCGCTTCGTCGACGGCATCGCGAAATGCCTGCAGATAACTCAGTTCGGAGTTAAGATCAGCCAATGTAATGAGCCCTTAATTCAGTGTCGTATTCTTTTGAAAGATGCCACTGAATCTAAAATGGTCAATTCCTCGGTTACTCTCATATCACCTCCCTGAAACGATTCGAATAAAGTGATTCCCTCCAAACGTGCGTCCAAAGTTTAGGCCACCATCACAACGACTTAGATAAAATACGGGGGAATTGCACGATTCAGCGGGGGGAATATGCAGATCAGAACGGTTCTGAGGTCTGTGACAACATCACCTGAAAAGAAAACTCAATCAAGACAGATTAATCCAAATAAAAAGACCACCGGCTCTATTGAGAATCGGTGGTCTTTCTTGATCTGGTGAACCAGCTACGTAACGGTATCTTACTCTGCCAGCTTCTGCACCGCGGCTGCCACTTTCGCTCCCACGCCACTGACGTTCTTTTGCTGGCTTTCGTCTTTGAGCTGACCATTATCATCGAAGGCTTCATGTGCCTTGGGAACCGCCACCTGGTCCGGCAGCATGATCACGCCGATATTCCCCAGAATCGAACGGACATGCACCAGCCCCCGCAGGCCACCCAGGGCACCAGGGGAAGCAGACACCAGTGCCGCCACTTTGCCTCGATAGGCCTGGAGTGGCGTTTCATCGCCGACTTTTCGTGAGACCCAGTCGATCGTGTTTTTTAACAGGGGCGTAATCGAACTGTTGTATTCGGGAGAGGCGATCAACAGACCGTCATGCTCGAAAAACAACTGCTTCAATTTGGTAGCCGCCTCGGGCTCTCCCGCAGTCCGCTCCAGGTCTTCGTTAAAGAGCGGCAGCGGATAATGCTTGAGATTAACAACCGTTACTTCCGCCCCCGCAGCCCGGGCACCTGCCACCGCCACATTTAACAGTTGTTGATTGTATGAGTTCTGTCTGGTGCTGCCGGCAAAAGCCAGAATTTTGGGTGACGCCATGAATATGATTCCTTCTTGATTCGCGTTTTGATTTTTGTTTCGGTGTGTTGTCTTCTTATCTTACTGAACTCGATCCGGAAGTTCGAACTATTTTATTCTGCTGCCGGACTGACCTGCAGCCGGGCGGCCCGTCGCTGATCGAGGCTCAACTGCCCCGGACCGTTGGCCATCAGGAACAGCATCGTCCCCATCAATGCCAGATTTTTCATGAACTGAATCATCTGTGCCTGCTGCGCCTGGGCATCCGTCAGCGTCCAGAAGTCATGGAAAAAGTAAGTCGCCAGTACCAGGAACACCAGCAGCAGACCGGCGCCAATGCGGGTTTTTAAACCGAGGATCACCGACAGGCTCCCGGCGATCAGAAACACGATGGCCCCGGCCAGCATGACTTTGGGCAGCGGCACCCCTTCCGAGGCCATATACCCGGCCACGTTATTAAACTGCGGAATCTTGTTCCCTACAGCACTCAACAGAAAAATCGTCGCGATCATCACGCGTCCCGCTAAACTCGCTAATCCTGCCAGTAAATTCTGAGACATGTCTGGTTCTCCCTTATTCGTAATCCTGATTTTTTTATAGACGGTTAAGCCAGATCAAACAGCATGATCTCGGCGTTGTCGGTTGCCTGAATATTCAATTGCCGGGTGTCACTGACGGCAGCACCGTCGCTGACCTCCAGCGGTACTTCATTCAACAGCACACTCCCCCTAAGCACCTGCAACCAGGCATGACGCCCCTCTGCCAGTTCATATTGCACCGTTGCCTGAGGCTCGATTTGTGAGAGGTAAACCCGCGCGTCCTGATGAATCAGCAGGGAGCCCGCTTCCGCTTCGGGAGAAGCGACCAGCCGCAACTGATTCTGCTGCTCGCTCTCCGGGAAGCGTTTCTGTTCGTAGCTGGGCTCAATCCCCTTCCGTTCGGGAAACAGCCAGATCTGATACAGGTGTACCGGCTCGGTTTGCGACGGATTGAACTCACTGTGCATGATCCCGGTCCCGGCCGACATCCGCTGGAATTCTCCCGCCCGCAGCACTTCACCGTTGCCCATCGAATCCTTGTGTTCGAGCGCCCCTTCCAGAACGTAAGTCACAATCTCCATATCCCGGTGCGGATGAGTGCCGAAACCCTGGCCCGGCTGAACCACGTCTTCATTCATCACCCGCAGCGTGCGGAAATGGACGTGCTCCGGATCCTGATAACCGGCAAACGAAAATGTGTGATACGTATCGAGCCAGCCATGATCAGCGTGGCCCCGTTCTGCAGCCTTGAGTACACGAATCATTGTCGAGCCCCTTCTCTTATTTAGTTGAATACACAACTATTTATATGTAAACTATTAGGATAAAAAAAATCAGCCAGAGATCCCCGCACCGACACAACAGTTCTGTCGGGCTTTGACCAGCAACTGGTTCAGTTCATTCAGTTCACTCTCTGTCAGGTATCCCAGCAGTTCGGTGTGCAGCTCGCGGAGCGGCTGATCCATCTCATTCAGGAGTGTGATCCCCTCAGACGTAATCTCCACATACACCACCCGACGGTCTTTCTGGCAGCGTTTCCGCTGGACCAGACCCCGTTTTTCCAGGCGGTCGATCAGCCCCGTAATCGCGGGAACGACCTGCACCATCCGACTGGCAATTTCTAGACTGGGCAAAGGCTTCCCTTCCCCCCGCAGAATCCGCAACACATTATACTGGGATGAGGTCAAGCCGTACTCACGAAACAACTTACCGAGACGATTCTGCAGCTGATCGCTGGTACGCAATACGTTCAGAATCGCCTCGATTTCAGGGGACTGAAATGCCTGCTTCTTCTTTAATTCCTGTTGCAGTTGTGTCGGTTTTGTGTTCATTTCCTGACCTCTCTGCATTTAGTTTATATATAAACTATCGTCGCGTCAACATGTTTCCTGTAATTTTTCTTAAAATAATTCAGTTCCCCCCGTTGTGAGTCGTTTCTTGATCGACTGAAAACAGACTGTGACAAGGTCGATGATCAGTTATACTGAAACAAGTCATTGAAACTCAGATTCAAATCACTCAATTAACCAGTATGAAACAGCTCGCCCTCTCTACCTTCGTACTCTTCTGCCTTCTGCCCCCTCGGGCGGCAGAAGCCTGCATGGGTTGTGTCAACGGTGTTACGGAAGTGCAGCTGCCTTTTTTGAACGACCTGCTCCTCCTCTTTGCCGGCTGGCTGGTTCTCACCCTGATCTTCAGTCGGCCACTGACCAGAGGCACCCGGCGGTTTTTCTACTTTGGCATCCCCTTCTTCATTCTGGGAGTGCTGATGATCGTCCCCCTGGCACTGGGACTGCCGATCCTTTTATGCTGGTTTGTGTATGTCCTGTTTCAGATCCTGCAATTCTTTTCGACCAGGCAGGAACGCATTCTGAAGAATCTGCTCCCGCTCGGTATCAACGTTATTGCGATCTTACTGGCTGTCACCCTGATCTTCGTCAACTCTGTCCGGGCCAGTTCGACACCGGGAATCATCAAAACCCTGGGCGGTATTTCTCCCTTTTACCCGCAGGTCGTTCACAGGCAGATGGAACGGCTGATTGAACGCGGACCGGATGTTGTCCCTCCTTTGGCGACGGCCCTGGTACAGGGTTTAGACCGGGATTACATCAGTTCGTTTCGAATTGCGCAAATCGCGTATTGCCTCAGTCAGATTGACGACCCGCAGGCAGAAGCCACTCTACAGGACATCATCGAATACCGCATGACGTTCCAGGATAACTCCCATGCAAAATGGGAAGCCGCTGTCTGCTGCCTGTATGCCGAATGTGCCGGAAAACGGGCCGTCCCGGTGCTGAGAGGGTTGCTGGTCCAGGGGGAAGCCAGTCAGAACCGATACCAGAAATTCATCGCACTGATCGCCCTGGCCCGCACAGGGGATCCACATGCCGTGAGTACCGTTCTGGACCACATCGACTTTTTACAGGAGGGGCTGAATCAAAATTACGAAACCTGGGATAATAAAATGACCCACGTTACCCTGCAGGCGCTCGCCGAAGGACAGCATCCCGCCGATCTCATCGCCAGCCCGGTTTACGATTCACTGCGGCTCGGTCTGCAACCTGACAGCACGAATCAAAGCGGCATCGAGTGGAACGAGTACTGGAATCAAAAAATCGATCCGACAACATTGAAGCAACACTGGGCTACCCTGCTCAAAGAAAAATCCTAATCTTCCACGCCTGCCCAGTGCGGATCGTCGAGCCCCAGGTTCATTTTGAATTCCTTATACGCCACGAACAGCACGGGCACCACAAACAGCGTAATCAGTTCGACGGTCATCCCCCCCACCACGGGCCAGGCCATCGCCTTGGCAACATCGGAGCCGCGACCGGTCGATAAAATCACAGGCATCAACGCAATGATCGTGGTAAAGGTCGTCATCAGACAGGGGCGAATTCGCTTCAGCCCCGCCTGCACGGCAGCATCGCGAATGTCATCGCTGGTTTTCAAACGTTTGCGGGTGAAGACCTGATCGAGATAGGTCGCCATCACGACGCCATCATCCACCGCGATTCCGAACAGGGCAATAAAGCCAACCCAGACCGCGGTGTTGATCTCAATCTGGTTCCAGCCCAGGAAGATCATCCCTCCGGCAAAGGCAACCGGAATACCGGAAAAGACCGTCAGTGCGATCGGCAGATTCCGGAACTGCAGATAGATAATGAACAGGTTCGTGAAGATCACCAGGGGCACGACCCACATCAGCCGCTGGTTGGCTTCAATCTGGTTCTGGAAGGAACCGACGGCCTGCAGCGCGTAACCGGCGGGCAGATCCAGGGAACCTTCTTCCTGGGCATTGCGCAGACTGCTTTCCACCGCATCCACGGTTTCCAGTGCCCCTTCCTGCCCCGAAGGAGAAAAAGAGACGTAAGCCACCAGACGGGCGTCTTCACTGTTAATCACGCCGGGTCCCCAGGTTGTTTTCATCTCCGCCAAAAGCGAAAGCGGGATAATCTCTCCCGAATGAGTCACCACCGGCAGCCGGTTCAGATCATCGATCTGTTCACGCAGATTGCGTTCGTAGCGGACCCGGATCGGATAGCGTTCGCGACCTTCTACGGTCCGCGTCACATTCGATCCTCCCAGTGCGGTTTCAATCACCTCATTCACCATCGCAGTCGACATACCGTAGCGGGCCGCGGTCTCCCGGCTCACATCAAATTCGACGTACGGTTTCCCAAGCACAATATCCGGATTGACCGTCGAAGCACTGACCTGGGGAATCTCCTTCAAATGGTCGGCAACTGCGATCGAAGCTTTCGCCAGACCGTCCAGGCTGTCGCCGTAGATACGGATCGCCATCGAAGCCTTGATCCCGCTCTGCAGCATGACCACACGCCCTTCAATCGGCTGCAGGGGAGAAGCCGGCGTCACACCTGGCAGCGTCGCCACCGCATTGATCTCATCCCAAATGTCTTTTGTAGTCACACCGGGCCGCCACTGGTCGACAGGTTTGAGCATTACATAGGTTTCAATCATCGCCGCGGGTGCCGGATCGAGGGCTGATTCAATCCGACCGATCTTACCCAGGACATTTTCAACTTCCGGAATCTCGCGAATCAGAGCATCCTGGGTCTGCAACACTTCCATTGCCTGTGAAAAACTGGCCGCCGGATAAAGTGTCGGCATATAGAACCAGCTCCCCTCATCCAGGGCAATCCAGTCGTTTGTCGCCAGTCCGGGAAACAGATGCTTCACTTCGACCCAACCGGGGACTTCGTTCGCATCGACGCCCAGGAACCGAGCCCCTTTCTCGAGAGGCCGCATCACCGTCGGCATGCCAATCCAGCTCCCCAGACCGAGTAGCACAACCAGCGTAGGACAGGAAAAGAACAGATATTTGTGCCGCATGAAAAAACGGAGCGTCGGTTCATACAGATAGTGGATCAGCCGCGCCACCGGATTTTCCTCAACGGGACGCAGTCGCTCACCCAGCAACCAGAAACAGGCCATGCCCGCCAGTCCGACAATAATCAGCGTCAGCACCGACAGACTGACAGGCAGCCACCGCTGGAGATCAGCACCGAAGGACCAGGTAACAATCCCACAGACCAGCGCAAACAGCAAGGATATCATCAGACGACGCCGAAACGGCCGGGGATTCGAATTCAGAAACAGTCGGCTCAACAGTGGTACAAGCGTGATTGCCACGATCAGTGCCGCGGTAATCGCGAATGTTTTCGTCCAGGCCAGAGGCGCAAACAGTTTGTAGTCACGCCCCGTTAGCATAAAGACCGGGAAGAAACTGACGACGGTAGTCATGACCGCGGTCACCACCGCGGGTGCCACCTCTGTCGCGGCGGTATGTATCACTTTCAGACGCTGCTCCCTGCCTCCCGGTCGGCCTTCCGCTTCCCAGTGGGCCAGCGCATCATAGATCGATTCCGACACCACAATGCCCATATCCACCATGGTTCCGATGGCGATCGCAATCCCGGCCAGCGACATGATATTCGCATCGATGCCGAACACATTCATTGCGATGAACGCCATCAGCACGGCGATTGGCAGTGTAATCGCCACTACCAGACTGGCTCTCAGGTGCAGCAGAAACAGCAGAATCACCATCGCAGTAATGATAACTTCCTGCGTCAGCGCATCGGTCAGCGTGGCAATCGTTTCGTTAATCAATCCGGTTCGATCGTAAACCAGCTTGAATTTGACTCCTTTCAGACCGGGTTCGATCTGCGCCATTTTGGCTTTGACGCTGTCGATCACCTTGCGGGGATTCTCGCCGAACCGCATCACGATCACACCGCCTACCGCCTCGACTCCGTTCAGATCAATGGCACCGCGGCGGAATTCCGGTCCCAGCTGTACGCTGCCCAGATCACGAATCCGGATCGGTACACCATCTCTGGACTGGATCACGGTCTCTTCGATGTCACCAATGGCTTTCTCGGTGCTCTGTCCCTCGCCGATGAAGCCACGACCGCGGATGATGAATTCCATCCCCCCCGATTCGACCGTCTTCGCTCCGACATCGATATTCGATTTGCGAACCGCAGCGATGACCTGATCCAGCGGTATATTATGAAACCGCAGCTTATCGGGATCGACTTCGATCTGATACTGGCGGACATAACCGCCCACACTGGCGACCTCACTGACGCCGGGCACCGCCTGCAGTTCGTATTTCACCACGAAATCCTGCAGACTCCGCAGCTCGGAAAGATTCATTCCCGGCGGTGGATCGAGCGTATAATACAGCACCTGTCCCAGTCCGGTCGCATCCGGTCCCAGGGTGGGCACCACCCCGTCCGGTAGCAGGGCGGCGGCCGTCCCCAACTGTTCGGCTACTCGAGAGCGAGCCCAGTAGAAATCGGTACTGTCTTTGAAAGTCACCTGCACGAAGCTGTAGCCGAACAGACTCTTCCCCCGCACCGACTCGGCATCGGGAACGGCCAGCATCGAAACCGACAGCGGATAGGTCACCTGGTCTTCGATATCTTTGGGAGACTGTCCCGGCCAGGCGGTAAACACAATCACCTGGTTCTCGCCAATGTTGGGAATCGCATCGATGGGAACTTCCCGCACACTGTACCAGCCGAACCCGACCAGGATGGCAGTCACACAGAACATGATCAGCGGTTCGCGAATGCTGAAACGAATCAGGGCACGCAACATGGTTTATTTCTCCCCCTGCCCTGAAGTCGGTTTGCTGTTCGGTTTCACTTTTTCAGCGGGCGGCTCTTTGTCTTTCCCGACCGCTTTCTCAACCGGGGCAAACGTTTCCACCAGCTCGCCACAACTCAGCATCTGGCTGCCGAAATAGGGATTTACCAGTTTCAGATCCGGCTGCAGCCAGTCACCCCCACCCTGGGGAACCATCGGACAGTAAAAGTGCTGAAACGACTGTTTCGCTTCTCCGCCCCGAACCTGCGTCGCCAGTGTAACCACAGCATGGCTGATCGGCTTGAATTTCTGACGGGCCTCCTTGATCGAAAGATGATGCAGATGAGCGGCATTGTCGGCGATCTGCTGCAGTTCCTGCTTGACCGTGGGACTGAGTCCTGAATCCTGTGCCAGTTGACTGGCCAGTTTCTGCAGTGTCGTCGCCTGTGACTCACTGATTTTTTTGTCAGCCGCGAACTGTTTCTGAATCGCGAAATAGGCAGCATACAGTTTTTCCAGCAGTTGAGCATTCTCTCCGGACAGCTTTTCAATCCGGATCGAGTCGAACTTCAGCGGCCCCTTTTTCGGTTCTGTTTTTTTCGCGGGTTTAAATTTGTGCGGGTCGATCAGGCTCGGTTTCCCCGAGAGCTGCATCTGAGAGTCAATCAGGAAGTTCCCCGAGGTCGCCACCTTTTCTCCCGCCTTGACCCCTTCCAGAATGACGGCGGTCTCTCCGAGCAGGGGGCCGAGTTTGACGTTCCGCAGTTCAAATCGCCCCGGCTCAGTTTCGACATAGACAACACTTTGATCCCCGGCCATCAGCACCGCGGAGCGGGGCACGGTGAGCGCCTTCCGCTGTGCAATGGGATGGTCGCTGAAGCCATATCGGGAAGTCGGTACCAGATTCATGCCACAGATCGGGCACTTACCCGGTTGATCCCGGATCACCTGGGGATGCATGGGGCTGATCCATTTACCCGCGAGTTCGGCATCGTAGACCGTCCCCTGGGGACCGATGGGAACGGTAATCTGGGCTTTGGCATAGTCGCCGGGGCGAAGCTGACCCTGTTCGTTTTTAAATTCGACCCGCACTCCCACCGTTCTCCGTTGGGGATTCACAGTCGGATCGATAAACACGACGCGCCCTTTCAGCGTTTTTCCGGGCAGCGACTGCAGTTCCGCATCGACCTGCTGGCCAAAGCGAATCCGGGCGGCATCTTCGGGATAGAGTTCGAGCATGAGCCAGACTGTTGTCAGATTGGCAATCCGATAGATGGGCTCACCCGCTTTGATGTATTTCCCTTCCTCGGCCAGTTTTTCCGTAACAGTTCCGCCCATCGGGGCAAAAATCGTTAACCGGGACTGCGCTTTGCCCGTGGAGATCAGCTCCTCGATCTGTTCGTCTGACATTCCCAGTTCGACCAGTTTCTGCCGCGAGTTCTCTACCAGCTTCTCCTGTGTCTCACGAACCACCGCCAGCGCGCCGGACGTCATCTTCTTCAATGCATTGCGGGCTTCCAGCAGTTCCACCTGCGCGGAATACAGTTCGGGACTGTAGACAATCGCCAGATGATCCCCCTTCTCCACTTCGATGCCGGTATAATCCGCAAACAGCTTCTCAATCCGTCCGTCGATGTAGGCCGCGATCGTCGCCTGCCGGCTTTCATCGATTTCAATCGAACCGATGGTTTCGATTGTGGAATGGACAGGCTGCAGTTTCGCCTCGGCTGTCTGAATATTAGCCAGTCGTCGCTGGGCCGGTTCGATGGTGATCGACATCTCATTCAGGCTCGCTCCCGTTTTCGCAGCCGGGACCAGCTTCATTCCACAAATGGGACAACGCCCCGGTTTAGGCTGGCGGATCTGCGGATGCATGGGGCAGGTGTAGATCGTCTCCTTTCCCCCTTCCGTGGAAGTCGCGACAGGAGACGTTCCCGACTGAATCCAGCCGATCCGCTGTGCCACGCCCACCAGCACAATCAACAGCAGACCAACTGCCAGAAACAGCGCCGTGGGCAGCAGCTTCCGCAACCACCACCGCGCTGATTTCCCCTCTGGATGCGGTGGTGTCTGTTCGGAGTTCTTCAAAGGTTCATTCGTAGAAGATGAGGTCATCTTTCTCTTCCCGGTTTCGTATCAAAGAGCGACCAGCCGGTTTTCTACAACCAGCGTTGGACCGTGCCGGAATAAACCGGCCAGCCACTCTGTTTTTATAGGGATCTGTCTGGACAAGATGCACAAAATCAAAAGCGGATCGACTCTGTAAACACATCACAGAGAACAGCAGGAACGGGGCGCAAGAAGACGCTGTTCAGGGAAAGCGGTGCGCCGGAAGCAATCAGGTCAGCGAGACGCAGAACAGTAATTGCGCAAAGTGAGAAGGGCAGCCGTGCTTCTGCGTTGCTTCCCGCACAGGGCGTACCACAGGAGCGGTGGAACAGGTCCACATCATAGGGGGCACGGTCAGTGCACTGAAAACGGAAACAGGAATCTGCAGGGGACTTGTCTGCTCGGGCAGCGCTGGTTCAGAGCTGTTTCGGACACACTGGCAGCGTGTCTGCATCTGAGCACAACTGCTCTCACAGGATTCCTTATCTGCAGAATCACTTGCAGATTGCGCCTGCTGCCGGCAGCAGGACTTCTGACCCGGATGAGACATCTGGTCAACGGAGGCTGCCTCATTTTTAATACGGCTCTGGTCACAACAGCAGCCGAAAAGCATGGTCGGACCCAGCGCCTGCACGCACAGCGTCGCAGTGGTGATCCAGATCAGCATGACTCGACAAACCAGAAACATCGAAGGGCTCCAAAAACAGGACTTCAGACTCTCTTATCAATATAGAGCTTCGACCTGTTGAAGTCCACCCGTATTTTTCTACTCAGGTTCCGAGAGTTTCTGGGGTTCCGGCAGCGCAGGTGGGGCAGCAGCCTGCAGAGGCACATCCTGTCCCGCAACGCGGCTGAGCTGTGTCAGTGCGATCGCCAGTTCGCCAATCGCCTGATGGTAGCCCAGTTCGAGGGTCAGCAGATTCCGATAATCACGGATCACACGGTCAAATTCGACCGCGCCCCGGGAGTAAGACTCCTGGTCCGCCCGCAGTGTCTGCTGTGCCTGTGGCAGGATCGTATCACGATACAGTTTCGCAGTCTCTTCCGCCCGCCGGGCCTCGGCCAGCAGTTCTGTAATCAAGGCATCGTAGCGGTCCAGCAGATCACTTTCCGAATTGGTGGACGCCAGGTGTTTCCAGGTCGCCTCGTCTTCCAGTGCATCATATTTCTCTTTCCAGAGTGGAATGCTGACCTGCGCACCCAGTGACCAGGGATCCTGCCCCACTTTATAGAGAGAGGAAGGAGGCCGGTTATTATCCGTGACGAAATAGTTCGCCGAAAGCGTCAGTTCCGGACGACGGCTCAAATGGGCGACCTCAATGCCCCACCGCGTGGCTTGCGTGCGAAGTTGAGCCGCCTGAATTTCCGGCTGCGATTCCCGGGCCTGCTGATAAATCTGCTGCGCAGACAACGCTGGCAGGTCGATCTTCAACTCTTTCGGTGTCAAAATTGACGTGTCCGCATCCCGGGCAACCAGTCGATTGACTTCGGCCTGAACCGCAACCCGCAGCTTGCGATAGGTCAACAGGCGTTCTTCCAGCTTGCTGAGTTCCAGTGTTCCCAGCAGCACATCCCCCTGTGTGGCACTTCCGGTTGAAATCTGGGCGTTGGCCACGTCGATCAATGATTGCAGTAGTTCCTGGTTTGCCAGTGCGGTTTCAATCTGCTGATCGATGACATACAGCCGATACCAGCCAGTCCGGACTGCCGCGATCACCCGCAACCGTTCCGATAGATAGTCGGCCCGGACCGCAAAGGCTTCAAAGCAGGCCTGCTGTTCCTGGGCATTCAGCTTACCCAGCCAGGGAATCGCCTGGCTCGCACTGAGAGCCGCCCGCTGCGAACCGGAGGCGGTCTGAATGGGAGCACCGAAGACATTCGCTCCCAGTCTCGGATCGGGCAACTTATTGACATAGCGGGACCGCGAAGAAGCAGCGTTGTACTGCTGGTAGAGTTTCACCAGCTGCGGGTTCTGTTCCACCGCCAGCAGCTCCAGTTCGCTCAACGGCTGAGAAAGCGCCGGATGTGTCACAACCACGTCGGAATGCGTTCCGTCGGTCAGTTCCTCGGGAGCAGAGTCCGTGCCGCCGGTCTGCAGGATCTCGACTTCAGCTTCTGTTTCCTCACTCACAGTGGTCCGCGCAGCAGGCACCGACTCGAGCTCAGAAGCAGAGGTCGATGACGTCTGCACATTCGCTGAGTGCGAGGCACAGCCGGTAATGAGTGCCGCTGAGAGTGCCAGTCCCAGTCCGCGCACTTTGACAGAGCGATGCTCCTTCATCCTGAAACCTTATTGCTGTCCCTGACCCAGGCTCCCTCCTGGAGCAGCACATGATCAGGGGAATGACATAAAAATGGCACGGTCCAGAACAAACATCGGCCAGAGCCCCGCTGCGGCTGTGTGCATGCTGACGAATTTAAGGATTTGGGAGATGATCAGTGACAGGTGGTAGCGATTATAAGGGACGTCCCTGTCGGGAAAACCTGTGCAGCAGCGTTGATCCCGGCGCACAAAAAAAGCCCTAAGTCTATAACAGACAAGGGCTTTCAAGTGGACGATACTGGATTCGAACCAGTGACCTCCACGATGTCAACGTGGCACTCTAACCAACTGAGCTAATCGTCCTGAGGTTTCAAAAGATTACGTATCAAGGTCGATATCGTCAAGTTCCAGAACACTTTCTGTGAAAAAAACTGCTGATTGGAAGAGTCTCCCGACCTGTCTGACCGATCATATCAATTTCACAGGATTACCGCGTTTTGACTGCAAAACAGCGAACATTGACGCGGGCTGTCCCTGTCGAATATAAAGACCGTACCTCTTTCGAACTGCCTGAGCGGTGAGCCCTTTGTAACGGCGACTGTGGCGGTTCCGACTTTAGCAAAAGCTCAACATTCGAATGATTCAAATCAAGTTACCCGATGGAAGCGTAAAGGAATTCCCAGAAAACAGTTCAGCACTCGATGTCGCCCAGTCAATTGGGGAGCGGCTGGCCAATGCGGTCGTCGCCGCAGAAGTAGACGGAACCATTTGTGATGCGTTCCGCCCTCTGAAGGACATCTCTGACTCTCAAGAAATCTCACTCCGCCTGCTCACCGAGCGGGATCCCGAAGCACTCGGCGTGATGCGACACTCCTGTGCCCATATTATGGCGCGGGCGGTGATGCGGCTCTGGCCCGATATCCAGCTGGCCTTCGGCCCTACTCTACCGCACGGCTTCTACTACGATTTTGGCCTGGAACACACCATCAGCGAAGATGACTTCCCCAAAATCGAAGAAGAGATGAAGAAGATCATCAAGGAAGAAGAACCCTTCGAACGCTTTTCGCTCGACCGCGAAGAAGCGATCTCCTTCGTCAATGAGATGCACCAGGCCTCCAAAGCCGAGCACATCGCCACCGGTCTGGCCGACCATCCGCAGCTCAGCTTTTATCGCCAGGGCGAATTTGTCGACCTCTGTCGCGGTCCGCACATTCCCAATGCGGGGAAAGTCAAAGCCTTCAAGCTGCTCTCGATCGCCGGTTCCTACTGGAAAGGGGACGCCGGCAATAAACCGCTGCAGCGTCTGTACGGCACTGCCTGGTTCAGCAAGAAAGACATGAATAAGTACCTGGAACAGGTGGAAGAAGCCAAGCGCCGCGATCACCGTGTGCTGGGGAAAAAACTGGGGCTGTTCCAGATCAATCCCGAAGTCGGTCAGGGACTCTGCCTCTGGCTGCCCAAAGGGGCGACCATCCGTGCGGTCCTCGAAGACTTCATCAAGGTCGAACTGACCCGCCTGGGTTATGAGCCCGTCTATTCGCCGCACATCGGCCGCGTCGAGCTCTACGAAACCAGCGGTCACTTCCCCTACTACCGGGATTCCCAGTTCGCACCGCTGTTCGGCCACGACGCTGGCCAGCTGGTCGATTTCTGGGTCCGGAAGCTGGAAGAAGATGATCTCTCCGCTGAGCAGGAAGACACCCTGTTCCAGTCCTCGCGGGTCATGAACTGCGACTTTGAGTTTCCCCCCGGTGCCAGCCGCGAAGAGAAGCTCAAAATCCTTAAGGACTGGGAGCACAAGCACGAGCGGTTCCTGCTCAAGCCGATGAACTGCCCGCACCATGCGAAGATGTATCAGGCAATGCCCCGCAGCTATCGCGATCTGCCCGTTCGCCTGGCGGAATTCGGAACCGTGTACCGTCACGAGCAGACCGGGGAACTCAACGGGATGCTCCGCGTACGGGGTCTGACCCAGGACGATGCTCACATCTTCTGCACTCCCGAGCAGGTTGAAGACGAATTCCGGGCCACACTGGACCTGGTGAAATTCGTACTCGCCTCGGTCGGCCTGGACAACTTCCGTGTGCAACTTTCACTGCGGGATCCCAAGAGTGACAAGTACGTGGGCAGCGAAGAGAACTGGCAGCACGCCGAAAACAGTCTGCGGAAAGTACTCGCCGATTCCGGCATGTCCTACACCGAGTGCGAAGGGGAAGCCGCGTTCTACGGTCCCAAGGCGGACTTCATGGTCTCCGACTGTATCGGTCGTGAATGGCAGCTGGGAACCGTGCAGCTGGACTACAACCTGCCCGAACGGTTCAAGCTGGAATACACGGGCTCGGACAATCAGCCGCATCGTCCCGTGATGATTCACCGAGCCCCGTTCGGCTCGATGGAACGTTTCACCGGGATGCTGATCGAGCATTTCGCCGGAGCCTTCCCGCTCTGGCTGGCTCCGGAACAAATCCGGGTACTGCCTGTCAGCGACAAGACCCTGGACTACGCCAACGAAGTCGCCGCCCAGCTGCGACAGAACGGCTTCCGGATTTCGGTCGATACCCGCAGTTCCAAGGTCAACGCGAAGATTCGCGACGCCCAGCTGGAACTGATTCCGTACATGTTCATCGTTGGTCCCAAAGAGGCTGAACAGACGGCAGTCGCTGTCCGTGACCGCATCGATGGTGATCTGGGTCCGATGCCTTTAGCCGACGCGATCGCCAAGCTGAAGGAAGAAGTCGAAGAACGCCGCGTCCGGCAGGTGGCCGAGAGTACGTTCGAAGCCCTGGAAGGTCAGACCGAACAGGCCAACGAGTATTAAGCATCAAGCATGTTGTTTTAACGTGTGCCACGGCCGGCTTGTCCGGCCCTGATTATTGAGGTGCCAAAAAAAAGGGGTGACCCCGAATGCAATTCGGGGTTGCCGCAGGCAACAAGAGGTTTGAGCTGATACAGACGAATCAGAAAATCATTTCCAAATTGATTGGAATCCAGAGATGATTCTCAGGTTCAGAATGTCTCTCTGCGTTGTTTGATCACACGAAACTTCCTGCTCGCTACGCTCGGCCCGAATTACATTCGCCCCCCCCCGATTTTGGTGTGATGTCTAGGATGCGTTACCTGTATTTATCCACGAATATTAAGTAGAAATCGTAGGGGCTGCCCTGTGTGGCTGCCCGTTTTCTGAAACGTGAGCTGGATGAAATTCGTGCGATTGTTCTGTTTCCCTTCACCCCATATCAAATTTGCAACCAACCAGGCGGGCGGGCACATAGACCCGCCCCTACTTTTGGTCGCTCGATCACTTTGATATTTCAGCTGAAATCCGTTATAAAATGCGCTGAGCGGATTTGTGACTTTCTTTAAGAAACCGCCCCGCCCCTTCCGGTTCTGGTACTTTACCAGAACACTTTCTTTCCTGATTTTGTGAGTACACCACCATGAGCCAGGCCGTGGGACAGCAGATTGAAGCTGACTTTTTTGCGAAATTTCCAACCTCTGCGCAAGATTATCAGAAAGCATGTGAACTCTTCCCCAGCGGAGTCACTCATGACGGACGGTACATGAAACCGTTCCCGATCTACGTCGACCGCGCCCTGGGTGCTCATAAATATGACGTCGACGGGAATGACATCATCGACTACTGGAGTGGCCACGGTGCCTTGATCCTGGGACACAGTCACCCGGCGATGGTCGAGGCGGTCCAGGCACAGGTCGCGAAAGGGACCCATTTCGGTGCCTGCCACGAACTGGAACTCGAATGGGGCGAACTCGTCCGTCAGCTGGTCCCTTCCTGCGAAATGCTCCGCTTTACCAGCAGTGGAACCGAAGCGACCATGATGGCCCTGCGCGTCTCTCGGATCGCCACTGGTAAGACGAAGGTCGTCAAGTTCGCCGGCCACTTCCACGGCTGGCACGATCTGCTCACCCAGGCATCGGAACCACCTCACGATGACAAAAGCTACGCCATGCCCGGCGTCACGAATGGTGTCTCCGACGAACTGGTCATCATTCGTCCTAATGATCTCGCACTGGTCGAACGCACGATCGACGAACACGACCCGGCCTGTATTATCGTAGAAGCGACCGGCAGTCGCTGGGGCGTTGTTCCCCTGGAAGACGGATTCCTGCAGGGACTCCGCCAGCTGACCGCAGATAAAGGCGTACTGCTGATCCTGGACGAAGTCATCAGTGGTTTCCGTGTGGCCCCGGGAGGGATGCAGGAAGTCTGCGGCATTGTGCCCGACCTGACTTCGCTGGCGAAAATCGTCGCCGGTGGTCTGCCGGGAGGCTGTCTGGCGGGACGTGCTGACCTGATGCAGGCGATTGCCTTCGACAATCCCTTCGGCCAGAAGATGAAACACCCGGGTACCTATAACGCCAACCCGCTCTCGGCTGCTGCCGGGATTGCGGTCCTCAAGGAGGTTGCCACCGGGGAACCTTGCCGACAGGCGAACGAGAGTGCCGCGAAGCTGCGGAAGGGCATGAACGATGTGCTCACCCGCAAAAATGTGAACTGGGCGGTCTACGGACAGTTCTCGATCATCAAAGTCTTCCCCGGATACGACGGACCGCGACCGCAAGACGATTCGTTCGTCCCTTACAACAACGACTTTGACCGTCTCGATCGCAAGCACGACGCTCGTCTGGGGCATGCGTTCCGTTGTGCTCTGCTGCTGAACGGCGTCGACTGGTTTGGCTGGGGTGCGATGACCACGGCCGCCCATACGGATGAAGATATTGAGTTTACAGTCAATGCGTTTGAACGCGCCATTGACGCACTGCGCAACGACGGGTTGATCGACTGAGGCCCCGTCCGGCGCAACAGGGAGTCTGTGCAGCGTGGAAGAAATCTGGAAACCGACGGCAGAAGAGGTGGAACAGGCCATTCACAAACAGCTTCCCGATCTGATCGAAAAGGGTCTGAAAGCTTTGTTCGTCGGCACGAACCCGGGGCTGTATTCTGCTGCGGTCGGGCATCACTTCGCCCGGCCCGGCAACCGCTTCTGGCCCGCCATGCATCGGGGTAAGATCACCGAACGACTCTATTCCCCGTTCGAAGATTATAAGCTGCTCAAACGGGGCGGCGGCCTGACCAACATCGTCAGCAGAGCCTCCAAACGGGCCGATGAACTCTCGAAAGAGGAACTGGACGAGGGAGCCGAGATCCTCACAGAAAAGGTGATCAAATACCGTCCTCAGAAAGTCGTCTTCCTGGGGATCACATCCTATCGCAAAGCGTTCCATGAAAAAGACGCGCAACTCGGCCTACAGAAACACAAAATTGGAGAGGCCGAAGTCTGGGTGCTCCCCAACCCCAGCGGATTGAACGCCCATTACCAGACCCCCGCCCTGGGCAAGATCTTCGCCCGCATGTGGCGCTAATACTCAACCTATCTTACCTGTCTTACGATATCAAAAACCTTTTCGATCCCAAGTGGTTGTTCCCGCTGGTTTTGGCTGAATCCGGCCGATTTATATCGACGATGAATAACAATAATCCGGTCAGGGAAACTGCGCAGGAAATGCCAGTCGTCTCCCCGCACCGGTCCGGAATGGTTCCGCATCCCAACAGGTCTCACGCATGTATCGTCAATCGAAATTTCGCTGGCATCGAATCGTACTGCTGCTGCTCGCAGCTGCCGTACTGAGTCAGCAGGGTTGCGTGCACCGTAAACGTTACAGCCTGTCCAGCTTCTGGATCGATTACAACACGCTGCGAGCCCCGGCAATCTTCTTTCAGAAACGGGAACATTTCCCGTATAAAGCTACACAGGTTTCTCTGTTCCACTGGCAGTACGGCGTGACACCGGGTCGAAATGTGAAATATGTTCGCCCCGATCTGGTCCGGGAAAACATGCCAGGACCAGGATCTTATGACGGCATCACGCACGCCGGGATGGTTGTGGTACAGGAACCGGCGATCGAAGCGGCTCCCTCGGTCAGTGCCAACGGTCCCATGTCGGTGCCCCCCGCACCGCAGCCAGCTCCGAAAAAGAAACCCCCTGCACCGCCTCAGTTGAAGCTGCAGTCCAAGCATCCGCATAAACCGTCCCCATCGATCCCACCACCGCCGGCACCAGCGGCGACTGAGAAACCCTGATCACCGCTTCGGTGACTGCACGCGGGGCTCAAATGCGGTGATCCAGACAAACGGCTGTCCCCGTTCATCGATCACCAGTTTGCGGATCAGGCCCGTCCCGCCAATCGCATCACGGATCAGAATGCCCCAGGTGGTTCGCTTCTTCGATACGTTGACTTTGATCTCGTCGATGTCGATTTTCTTCTGCCGGACTTCATACTCATCCAGCAGCATCGGGATCCCCGAGGCTTTGGAAGCGGCCAGCAGCACATCGCGCAACGGGACGTTGGTCAGTTCGACCGGAATCAACTCAAAGTAGCGGGGGGCTGTTTTATTTCGGGAGAGCTTCAGCTCCCAGCCGATGGGCCAGGGCGTTTCCGTGGCTTCCCAGGGGGTGACCAGCAGTTCCAGGGCACCGGAGGGTGTTCGCGAGGGATAGAAGGCCAGGCCGTACTGTTTCAGGGCAATCGCGAGGGCCGTCCCTTTGGCCAGCTTGCCCACGTCGTAGTCGATGGTCTCATTCGCGGGGATCTGCGAAAACCGTTTCTGCGCATCGATATCGAAACGGACCGGCAGCGAGCCAGGGAATTCGAGTTTGCGAATCGCGGCATCGAGCGTCAGCCCCTGGATGTTAGCGGGAGACGCCTCAGAGAGGTCGGCGAAGATCTTCTTGAACTGTTCGTTGGAAAGCCCCCAGAGCGGCTTGCTTTCGGGAGATCCCTGGGCTCCGAATGTTTTGAGTTCGTTCAGCCACTCCTTGAGCCGCGCTACATCGCTGCGGGCAAATTTGCGACCGGGAAACTGAATCACTCCATTGCGGTCCAGTGTGCCGGTCAGACGTACTTCGCGTAATGTTCCCCGCACGTTTTCATCGATGGCCGATTTGTCATCCAGAACCGATCGACGGGTACGGATCGAGATCCCCAGATCGCGAAATGTCCGTCCCCACTCCTGGGCATACAGGGCCGAGCTGTCCCGGGTCAGTAGCAGAGTGACAGTCACCTCCGTTTTGAGGGGCGCCCCTTTGGGTTTCTCCTGCTTGGGAAAAGTGACCTGGGCCGGCAGCGTGGAGATGCCGGTCAACAGGAGAGTGAGCAGAACTAAAACGCTGGCAGATTTCTTCAGTTGAGAATTCATATCTTTTGAGCTGCAATAGAAAGGAACGCGTTCAAGGAGCTCACTGTCGGACAAGCCGACAGTGCCACACGAGCATGTGATATCTCTTTCTCTGGAGTATAGCAGATCATATGCTGCCTGATGAGACCAAAACAGTGGGCGGCTGTAATTCCCCACCTGTTCTGATATCCTCATATTGTTCAGACATGTCTGTCAATTCGAAGCAGAGAAACAATCATGGAATGGGTCACCCGAGCAGATTTTAGCGATCGGCTGGATCGAAACCTGATCTCACATGGGATCAGGCAGGATGTCATTCTGTTTTATCCCGTCGCCCAATTAAACGACAGCATTCCCCTCCCCCCGGATACAACGGGCACCCCCATCGCCTATCCGCATCCAAATCTCAACTGGTATTGTGTTTGTGATCAGCAGGGATTTGTGTTGACTGTGAGTTCCGGGATGCAGGACTCAGATCATGTCTATATTGAGACCGACTTTACTGAACCGGAAAGCAGTTCTGCAGACTGGAAAGTCATCTCTGTAATAGCCCCGCTGGTCCAGTTTCTGGATGCCCGTTTTGGTCTAATCGAAAGCCGATGTGCTTACCGGAAAACGGGTCAATACTACGCCATGACAACCGACCGGCATCACGGAACTTATTACATCTATGAAGCGGAAACAGAAGTGGAAGCATCGCAGGCCTGTGAAGCCTTGAGACAGGCACAACCCGGGGCAGAGTATTTCGTTTTATCCAAAGCCGATTTCCATACCATAGAATGAAGTCTTTTTCGTGTATTTCGTGACTTTCGTGGTTTATTAATTTGAAGTCATAAAAAAATCCCCCGGAGCAAAAGAGCTGCGGGGGGGAGGATGGGAGTCAGGTAAATGGAACACTGAACGCGCACAAAAGGGTAAGACATCAACGCTGGTTGATCAGTTGGCACGACAGAAACAAATTAACTGAAATCATTAATCAGTGATTCAAAGACTGTTTATCACATATCATAAGATAAAAAAGACGGGCTTCTGATTGTTGATGGCGTTCAACAGTAATTCTCTAAACGCTTCAAATAAATTCTGTAGCGAAACAGAACGAACGTTTTGAAATTCTTTATCAATCAGTTCAACGATCAAATGAAGTTTATCCGGATCGATGAGCTCTTCTTCGTAGTCATCAATCATGGAATCACAAAGTCCATTGATTTTCTGAAACACCCTTAAATCCCAAAGCGAATCAAAGTCAGTATCATTATTCAATGAAATAAATTCGACTAAAATGGGATGCGTAATATTCCAGGAACGCAACTGATTCTCGGCTTCTTGATTACGAGGTGAGAGTATACCTCTTCGATAACACGCAGAGAGTTGCATTTGAATGAATCCCAAAATTCTTATCTCAATTTATTAATCCACATCTGATGCTGATTCCCTCAAGCGTTACACACTGGTTACCAATAGTGCCTTTCTTCATTATATGTTCTCGCAGATCAGAAGCTCCTGACTCTCTCTTGTATATTTGAATTTCAATACAGGTTCCGCTTCAGCAGATCGAGGGGATAAATCGTATCGCGCCAGCGGACGCCGCCGTTTTTGAGAATGATCCAGGCGGAACGCCAGATGGCAAAGGCCAATGCCAGCGAGGCGAACAACAGGAATGGTGTCACGCGCAGTCCCGCAGCAAACAGAACGCCGATCGCGGCATAGCAGAGATGCAGAAGGACGATCGTAATCACGAAGCCGATCGTCTGGGAGAGCGGGAACAGAAACGGCATCACAAACGGGAGGAGGAAGACCAGAATGTAAAGTAACGTGACCAGCGACAGTTTGATTACGGAGTATTGGAACGAGGCAAAGGAATTCTTCTCCACCCCGGTAATCACGCCCCAGGCGGAGGGTTGCCAGCGAACCTTGAGTTCTTCAATGCCCAGGTAAAAGTCCTGTTGATAGCCATGATTTTTGACCAGTTTCCCGAGCTTGATATCGTCAAGTACATCCAGTTTGATGGTGGCGTGACCACCGATCTGCTCGTAGACGTCCCTGCGAATCAGGTTGAAAGCACCGATGCCGAGATAGGCAAAGTTCCAGCGGGTCGGTACCAGCCAGAGAAACGTTCCGCCGGTTAAAAGAAAACCGAAAAAGGTAATCAACGCCATCTCGATCAGACTGCCCTGCGCGAGTTGAGGCAGCAGGCAGAGATGATCCAGTTTTCGTTTGAGAAAAATCCGGGTGGCATCGGCGATGGCATGGGGGCTGAAGATGATATCCCCATCGGTAAACAGCAGCAGTTCTCCCGTGGCCTGTTGCGTTCCCTGGTACATGGCATGTGATTTCCCCAGCCAGTCAGCGGGCAGTTCCTCGATGTGCAGGACCTGCATCCTGACCTGTGTCTCTGCCGCAGCGCGGGCGGCGACGCGTTCCATAATGGCGCCGGTCCCATCCGTTGAACGGTCGTTGACCGCGATAATTTCCAGATCGGGATAATCCGAAGCCAACAGGGAATTCAGGTTGGATTCGAGCGTCTCCGCTTCATCCTTGGCGGGAACGATGACTGAGATCCGGGGCCACTCAGCAGGAATTTCTGTCAGCGGCACACAGCGGGAGACCCGTTTGCGGAGCATCATCATCAGTGACGGTCCGAGTAATACGAACCAGAACGCGATCGTAGTGTAGCCCCAGATTGTAATCAGCGTTGCAGACATCGAGAGCGGCTTTCCCTATTCAATCCGGGGTGCGAGCAGATCGACTACAGTCTGGCCAATGCGCAGTGAAGAGGTCGCAGCCGGCGAAGGTGCGTTCAAGACATTGATCATCCGGTCGGATTCGTCAAAGAGAAAGTCGTCAATCAGGCTCCCATCCGGGCCGAGTGCCATCGCCCGGACACCCGCGGGAGCCGCTTCCAGATGCTCGGACTTGATCTCGGGAATCAGTCGCTGCAGCGCTTCGACGAAGGCCGGCTTGCTGAACGAACGCCACATCTCCTTCAGACCGGTCTTCCAGTATTTGCAGGCCATCTTGAGAAAGCCGGGATAGGTCGCCGATTCCAGCAGGTCACGCAGATTGATGTCGGACTTCGTATATCCCTCTCGTGCGAAGGCCCAGACCGCATTCGGACCGCATTCCACGCCGCCATGAATCATCTTCGTGAAGTGCACGCCCAGAAACGGGAACTCCGGATTGGGCACCGGATAGATCAACGCTTTACAGAGGTGCTCTGCTTCGGGCTTGAGTTCAAAGTATTCGCCCCGGAAGGGAACAATTTTGGAATCCGGATGCGCGCCCCCCAGTCGGGCCACCCGGTCGCTGAACAGGCCGCCGCAATTGATGACCTGTTTCGCGGTGAACTCACCGGCTCTGGTCTGCAGCGTGATCCCGTCCGCATGATGTTTGATTCCAACGACCTCGGCTCCGGTTTCGACCTGCTGTCCTTTTTCCTGAATGCGTTCGGCGAGGCGGACCGACACCTGCCTGAAATCGACAATACCGGTCTCGGGCACATGAATCCCGCGAATGCCGGCTACATGCGGTTCGTATTCCTTGAGCTTCGCCTCGTCAATCATTTCGCAGACGACGCCGTTCTGTTGTCCGCGCTGGTAGATATTTTCCAGGGCACCGAATTCGCTTTCATCGACGGCGACGATGACTTTGCCGCACTCTTCCCAGGGAATCTCTTCGGCAGTGCAGAAGGCTTTCATCGCCTTGATGCCCTCGCGGCAGTTGATGGCCCGTAGCGAACCGGGTTTGTAATAGATCCCCGAATGCAGTACGCCGGAGTTATGGCCCGTCTGATGCAGGGCGACTTCGTTTTCTTTTTCGAGGATCAGCACAGAGGTCTGGGGAAACCGCTGGGTAATCTGCCAGCCAGTCGCCAGTCCGACAATTCCTCCGCCAATTATTGCGACATCTGCATTTTTCATGGATGACTTCTATACTCAAATGATCGCGGGCAGCATATACTCGTGAAGCAAAGCTTAAACGACTGAAGCTCTCTCACCTTCATGTTTATCATAACTTAGCAGGATCGGGGTTACAGGAAAACAATGGTTGAGCAAGTTCGCGATTATTTGGAGCAACATCAGGAACGGTTTGTTGGTGAGCTGGTTGAGTTTTTAAAAATTCCCAGTGTCAGTGCCGACTCGACTCTCAAAGCAGAAACCCGGCGGGGTGCGGAATTCGTCCAGCAGCAGATGGAAGCTGCGGGTCTGGAAAGCCGCCTGATTGAAACCGCGGGACACCCGATTGTCTACGGGGCCTGGCAGAAAGCGGCTGGCAAGCCAACCGTGCTGGTCTACGGCCATTACGATGTGCAGCCCCCCGACCCCCTCGATCAGTGGCAAACGCCCCCCTTCGAACCCGATATCCGCGACGGACATATTTATGCCCGCGGAGCGACCGACGATAAAGGCCAGATGTATACCCACATCAAATCGGTCGAAGCCTGGATGAAAACACGCGGCGAATTGCCTGTGAACGTGGTCTTCGTGATTGAAGGAGAAGAAGAGGTCGGCAGCGACAACCTGGATCGCTTCCTGGCTGAGAACAAGGACCTGGTCGCCTGCGATATCGCAGTCATCAGCGATACCAGCCAGTATGCCCCGGGCATTCCCGCGATTACCTACGGACTGCGGGGCATTCTGGCCTGCGAAGTGATTGTCAACGGTCCGCGACAGGATCTGCACAGTGGCGTCTTTGGTGGTGCGGTGACCAATCCCGCCAACGGACTGGCCCGGATGGTAGCGGCACTGCACGATGATCAGGGTCGCGTCCAGATTCCCGGCTTCTACGATAATGTGATCGAGCTGACGCAGGAAGAACGCGACCAGTTCGCCGCTCTTCCTTTCGATGAAGCCAAATTCATGTCGGACCTGGGAGTCAAAGCGGTCTCTGGTGAAGCGGATTTCACAACCCTGGAACGACGCTGGGCTCGCCCCACCTGTGATGTCAACGGTATGATCTCCGGTTATACGGGCGAAGGACCTAAAACGATTGTCCCGGCCCAGGCGCGCGTAAAGATCACCTGCCGACTGGTTCCCGATCAGAATCCCAAGGCACTGACCAAAGCACTCGAGCAGTTCCTGCTGGAACAACTGCCGGCGGGACTGACGATGCAGTTCATCGATTATCACGGCTGTAAAGGACTCGTATTTGATTTCAACAGCCCCTACATGGCGGCGGCCCGGACTGCGATCGAGCAGGCCTTTGGCACGGCCCCGGTGATGATCCGCGAAGGGGGCTCAATCCCGGTGGTCGAAACATTCCAGTCGCTGGTGGGCGTGGAAACACTGCTCTTAGGCTGGGGACAGAACACCGATAACCTGCATAGCCCCAATGAACGTTTCTCCCTGGAATCCTTCCGGCAGGGCACCCTGGCCAGCGCCCTGCTCTGGCAGGAACTGGCGAACATTCAGGTGTGAGTCGCGGATAACATCGGGTAGTCTTTATTCCAGGCAGGGATCCGCGTCTGCGAGCAGGGAAGTGAGGTAGTCGTTCGTCTCCCGTTCAGGTGAGATTGAAGCATGCCCAGTTTTGTTTGACACCACGGTCCTGCTCTTACACGCGCGTACTTTACGTCTCCTACAGTGAAAAAAATGCTGTCAGAAGGAAGCGACGAGGCGCTGTCTCTCAGATGCTATGCGTGAGCAGCGTCCAGAAGCGGTAAAAAGCGGTTCTAAACTGACGAAGTAGTGCATTTTCCTGTCAAAAACGGGTCAAAAGTGGCACTGATCAGCGGGAACCGGTTTTGATAGTTCAGTGTCCAGGTCGCTGAAACAAGGGACTTTTATAGTGTTGAATCATAACAGGTCAGCATCCATGCATGCTCCAGGAGCTACTGCTCGCGCGCGCGACGCATAAGTGGGATGATGGGGATGGGCACAGCAGGGTCAAGTCGAAAAAAAGCACCTTTTCATGAACAGCGTGTGGATCTGTTATCGCATGCTCTTACGATCAGGTGGTGAGGCCGAATGCACATTCGCTCCCAGTGTAACGAGCAAGAGGTCGCTGAGCAGATAAGGGAACCGATGCAGTGACTCTGATGCTTGTGTGCAGATTGGATGAGGCGCGATATTTCAGAGAGAGATTTTCCCCCGCAACCTCCTGTTGCCTGCGGCAATCCCGAATTACATTCGAGCCCACCCAAAGAACACGTTTGCATTTCCCATTGATCTGTTTCTCTGAAAATGCAACTCGCCAGGCGGGCGGACACGCAGGTGCCGCCCCTACTTTTGAAGGTCGGGAACATCGCCCCGCCCTTACTTTCAAGGTGGCAAACAGATCAGGCGAGCTCGGGCATCGCTTTGTATTTGTCACGGTCGACCAGATAGCGGGGACGTCCCTGCAGATCGGTGACGGTGGCTGACTCAACGTCGATGCCCAGGTTGCGATAGAGGGAAGCAAAGACTTCCTGGAAATGAACCGGGCGGTCTTCCGCATATTCGCCGAGTCGGTTGGTGGAACCGATGACCTGGCCGGTTTTCATGCCGCCCCCTGCCAGGAGTGCAGTAGAGACACGAGGCCAGTGATCGCGGCCGGCATTGGCGTTGATCTTGGGTGTGCGTCCGAATTCGCCCCAGACGACAACGGTTACATCATCGAGCATGCCACGATTCTCGAGGTCTTCAACCAGAGCGGTCACCCCCTGATCAAGCATCGGCATGTCTTCGCGTCCGCGGTTGAAGTTACCGCCGTGCCAGTCCCAGCGACTGAAGGCGAGGGTAACACAACGGGCACCGGCTTCAATCAGACGCCGTGCGGTGAGGAAGTCGTCCAGCAGTTTGGGGCCGCCGTCCGCTCTGAGCTTCGGGGTTCCCCGACCATAGCGGTCGCGGAGTGCCTGATCTTCTTTGGAGAGATCCAGGGCATCTGCCAGTTTACTGGAAGTCAGAATGCCGAACGCCTGCTGGGTGAACGAGTCAAGCCCGTCCATCATGCCAGAGGCGTCGACCTGACTGCGGAACCGGTCGAGCGAGCTGAGTACTTTTTTACGATTGTTGAGGCGATCGAGTGTGATTCCGTTGAGGGTCATATCCGCCATGCCTTCGCCGTTGGGTCGGAAGGGGGCGTGTGCCAGTCCCAGGAAGCCGGGATCTCCGGCCCGGGCCCATTCCATGTGCCCCATCTTGGGAGAGAGACCGAGGAACGGCGGGATGGAGGGATCGACGACTCCGTATGTTTTCGAAAGCACCGATCCAATGCTGGGCCAGCCGCCCAGAGGCTGATTATTGAAGCGACGTCCCGTCAGACACTGGAAGGCGTCGTGACGCCCATCGGAGCCAACCATCGAACGGATAAAGGCAAACTTGTCTGCCATCTTGGCCATGCGGGGGAACTGATCCCCGATTTCGATGCCGGAGACATTGGTCTGGATTGCGTTGAATTCACCGCGAATTTCACTGGGGGCATCGACTTTAATATCCCACATATCCTGATGCGGAGGACCTCCCGGCAGGAAGATCATGATGATGCCTTTGTGCTGCTTACGCTGCGCAGACGTTGATTCGGCCTGGAGCAATTGGGGCAGCGAGAGTCCGCCTAATCCGAGCCCACCGATTTGAAGAAAGTTTCTGCGCGAAATCCGATCACAGAATTGACTCTTTTGAGAACCCAGAATCTTGAGCATCGTATCAGGTCTCCAAATCGTTTCAGGTGGGAAAAATGAGGAAGGTGAGCTTCACCGAACCAGTTTATCAACAGCTATTCCGGTCAGCCATATTAAAAATATCGGCGAGCCCTTATCTACCAGTATAGTCGTTTTTCAGCGGAAATCCAGTGCAGATTGCAGGAGCCAGATATTTTGTTCAGTATCATGACGCGAGGCAGAAGCGTCGATTCGGGGGAGTAATGGCAGATCTTCGAATCTGGTTTCGGCATCATCTGCCCCCAGCCAGGCGATTAAAGTGGGATCCGCATGACCCTCAGAGCTTTCCCAGCAGGAAAACTCAACCTCGGGGAATCGGGACTGCAGTTGTTCAATCAGCGCGGTCGATTCGTCCCGTGGCAGGCCTGCGATGGAGAAGTTAAACGGACGCTTTAACAAGCGCTGTTGCAAAGCACTGATTGAGATCTGTTTCACCGGGTGAATGACATCCGGGGCAATCTCGACGAGGGGATCGAGCACAAACCGGCGATACCAGCAGGCTGGATGGGGAATGACCAGTTCGTCTGCTTCCAGCACCAGCTGATCGTATAACAGCAGGTCCAGATCGAGGGTCCGGGCGCCCCAGCGGACATGCCGTACGCGTCCCAGTTCTGCTT
Source organism: Gimesia panareensis (assembly GCF_007748155.1). Lineage (GTDB taxonomy): Bacteria > Planctomycetota > Planctomycetia > Planctomycetales > Planctomycetaceae > Gimesia > Gimesia panareensis. The sequence goes on from NZ_CP037421.1 coordinate 5,503,983, forward strand.
CCACGGACTGGAGTTCTCTTAACAGTTCTTCCGGAGACAGTTCGACCAACAATTGGGCTGCCCCGTTGAGAAAAACATCATCCGTCTGGCTGCCGACGGGGGTGGTTTCGATCCAGTGACTGGTCTTTACGACAGAGATCCGGGGATGCGCGTCGAGCCTCTGTAGAGCGAGGTCAAAGGTCTCCCGGACATTTCCCTGATTTCCTCCCAGGGCAATATAGCAGTCAGGCATGGGACTTTCGGCAGTCAGAAGGAGCGAGATTAAAAGAGGTTGACTGCCTGCAGTTTAGTGAATTGAATCAGAAGTGCAATTCCGCGGGTTTCAACCGGGGAGTGGTTGATCAAATCGGAGATAATATCGCAGTTCGAGAATGGTAGATCAGCACGAAGGGGTTACATTCCGTGGTTATGCATTTCGGTCGTTGCATTTTCGAAAAGCGCGTTGGTATTGGTTCCCACAGCCCCAATTGCTGCCAGACAGACGATGATAATCGCAGCCAGCATCACTGCGTATTCAACAGCGGTAGGACCATCTTCTTCGATCAGAAAGTTTTTCAGAAATTGCATGAGTACATTCCGTAATACAATTGGCGGGATTTTGACACCAGTGAAATGGAATTGTGCGGATCTCGATCTCCACAAGAAAAACTGTGACACATGTTCAAACTTAACTCACGAAATGCATGCTTATCCGGAAAAACTTACCAGATCCCCTGAAAATCATGCAATTCTCGTCAACAGGTCGGATTTTTCGGCGGGAATTACAGGGAAACCGACTTGCGAGTCTGTTCAGACTGGCATAATCCGGGCATCCCTGTCACAATAAGTGACAGAACACCGCTCCCGGACCTGAGTTATCTTTTTTTCAGGCTGTGCCGGTAGTGAGGATTGTGCGACTCAGATCGCAGCTTCCCATTTTGTTAACTTTATTGGACAGGATACAATTGTTATGGCCAAAGAAGAGGCCATCGAAGTCGAAGGTACTGTAACCGAGGCGCTGGCAAACACACAGTTTCGAGTCGAACTGGAAAACGGACACCAGGTTCTGGCTCACGTTGCCGGCAAGATGCGCAAGCACTTTATCCGTATTGTGCCCGGCGATAAGGTCGTAGTCGAAGTCTCACCTTACGATCTGAATCGTGGACGCATTGTGTATCGGGAAAGGTAAGGTCACTGCGCCTGCCTGCCTGCCCCGCATGCGAAGCTCACAGCCACAGGAGTTTTCACTGATTCCGTGTGACCTCCTGTTGTTGTTTTGCCTGCCGAGCTGACACTCGATACGTTCTCATTCCCCACACAGACTTGTGTTCCCGGAAGACATATGCCCCAGGACTCAGCCAAGCAGGACTCTCTCCCGTTCGTGCAACTGTTTACTGACGGCGCCTGCCGCGGCAACCCGGGTCCGGGTGGCTGGGGGGTCATTCTGCGTCATCCCTCCACTGGTACCGAAAAAGAATTCGCGGGCGGGGAGGCAGAGACCACGAATAACCAGATGGAACTGCAGGCAGTCATCTCCGGTCTGGAACTGCTCAAGAAGCGCTCGCGGGTCGAGATCATCACCGACAGCGTCTACGTTGCCAAGGGATCGAAAGAGTGGATGCCCAACTGGAAAAAGAACAACTGGCGCCGCCGCGAAGGAAAAAGCTGGAAGCCCGTCAAAAACGAAGAACTCTGGCGCCGCCTGGACGAACTGCTGGAACAGCATGAAGTTCACTTCACCCAGATTAAAGGCCACAGCGGGCACCCGGAAAACGAACGCTGCGACGAACTGGCGGTTGACTATGCTTTGAAGCTGCAGAATCAGACTGATCTCTAATTATATGGTTCCGAAATGCGATGACCGAATCCTCCCTGGACACGCCTGTTCAATTTCTTCACGGAGTTGGAGCGGAACGCGCCGAACTGCTGGGGAAGCTCGGAATCGAAACGGTCGAAGATCTGCTCTGGCATCTGCCCCGCAGCGTCCTGGACCTGACCGACGTCCGCCCTGTCAATGAACTCGAAGAGGATCAGCCGGCTTCGGTCTGCGGCAAAGTCGTCGATCTCGATGCCCGTACAATTTCCCGCGGACGCACCATCACCGCGATTCTGCTCGACTGCGGTACGGGCTTTCTGCGGGGAACCTGGTTCAACCAACCCTGGGTGATTAAACGCTTCTTCCAGGGGCAGTTGCTGATGTTCTCCGGCAAGCCCAGGCGTCGCTCGGGTAAATGGGAAATCTCGCATCCCCAGTACCAGGTACTGGAAGAAGACCTCGACGATCCCCAGGGACTGGTACTGCCCCGATACAGCCTCACCGAGGGGATCAAAATGTATCACATGCGGCGGATTGTGCGGGCTGCCGTCGATGAATACGCGCACCTGATCCCCGACTATCTGCCGGAAGTCTTCCGCGAAGAACACGCTCTGCTTCCGCTCTCACAGGCAGTGATTCAAATGCACAAGCCACAGACGATGGAAGAATATGAGGCCGGTATCCGTCGTGTGATTTTCGATGACCTGCTCGAATTTCAGCTGGGGCTGGCCATGCGTCGCCGGCTCTGGACCTGTGTGGATAACGCACCTCTGATTAAAGTCTCTGCCAAGGTGGATGCCCGCATCCGGCGCCTGTTTCCGTATGAGTTCACCGCGGGACAGGATCAGTCAATTGAGGAGATCAAAGCGGACCTGGCTTCAGGTCGCGCGATGCACCGTATGCTGCAGGCTGACGTGGGGGCGGGAAAAACAGCCATCGCAATCTATGCGATGCTGGCGACGATCGCTACCGGAAAACAGGCAGTGCTGATGGCTCCGACGGAACTGCTGGCAGTCCAGCACTTTGAAACGATCAACCAGATTCTGAAAAACAGCCGCGTGCAGCGTTGTCTGCTCAGCGGCAGTCTTTCGCCTGCGCAGCGGAAAGAGACGCTGGAACAGATCGCTTCCGGGGAACAGCAGTTGATAGTCGGCACCCAGGCGGTCGTGCAGAAGGACGTTGCATACCACGATCTGGGTCTGGTGATCATTGATGAACAGCATAAGTTCGGCGTGATGCAGCGGGCGCATTTCACCAGCGAGGAGAACACGCCCCACATGCTGGTGATGACGGCGACCCCCATTCCCCGCAGTCTCTGTCTGACGCAGTTCGGGGAACTCGATATCTCGGTCAATTCCGAACTCCCCCCCGGCAGACAGCCGGTGACGACCAGTCGAATCTCGACGACTCCCCAGCGGAAGAAAGCCTGGGACTTTCTGCGGGCCCAGATTGCCGCCGGCAGGCAGGCTTATATCGTCTGTCCCCGCATCGAATCAGAAAAGGAAGAGAACAGCCGCGCCAGCGCGGAAGAAGTGTATCGCAAACTACAGCAGAGCGAACTGGCATCCGCCTCGATTGGATTGGTTCACGGTCAGATGGATCGCGATGAACGGGCCCAGATCATGGAGCAGTTTCACCAGGGCCGCATCCAGGTACTGGTTTCCACGACTGTAGTCGAAGTCGGCGTAGACGTTCCCAATGCGACCCTGATGGTGATTCTGCAGGCAGACCGGTTTGGCCTCTCCCAGCTGCACCAGCTCAGGGGACGCGTCGGCCGGGGAGTGCATCCGGGTTACTGCTTCCTGTTTTCTTATACGGAAAGCGAAGACGCCTTGAAGCGGCTGGCTGTGATGGAACAGACCACGAACGGCTTTGAAATCGCCGAGGCCGATTTCCAGGCACGCGGTCCGGGGGATATCTTCGGCACCCGCCAGCATGGTGAGTTGCCCCTGCGGGTCGCTGACCTGAGACGCGATGAAGAGCTGCTGCAGGAAACGCGGGCCATTGCGCTGCGACTCGTCGAAAAAGGAGAGTTTGACCAGCCGCGATTCGCCCCGCTGAAGAACCGGGTCCTGGATCGGTTCGGGCAGTTGTTCGATCTGGGTCAGAGTGGCTAAGCGGCAGGCTCAAGTCTGAACGCGATTGGAAAACCAGGCAGCCAGCGTACCATTCGTAATCACGGGGAACCAGGCAGCCTGATCGGGTTTGAGCAGACTGGCACTTCCCAGGTACATAAAGAATTGTGAGATGGCGAAAATCACTCCCATCACACAGGAACAGATAGCGATATTCAGAATCTGGCTGCGGCTCTCTTTGCGCAACACGAAGGGGATCGCCATCAGCACGGCAATCAGGTTCATGAACGGCCTGGTCAATCGGGAATGCAGATCCAGCGTCTGCTTGCGAATCGAGAGATCACTAAATGAGGGATTGTTAATACGGGCAATCAATTCCGGAGTGGAAACCAGTGAGCTGAAATTACGATTGCAGAGCTGATCGCAGCCCACATCGGTCACAATAAAAATATCATTGGGCTCCTTGCCCGGTAAAATCATCTTGCGGGCAAATTCGGCAATTTCCAGATCATCGTAGTGGGGAGTCGCATTTTTGAGGATCCAGCCCCCCGGTCGTGTTTCTGTTTCCGTAAGGTAGAAAGCATTCTCGGCTTTGACAGTCACAAAATCATGAACGGTCGGCTTGGAGAGAACAAACTCCGCATTCAGCATCCGCTTTTCTGTCAGATACAGTTCCTGTCCGTTGATCATGATCCGGGTACTGAAATCATAAACCGGTTCAACAAACTGGGAGCTGGTATCCATGTTCCCCCGCTCGGCCTGGACCTTGTCGGCAATGCGGGGGATGATCAGTTCCTGATTGGCCACGATGACACAGTTGACGATCAAAGTCGCGACCGTCAGCGGAATGGCCAGGCGATAGGTCGGAATCCCGGCTGAGAGGACAGGATTGAGCTCTCCATGGCGGACCAGCAGCGAGAACACGACCACGGCAGCCAGCACGGTCAAAATAGGGCTGACCATGTCAAAAAAGATGCTGGACTGATACAGATAAAATCTGGACATCAGCCAGAGCAGACTGCCGGAAGAATCTCCCTCCTTCAGACCGGCCTGAAATTCATCAATATTCGTAAACCCGTCGAATACGACGTACAGACCATAGGTGGCTATGAATCCGATGAAGAATACATGGAAATATCGTTTCAGGAGATAACGGTCGAAAGTAGTCAGCACGGCTTCCGGTCACTGTCAGGGACTGAGTCGAGAGGGGATCTCTCAAATCTGAAAATGTGGGGCGCGTATTACATCGAAATCACCCAAATGGGTCAATATCAGGAACTTCGCTCGACAATATACACTAGAACAGACCCTTGATCCCCCGTTTTTTTTGAGACATCAAAATCTGTCCGAGTGACGTTTATTATGAATTTCCCAAAACAAAGAGAAATCGAACTTGCATAAGTCATTTGTTTTTTGCAGCTTATGGACTATTCGTGCTTTTGGGAACTTTCCAACTCTCGACATTTAATTTGCGTAGTGAATAATACTCACGAAAGTGATTGATCGAAAAACTGACAGAAACATAAAAGGTTTCTGATTACTTGAGCTAATTTAAAAGCTATCTTTTGGGAGAATTCATTTTCGAATTGAGCAGCCTGAATCTGATTTTTATGAGGGGAAGATCGAGTGGTACGAAAAGATGCAATTATCCGGTTGCACAAGCAACTGTTGAACCGGCGAGACGAGTTGAAAAAGCTCGTGAACGAAAGCTCAGAAGGTTCCTCAGGCAGTCAGTCATCTGTGGAGGACAGCGGTGACGCTGCGATCCGTGAAACTCGACAGGACCTGGAATCACACCTGGCTGAGATCGAATACAAAGAGCTCATGCAGATTCGGCGTGCGATCTCTCTAATCCAGGAAGGCCGTTACGGGCATTGCGAGAGCTGCAATAAGAATATACCGATTGCACGGCTTAAAGCGGTTCCCTACACGATGTTTTGTGTCAGTTGTGCACAACAGCGCGAATCGATGGGTTTATCCACCAGTGATGTTCATGGCGATTGGGAAAATGCCTACGAGTTCGAAGGACGTCTTAACGATCAGGAAGTCAGAATTCACGATTTGGATCTCGAAAAATAAACGCACCCTCCGATAATAAATGGCACAGGGTCCCGCCGTCCTGATTGCATTTATTATCTGATCTCTCCATAACAAGATAATTCCCTCATTCCTGTTTCGGTTCCCGGAGAGTGTGATTGCAATCAATCACGTGACCCTGAGTATTACTGGAAAGCCTCCTGAGTTGAGCCGGTTTCCTGTAATTAAATCGTTCGGCAGTTGGCGAAGGATTGCCTCATTTTGCCGTGGCTAGCAATAGCTGTAATGCAAAAAAAACGATCCTGGGTCACGCTGAGAGATTTCCACTATGAAGAATCGATACCCTCTGCTGGCAGTCATTGCCATCATTGTTTCTATTTCGCTCTGGAATACCTGCTTCGAATCACCACTCAGCTCCCGGCAGGTGGAAGCCAAGATTCCTTCACAGGGAAATCATAGCGCTGCCATGCTGTCGGCCACTTCGTCTTTACACGAAGGCAGCAAACATCTCGCCAAGATCGCTAAACTCGCCACCCCCAGCGTTGTCCATATCCAATGCGAACGGCAGACCCCCCGCGGTGCCGTCGAAGAAACTGGTTCGGGTGTGATCGTACGCGGTGAAGGAAAACCCGGACTGTATATTGTGACCAATCGCCACGTGGTCCGGGATTCCAATGGTCGTGCCATTTCGATTCAGCTGCACGACGGACGCGTCATCAACCCGACCCACAAATGGGAAGATAAAGATACCGACCTGGCGATTCTGAAAATTGGTGTCACGGATGTGACACCGGCAGAATGGGGAGACAGCGACAAACTCGACATCGGTCACATGGTGCTGGCGATGGGCAGCCCCTTTGGACTGAGCGAATCGGTCACGCTGGGTATTATCAGCGCCAAGGGACGTCGCTCGCTGCAACTGGGCAGCGGATCAGAAGTCCTCAACCAGAACTTCCTGCAGACCGATGCTGCTATCAACCCGGGAAACAGCGGCGGACCGCTGATTGACCTGGAGGGTAAAATCATCGGCATCAATACCGCCATCGCTTCCAACAGCGGCGGTAATGACGGCATCGGCTTCAGTATTCCCAGTAAGCTGGTACGACATGTCTTTAATCAGCTGGTGAAATACGGTCAGGTCTATCGGGCTTACCTGGGTGTGCAGCTCGATCCGGAATTCAGCATCGGCACAGCCACCCGCCTGAAAATGGACCGGGTACGTGGTGCCCGCGTCGTGAAAGTGATCTCCAACACGCCGGCTTCCCGCGCTAATCTCAAATATGACGATATCATTCTCAGCTTTGGCGGCATCGATGTCATGGATCAGAATCATCTGATCAACCTGGTCAGCCTGACACCGATTGACCAGCGCGTGAGCGTCGTCCTGTTGAGAAATGGCCGCCGAGTTAATGTCATGGTGGAACTGGCGAATCGACGGATTCTGGACGAACTGGAACGCAAGCAGAAAGAAACACAGCAGTCTTCCCGACGCATCGGGCCTTCTGCTGATCCGATGAGCTTCCAGCGGATCAAACACGAATCAAAGACAGATGCCCTGCAGGGGCTGCGGGTTCAGGCCATGAATGCCGACCTGGCATCTCAGCTGGGATTCCCGCAGCAGCAGGCCGGTCTGCTGGTTCTGAGCGTTGATCAGCAGAGTTCGTTTCAGGGCGTGGTGGACCTTTACGACGTGATTGAAGAAGTCGCCGGCACTCCGGTCCACAGCCTTCAGGATTTCCGCCAGGCGATCGCACAGCACCAGGATCTGCAGACTCTGGTCCTGAAAATCTCCCGGGGCAAACCGGGAGCTCCACAGAAACAGCTCGTCATCTGGCAGAGGTAATTTCGCCCCGTCGCTTAAGCCTCACCGCCCGACTCTTAGATTGCAATGCTTCCCGTCTGCCGGGATACCCGATCAGTGTATTCAAACCAGCCTCTTTTCGTTGTTCCTTATGGGTTCTGCTTCAACGAAAAAAACCAGGTCAGTAACTTACTGACCTGGTTTCGGTTTGAATCTGGTTTTCGAAGGATACTTAGTCGCGGTAGAAGCGGGTCAGTTCTTCGAACAGCAGAGGATCGCGGATCGAATCGCTGGCGAGACGAGCACGGAACCGCTGATTACCTTCCACAGTTCCGCGGACGATCACCTGGAACTCAACCGAGTCGCCGGGTGCCAGATCTGACAGAGATTTGAAGACCACGACACCGTTTTCAGCGATGTGCTGAGTCGGTCCGGTTGCTGAGATCAACTCAACACCAGGAGGCAGTTCGCAGGAAACAGAGACGTTCTGAGCTGCTTTGCTACCATCGTTCTGCACGACCACTTTGTAGCCGGTTTCGGTTCCGATTTCGACCGGATCGTCCAGGTCAGCAATTTCCAGAACCAGCTGAGCGGTTCCTTCGATGCGTGTCTGAATCTGAGCGTCCGATTTCACGTTGTGCTCAGAGAGAGCACGCACATGGTGCACGTAGTTGCCGATGGTTTTGGTTTTCAGTTCCACGTTCACATTAGCAGACTGACCGGGTTCCATACGTCCCAGGAACCAGCTGATGGTCCCATCTTCCGGATTGAACTGTCCGCCGTGATCGGCTTTGACGAATTCGAATCCTTCGGGAACTTTATGCAGCACGCGAACGTTGTTCGTGGCAGCAGCCCCGTCGTTCAGAGTTGTAATCGTGTACTGTGCGGAACGACCTTTGTACCGCAGACCAGGACCATCGATGGCAACCTGAACCTTAGGAGCGATCACGTTGACGCGTGCCTGAGTTGCCTGTACCAGGCCACCTTCGGCTTTCGCCAGAACCTTAACGACCTGCTCGCCCCCCATGACAGCTGCCAGGGCCAGACGAATGGTGCGGGTTTCTCCCGGATTCAGCGAACCGACCTGCATCTGCAGATATTCGGCAGTCACATGTTCCAGTCCTTTAGGAATTTCAGCCTCGAGGACCACGTTATGCAGCGTTCCCGTTCCCGGGTTGGAAATCGTGACAGACTGTGAAGCAGGCTCACCAATCATGACGTTGGTAGGACCTTTCACAGCGACCTGCAGCAGAGGCTCTGCAACCATGAAGGATTCAGTCAGTGAGTTGGTGAACCGGACATTCGCCGAAGCGGTGATGGCTCCACGCTGACTGGGAATCATGGAAATATCGATGGTTTTGGTTTCGCCGGCTTTGAGCGACTCAAATTTCCATTCGAGATGATCACGGCTGGCACTGGGACGAGGTTCGGCGTTGGTCAGACGGACAGAGATGGGGAAGAATGCTTCCACCAGTACGTCTTTGGCAGTTGCCTTACCTTCGTTGGTGACTTCCAGTGCGAACTCGCACTCCTGACCAACGTTGATTTCACTTTTCTTGATCCACTTGTGTGATACTTTCGCCTTAGCAACTTCCGAGGTGGTTCCGACGGGTTTGACCGGTACGGTTGCCACACGGCGTTTCTGAGGAGTCGAGGTAATCGTAATCCCGGAAGGCTGAGTGGCCTGTTCCTGCTGACCGGCGTTACTGAAGGTCAGATGATGTTTGTTTTCCGCACTTTTCTGATCAGGAATCCGGGGAATGGTCAAACCGGATGTCTGGGGAGCAGGCTGTTTGAATTCAGTCGGCAGACGGAACTCAGGCTGACCACTGCCGGCACTGACCTGTTGAATTTTTCCCTGAGTCCCTTTCTGATGCTGAAACTCAGCGTGCACGATCTTCTTTTTAGACTGATCCGTATTGAATTCTTCAAAACGGTAGCGTTTCTGCTGATCGGCAGGTTCTGCATGTTCAACCTGCTGGAAAGCCGTCTGCTTGACTTCAGCCTGCTGTTTGTTCTGCTCCAGGCGACGATAAGGGCGTTCCTGACCGAACAGCTCTTTGTAGTAATTGGGTACCTGTGACATACGGGCTTTACCAGAGGGCTGATATTCTGCAGCCTGGGTTGTCCCCTGCTTCGGCTGAGAAATGGTAATACTTCCCGTATTACCGGCCGTTGCCTGTCCCGCTGACTTCTGCCCGGAGAAGTACTGAATACTGGACTTCGATGGGGGAGCGGCATCAAAGGGAGACTTTGATTCCATCATGCGATCATCGGCGGTTGCGATACTCGCACTCATTACCATGGTTGAAAATATCGCGAGCATCTTTTTTCCGCGTCGCATTGTGTTTCTCCTTACCGATAGGAACTTGCTTCTGGATAGGGATGGTTTGGTTACTGGATTTGACATGATGTGAATTGTGAGAGCTGCTTTATCTGAATCATGTACAGGAAGGTTTTCTATTTTTATCCATCTCTCTCTATCGGATGTGAGGATTCCCAAAATTGAACGAGTTGTAAGGATTTTTCAAAATAAACGGAAATTAGAAGCTGTTCCGGTTATGACGATTCTCACTCCTGCGGACATCCAAAAGACATAACCCCCTTATTTCAATAAACTTGCAAGCCAGCCGCCTGTCACCCCGTCTGTCTGGCCCCCTGAACTGCAACTCATACTACCCAGCCTCACAAACGATTTTTTTCGCTTCGATCAGGGATCGCCCCGATCTCTCAACGGGAATTTCATTTTCCGACGATTGACTCACACCTTCTCAGTCCCACAATGACTGTTAAGAGCGTCATGAGACACCGGATCACCGATTACCCATTCTTTTCAGGCACGCATGAATTTTCCCCCACCAGCAACAGGCTTCCCCGAACGTCAGAACAGGACGCTGAAAGTCTATCTGCTGGGTTGCGTCGACTTTGACTCCCTGCTGGTCCTGCAGGAACGCGCGCTCCGGGAGATTGACTGTCAGCAGGATGATCAGGCTGTGCTGTTTGTCTGTGAACACCCGCCCATCGTCACGGTGGGGCGGGAAGGCAGTCACTATCAGTTGTCCGGCTCCTATCATGATCTGAAAGCGGGCCAGATCGAAGTGCGCTGGACCAATCGGGGAGGCGGTGCCCTGCTGCACGCACCGGGGCAACTGGCTGTCTACCCTCTGCTCCCCCTGAAACAACTGGGAATCGGGATTTCAGAGTTCCGGAAACGCCTCCAGCAGGCCACACTCAGCACGGCGACGGAACTGGGCGTGGAAAGTGAGACCTGTCCGGACGATTCAGGAATTTTGAGCCGTTGTGGACAGTTTGCCTTTCTGGGGGCTGCGATCAAATCCTGGATTTCTTACTATGGTCTGTATATTAATGTGTCTCCCGATATGAAACTGCAGCGTCTGATCGATGCCAATCGATATGACCATCGTGTGACTTCCCTGTCGGCGACGCTCACGCGGGAAGCCAGCATGGGTTCGGTTCGCGAAAGTATTATTCGCCACCTGGCCCGGCAGTTCGGTTATCAGGATCCCCACATTTTTACACGACACCCTCTACTGAATCGAGTAAAGAAGAAAGTTTATGTCGACACTTAATATTCTGACAGATCCCTCCCCCGCACCACGGCAGCGTCTTCCGAAGTGGCTCAAGCGTCCCCTTCCGAAACCCGGTATGGCATTCACCAGCAATGTGATTGAAGACCTCAATCTGGTCACCGTCTGCGAAAGCGCCAAATGTCCGAACCGCACCGAATGCTGGTCGCACAAAACCGCCACCCTGATGATCCTGGGAAATGTCTGCACGCGTCCCTGCGGCTTCTGCTCGATTGCCAAGGGCAAGACGGAAACCGTCCAGTTGGATGAACCCGAACGCGTGGCCGAAGCAGCCGAACGCCTGGGACTCGAACATGTCGTCATCACATCCGTCACCCGGGACGACCTGCCCGATGGTGGTGCCGAACACTTTTACAATTGCATCCTGGCCGTGCGGGAACGGACCGGAGCTGATATTGAAGTACTGACGCCTGACTTCCGCGGCGATCGCAACGCCATCCACCGTGTGATCGAAGCACACCCGGATGTCTTCAATCACAACACGGAAACCGTACCTCGGCTGTACCACCGCGTACGCCGCAACGCTGTCTACCAGAGGACTCTCGATCTGCTGCTGCAGGTCAAAGAAACCGATCCGAGCATCGTGACCAAAAGTGGCCTGATGCTGGGGCTCGGCGAAACCAGGGAAGAAATTCTCGAAGTCTGTGCAGACCTGAAGGCAGTCGGCTGTGATATCATCACGATTGGACAATACCTGCAGCCCACACCTCAGAATCTGCCCGTCGAACGCTTCCTGACACCGGAAGAGTTCGATGAAGTGGGTGACCAGGTCCGGGCCATGGGCTTCAAACTGGTCGCCAGCGGCCCCTTTGTCCGCTCCAGCTACCACGCGGGCGAAATGGCATCCGTCCTGGGGAAAGACGCCTGAATGTCGACTCCGATCCTGGTTCCGCAGCTGGAAAGCGATGACCAGAGGCTGTCCGTCAGTCTCTGGCTGATGCGGGTCGGTGAAGAGGTGACCCGGGGAGACCGGATCGTCGAACTCCTGGTTCCCGGAGTGACGTTCGATGTGGCCGCCCCCTGCTCCGGCACTCTTACCAGTTGTGACTGTCGTCCCGGAGATGAGGTCCACGAGGGAAGTGTTTTAGGCTGGATCGACTCTCCCGAGTCGGATCAGACTGCTGATGTAGATGATTCCAGGCTTGATTGATCAGAAACAGGATAACGCATGACAACCGCTCAAATCCGAGGTCATCAATCAATTCTGGAGATGCTCGACCGGGCCCTGTCCCGGGGACGCCTGCCCCATGCACTGCTCTTTGCCGGACCGATCGGTGTGGGAAAAAACCGGGTGGCCCGTTATCTGGCCCAGTGTCTGTTTTGCGAACAGACGCCTGCGGACCAGCTCAGCTGCTGTCACGAATGCAGTTCCTGCAAACAGATGGCAGCAGGGACTCATCCTGACCTGCTCAGTGTGGAGTGTCCTCCTGATAAGGCAATCCTTCCCTTAAGCCTGATCATCGGCAGTGAAGACAAACGCGGACGCGAAGGGCTCTGCTACGAAATGTCACTCCGCCCCATGACGGGAAATCGCCGGATCGCGATCATTGACGACGCTGATAAAATGAACGCCGAGAGCGCCAACGCGCTGCTGAAAACCCTGGAAGAACCCTCGGCCAATTACCTGATGATTCTGATCGCCAGTGAACTGGATGCGATCCTGCCGACCATTCGTTCCCGCTGCCAGTTAATCCGGTTTGCTGAACTCTCTGCCGCTGATGTATCTGATCTCCTGCTGGAACATCAACTGGCTCAATCTCCGGACCAGGCGCAGCAGGTCGCCCGACTTTCGGGGGGCTCCCTGGCGGTCGCGACTCAACTGCTGGACGAGAATCTGCAGGAGCTCAGACATAACATCACACGTCTGTTAGGCCAGCACCCATTCCGCCCCCAGGCCTTTTCCCAGGCGGTGATCAAAGCGGTGGATGATATTGGCGGCAATACCGCCGCCCAGCGGAAGACGACCCACTGGATCCTCCGTTTTTGCGCTGACTTTTATCACCAGGCACTCCAGTCTGCCGCCGGCTATCAGTCGGAGCTGAACAACGGCCAGATCGAAAAGTTCGTCACCGGCTTTCCCGGCTCAACCGAAGACCGGATTGAGAAACTGGGATCTTTGCTGGATCGCCTGCTGGAAACTGAGGAGCAGATCGACCGCAATGCCACAATCAGCCTCTGTATCGAATGCCTGAGCGAGGACCTCAGGGCACTACAGAAAAGTGCTTCCTGAATGCAAGCACCAGGATTTCCGGGAAATCGGCTTTTGAAAAAAAATGATTTCAGCGGAAACAATAGAGATTGATACCAGCGGCTCGGCTATAATAGAATCAATCCAGCAGAAATCATACTACCCGCGCTGATGCTTCTCTCTGGTATTTCTCCGGGGTACTTCTCCGGGCATGTCTGCTGCCGTTTCTGATCTCCATTCGATGAAATTATCATAGATGAATAATGAAGTAACAGGTTACATAGTCCGCTACGGTGCCACCCGCATGATCGGGGAGTTTTCTGCAAAAGGCCCGGATGAGCTGCAGCGGAATGCTGACGTGATCATCAAAAGTGATCGCGGTCATGAATGGGGCGAAGTACTCTCTCCCGCTACCGAACGGATGCGTTCTTTTATGAAGGATGCCAAAAGCGTGGGCCGCGTTATCCGTCCGGTTACAGATGATGACTATCGCCAGCGGGATAAAAACCGGCATGAGGAACGGACTGAATTTTTGGGCTGCCAGGACCTGGTCAAAGAACACAAACTGCAGATGCAGCTGGTGGATGTCGAGCACATCTTCGGCGGGGAACGGATCATTTTTTACTACCTCGCCGAGAAGCGAGTCGACTTCCGCGAACTGGTCAAAGCCCTGGCCCGCAAATATCGATCGCGGATTGAAATGCGTCAGATCGGCGTCCGGGACGAAGCCAAGCTGATGGCTGATTATGGTGACTGCGGGAAAACAGTGTGTTGCGGAACACATCTGACCGAAATGCCACCGGTGTCCATGAAGATGGCCAAGCTGCAGAAGACATCGCTGGACCCGAACAAACTCTCCGGCCGTTGTGGCAGACTGAAATGCTGTCTGCGCTACGAGTATGACACTTACCGCAGTTACAAAAAAGAACTGCCTCCGGTGGGTTCTTTCGTCGTGACAAGCCAGGGAGAAGGCAAGGTAACCGGCCAGGAGATTCTGTCGGAATGCGTTCAGGTGATTTACCCGGACTCCCGAAAAACAATTGTCCATAGAAAGGACATCCTGGAAGTCATAAAAAAGAAAAAAGGAGAAACCCCGACCAAAAAATAACAGGATATCCCCCATTCAAAATCGGCCTGCTTAAAATTGCCCGAATCGGGATTGATTTTCCTGAAATTCCCAATGATAATTTCTCGCTATCTGAAGCGCAATCTCATAAGATAGTATTGACGACAGTCTCTGGGATCGAAACACTGGATTGTAAGAAACTCAGAGACAGAAACTGCACGAGTTAAAAAGGTATGGGTGAAAACATGACATTTGCAACCAATCTATCCCGCCCCAAACTGCAATATCACCCGAACGCTTATGATTTCATCTTTGAAGCTCTGCAGCAGGCTCAAGAGATCTACTCACGCCCTGTCTCAGACCTCCCCGAGCAGGAAGAGGCCCATGTTTCCGGTCAGGAACTGCTGGAAGGTGTACGCATACTGGCCCTCAAGCAGTTTGGGCTGATGACGCTGACCGTTTTCAAACAGTGGGGCGTACATTCCACCAAAGACTTCGGCAAGATGGTCTTTGAAATGATCGAGCATGGCAGAATGCGGAAGACGGAAAATGACCGTCTGGAAGATTTTGTCGACATCTTCGATTTTCAGCAGGAATTCGACACCAGCTATATCATCGATACCAGCGAAGTCTTCACTCGCAGCCCTGCCTGAGGTCCCTTCCTCGCTTTGCGCAACCTGCATTCACGATTAATCTGCAAACAGGTCTTCCCAACTGCATCCTGCGCTGTTGCGGCGCTGCGTAAGTTTTTGCGTTTAACCAACTTTGTTAAGTTACTGTTATTGCAAAAAAAACCTCACGTGATACACTCCCCCGATAGAGTATTTGCTGGAGTTTTACTTGTAGTTTTTTTTGAGTCATCAAAAAAACTGTGCTGACTGTTGCCCGGAATCAAATGAGGTTTTGAGGTTTTACAACAAGATTTACAACGGCTTATTTAATGGGGTTAACTCTAAGGATGAGGTTTTCTACCGTCGCTCGCTACTCGCCCGTTCGTCCCGTTCCAACACTCATCACTCTCACACTTACCACGCTGTTCTGCTCAGCCCCTTTACTGGCAGCAGAAACGTCCGAGGCCTCGCCACCAGTTGCGGCTTCTGAATCGGTCATGATCAGCTGGCTGCTCGCGATCGCTGGTGCAATCTTCGCATTATTTACCGCGTATCGCTTCTTCTGCTGGATGGTTGCCGAGTCGGAAGGCGACGACCGCATGAAGGCCATTGCCGAGCACGTTCGTGAAGGTGCCCGTGCCTATCTGGACCAGCAGTTTAAAGTCGTGACTCTGTTCTTCGCCGTGGTCTGCGCCCTGCTGGCCTTCATGGCGTTTGGCTTGAATACACAATCACACTGGGTTCCTTTTGCCTTTCTGACAGGGGGCTTCTTCTCCGGACTGGCGGGCTGGTTCGGCATGCGGACTGCGACCCTGGCCAGTGCCCGTACAACTCATGCCGCCAAGGAATCGCTCAACAGCGGACTGCAGGTTGCCTTCCGCAGTGGTGCCGTCATGGGACTGGTGGTCGTCGGACTGGGACTGCTCGATATCAGCCTCTGGTTTGGCGTCCTGCACTGGATCGTCAAAATGCCTCTGGCGGAAATCACCGTCACCATGCTCTGTTTCGGTATGGGTGCCAGCAGCCAGGCTCTGTTTGCCCGAGTGGGTGGTGGTATCTTCACCAAGGCAGCTGACGTAGGTGCCGACCTGGTCGGTAAAGTTGAAGCGGGCATCCCCGAAGACGATCCCCGTAACCCGGCCACGATTGCTGACAACGTGGGCGACAATGTCGGCGACGTTGCCGGCATGGGAGCGGACCTCTATGAATCGTACTGTGGTTCGATCCTGGCCAGTGGTGCCCTCGGTGTGGCCGCCTATCATGGCTATCCCAAAATGCAGATGATGTGCCTGTTGCTGCCGATGTGCCTGGCAGCGATCGGAATCTTCCTGTCAGTCACCGGAATTTTCATGGTGAAAACGGAAGAAGGTGCCTCCCAGAAGAATCTGCTCAAAGCACTCGCCAAAGGAATCGACACCGCCGCCTTCTGTGTAATCGTCGCCTCCTTCGCTCTAGTCTGGATCATGCTGGTGATTCCTTCCCAATCAGCGGGGATCCCTGAGGATTCTCCCCTGCTGACGGGTAACAAACTGTTTGGGGTCTTCGGCGCCATCGTCGCCGGGCTGGTCTCGGGCTGGCTGATCGGAAAATGGACCGAGTACTCCACCAGCGACGAATTCAAACCGACCCGCTTCATCGCCGATCAGTCTTCCACCGGACCGGCGACTGTCATCATCGCCGGAATTGCCGAGGGCCTGTATAGCGTCTGGGTACCGATTCTGGTGATTGGCATCGCCATTCTCCTGGCCTTTGGTATGTGTACCGGTTTTGACTTCCAGAATTCCCAGGTCTTCGCCATGGGGCTGTACGGTGTCGCGATTGCCGCCGTCGGGATGTTGAGCACGCTGGGGGTCACCCTGGCAACAGATGCCTACGGACCGATTGCTGATAACGCGGGTGGTAATGCAGAAATGAGTGGCCAGGAACCATTCGTTCGGCAGAGAACCGACGCCCTGGACAGTCTCGGGAATACCACTGCTGCCACCGGGAAAGGATTTGCGATTGGCTCGGCTGCACTGACAGCCCTGGCTTTGCTGGCAGCTTACGTAGAAGAAGTCCGCATCGGCTTTGAACGCTGGGTAGAAAACTCTGCCATCGTTCAAACGATCACCGATGACCCGACAGATGCCACGGCGCTCAAGCTGAGCAAGAACTGTATCGCCATCCGTACCCTCGACAAGGATGGCAACCCCTCAAAACATAACAATCAGGGCTACCTGCTGTTCCCCGCTCTGCATCAGACACAGATTACCCCCGGTCGAACCAAAATTGAAGAAGCCGAGGTCGGCTCGATCATCACCGGTCTGAACATCAATGAGCTGCTGTTGCGCAGCGATTGCGTGGAAGTCAAAAAGGCGACCGTGCCAGACTTTTCCCGCTTCTATAATTTCTCACTACTGAACCCCAAGGTACTCGTCGGGATCTTCTTTGGCGTGATGATCGCCTTCGTCTTCTGCGCCATGACCATGAAAGCGGTCGGCCGCGCCGCCGGGGCCATGGTGGACGAGGTCCGCAGACAGTTCCGGGAAATTGCGGGTATTATGGAGAACGAGGCCGAACCAGATTACGCCGCCTGTGTCGAAATCAGTACAGCTGCTGCCCAGCGTGAGATGATTCTCCCTGCCATGCTCGGCCTGTTTACCCCTGTTGTAGTGGGGGTCCTGCTGGGAGTTCCCGGCGTGGTAGGCCTCCTGGTGGGTGCCTTGACGAGTGGGTTCGCAGTTGCCATTATGATGGCTAATGCCGGTGGTGCCTGGGATAATGCAAAGAAGTACATCGAAGCAGGCGCACATGGCGGCAAGGGAACTGATGCGCACAAAGCCACAGTAGTAGGCGATACCGTGGGTGACCCATTCAAGGACACCAGCGGTCCCAGCCTGAATATTCTGATCAAATTGATGAGTATGGTTTCTGTTGTCATAGCCGGTTTTATTATTCAATACGCATTAGAGCTATTTTAAGTATTTGAAACAGGCTAAAGGTCACCAAAATCAATACCGAATCTTCTCCACAATCTGATTCCATCGAAAGCATGTCGAGCCTGGAGCGTGCCTGCCTGTGCGCTCGAATCTGTGAGCAGTTTAAAGGCCAGGACATCGTTGTCCTTGATGTCACGAAAATCACTCCGCTGTTCGACTATTTCATCATCACCACTGCGAGCAACCAGCGGCAGGCCCATGCCATTGCCGAGGAAATTCGTGTGCTGATGAAGCAGGACCATGCGCACCGCCGTAATATCGAAGGCAAAGACAGCTCATGGATCCTGGGTGACTATGGCGACGTCGTGCTGCACATCTTCACTGATGAAGCCCGTGAGCTGTACGACCTTGAGCGTCTCTGGGCTGATGCCAAACAGGTAGACTGGCAGTCGCACAAACCTGCCGAATCGTAATCAGACCCTCGCGGTTTCTACCATTCTGACGCGGCAGCGTGTATTCTGGTCTCCAGAACAGTGCCCTCCCTATGTATTGGAGTCTATTAATCAGAGCACTCCCGCTCTGAGCGGAATGTAAAACATGAATATCCTCGCAGAAATCAGAAGCCGGTTTGAACCCGTTTTAACAGAATGGACTGACGATCCCTCATCGGTCATCGACATGCTGAAGCCCTCCCAGGACTCCAAATTCGGGGACTACCAGGCCAACTTCGCCATGCCGCTGGCAGCGAAGATCCCGGACCTCAAGCCACGGGACCTGGCAGCGCAGATTGTAGAGAAGGTCGATCTGTCCGACTTCTGCGAACCGCTGGAAGTCGCCGGGCCGGGTTTCATCAATATCAAACTCAAGCAGGACTGGCTTGAGGAACAGACCAGAGATCTGGTCCAGGACGAACGACTGGGCGTCGCGGCTGCAGAAGCCCCCCAGAAGGTCGTCGTTGACTTCTCTGCACCGAATGTCGCCAAGCCGATGCACGTCGGCCATCTGAGAAGCACCGTGATCGGCGATGCCAACTACCGGGTGTTGAAGTTCCTGGGACACGATGTCGTGGGAGACAACCATATTGGCGACTGGGGTACTCAGTTCGGGATGATCATCTTCGGGTACAAGCATTTTCTTAACGAAGCTGCTTTCCAGGAAGCCCCCGTCACCGAGCTGGCGCGGCTCTATCGGCTTGTGAACCAGTTGTCAGATTACCATGCCTCCAAAAACTCGCTCTCTCAGAAGGAACAGGAACTTGAGCAGCTGACAGAAAAACTGCAGACACTTGAGAACACCGCTGACCAGACCGATAAGAAAGTCCAGAAACAACTGAAGAAACTCAAAGCCGAACTCGGAGAAAAGCAGTCGGCTCTGACTTCGCTGCAGGAAAGCCTGTCTAAGCTGGAAGCTGACGAAGACCTGCACAGCAAAGCGATCGCCTTCCCGGATATCGCCCGACTGGCCCGGGAAGAGACCGCCAAACTGCACGCAGGCGATGTAGATAACAACGATCTCTGGAAACAGTTCCTCCCGCAGTGCCTGGATGCGATCCAGGGCGTCTACGACCGGCTCGACATTCACTTCGACATGGCACTGGGCGAAAGCTATTACCAGCCGATGCTGGCTGATGTCGTCGCGGACCTGAAAGCGAAAGGTCTGGCCACTGAGAGCCAGGGAGCAATCTGCGTCTTCATGAAAGGGAAAGAGGCCCCGTTCATCGTTCAGAAACAAGATGGTGCCTTCACCTATGCCACCACCGACCTGGCGACGATCAAGTACCGGGTGGAAGAGCTGAAAGCAGACCGGGTGTTGTATGTGGTTGACTCCCGACAGAGCGAACACTTCCAGCTACTGTTCGCCACCGTTAAGGAATGGGGCTACTCCGACCTGAAACTGCAACACGTCAGCTTTGGAACGGTCCTGGGAAAGAACAAGCGGCCTTACAAGACCCGATCCGGTGATACCGTGGGACTGGAAAGCCTGCTGGATGAAGCGATTGAAAGCGCTTACCAGATCGTCTCCCAGAATGACGACGAGAAACAGAACGGTCCGGAGCTCGATGAAGCCGAACGACGGGAAGTTGCCGAGGTCGTCGGCCTGGGAGGCATCAAATACGCTGACCTCAAGCACAACCGGGACAGTGATTACATCTTCGATCTGGACAAGATGCTGGCCAAGCAGGGAGATACCGCCACCTACATGCAGTACGCCTATGCCCGGGTCAATGGTATCTTCCGGAAAGGAGAGATCGACCGGAAAGAACTGAGAACAAATCAGCAGTCACTGCAACTTCAGGAAGAAAGTGAAATTGCCCTGGCACTGCAGATCAACCGGTTCTCAGAAATTCTGGAAAGTGTATCCACCGAAGCCAGACCGAATTACCTGACCAATTATCTGTTCGAACTGTCAAACCTCTTCAGCACGTTCTACAACGCCTGTCCTGTTCTGAAAGCCGACGAGGAAATGGTCAAGACCAGCCGACTGATGCTCTGTGACCTGACTGCCCGGGTGGTCCAGCAGGGCCTGTCACTACTGGGGATCCGAACCTGCGAACGGATGTAATCCCAGTTTACCAACCAGAAACAAAAAAACGCATTCCAGATCGGAATGCGTTTTTTTATAGATATTACCCGGCAAGGGCTCGAACCTTGACTAACAGAATCAAAATCTGTTGTGCTACCATTACACTACCGGGTAATGAGTTTCTGTCCTATCAGACACTGTAGCCCAACTCAGGTTCACCGCTGAAAACCAGTGATGAACCTGGCGAACGGAGTTTATTGGATCTCCGTAAATCTGACAAGAGTTCTCTTTCAGAAAAACGGGATCTTTTTATTTCCCTAGTCGTTACGCAGCTTGAGGTTCATCTCGGTCAGCTTCTCGCGAATTTCGTTCAGCGAGGTCACACCGAAGTTCCGGCTGGCCAGCAGCTCATCGGGGCTGCGACGCAGCAGCTCACCAATGGTGCCAATACCGAGACGCGACATACATTTTCGCGAACGCACGGAAAGCCCCAGATCGGAGATCGGCTTTTCGGTGACCGGGTTGTCTGCCAGTTCCGGAGGCAGAGCAGCGTAGCCGCCATCCTGTCCCAGAGCTTCGTGCAGGTTCTGACCGATGTGCAGACCGAAGGAAGACAGCATCTCGCGAATTTCGTCCAGTGAGGTCTGTCCGAAGTTCTTACCGGCCAGCAGGTCGTTTTCACTGACGCGTGTCAGGTCGCCCAGCGTGTGAATGTCCATCGCGTGCAGACAGTTGCGGCTGCGGACAGACAGTTCGAAGTCGGTGACCGGACGATCCAGCAGCTGCTTCATGCGGGCTTCGTTGCGGGCGGTTTCTTCGTCGTAGTACATGTTGTCGGCTGCTTCGATGTCCTTCAGGTACATCGCTGCCATTTCGTTGGTTGGATCCGCTTCCAGAATCCGACGGAAACAGAAGGCGGCAGCCGGGTAGTTTTCCATATCTTCGTACAGCAGACCCAGGTTCAGGATCGCGCCCAGGTAGAAGGGCGGGCTGGACAGCGACTGCTCATACAGGCGAATGGCATCTTCGTCGTTACCACGTGATGCGTTCTCTCCTGCCAGTCGGAAAATGGCTCGTGAGTGGCGGGGATCCATGTCGACGGCCCGCTCGAAGTATTCAATCGCACCGTAGAGGTCGCCGCGATCTGAGCGGATACAACCCATCTGGAACGAATACTCGGCACGGCCGGCTGCATCTTTCGCGATGGACGACAGCAGCGATTCTGCGTCATCCAGTTTGCCAACCAGACGCAGAGTTTCTGCACGTCGCAGTGAGCATTCAATCGAGTCGTAACCCAGTTTGGCAGCAGCTTCAAGTTGCTGATCGGCTTCTGAGTATCGCTTGAGGGCGATCAGAGAAACCGCATGGAAAAATGAAGCAGTGGCGTTGTCCTGCACTTTTTCCAGCTGGGTGACTGCTTCTTTGTGTTTTCCAAGCAGGTGCAGTGCAATGCCAACCCGGGCACACAGCTCGGGAGTTCCCTGCCCTTCTGCAATGTTTTTGACGAGCGCCTGTACTTCACTGTTGAGCTCTGAAACCTGGTCAGAGCAAACAATGCGTGTCAATTGCTCTACGTCCGAGTAGCCTACACTCTCAGTGCTGTTGAATACACCTTTTACGTCAATTAATTCGTCGACACTCACACTAATTTCCTTTATTGCAGCTGGCGCGCAGATGGAAGCGTACAACGGGCTTTTTCACAGAACCTGTTGCCAAAATTCACAAACTCGAATCTTACAGACTGTTTACACAAACGGCAACCATCAAGGCCCGTTTCGCCTGTTTTCCGGCTGTAGTTATGTACCTCAGGCAACCCGACACACCCAGAATATGTACATAATTTCACAATCCGGCAATTTCAGCGAACCAGGGCCTGATATCCCCCATCGCTGGGCTCGCCGGGCAAATGGTGATTTTCCTGCACAATTTTTCGTTCCGGGAACTGAGTTAAAACGCTTTGCAGTAGCTCTCCATTCTCTCGCGGATCGAAAGAGCAGGTCGAGTAAACCAGCCTGCCCTCCGGTTTCAGCCGCTGAAATGCAGTCTCCAGGAGCCCGCGTTGAATTTTCTGTAATTCTGCGAGTGACGTGTTATCCAACCGCCAGCGTGCCTCGGGTCGCTTACCCAGCACGCCGGAATTGGAACAGGGCGCATCGACCAGAATCGCATCGAACTGCTGTTCCGGCAGAGTGGCCCCGGGGGTATTGATCAACTGCGTCTGAATACATGTCAGTCCCAGACGGGACGCATTCTGCTCGATCTTGTCCAGACGATCTGCAGAAACGTCTGTCGCGATAATCGTCCCGCGATTGAACATCAATTCTGCCAGATGCGTGGTTTTCGTGCCCGGAGCCGCACAGAGGTCCCAGACCATTTCCTCCGGCTGAGGGCTGAGCAGATTGCCGGCAGCCATCGCCGATTCATCCTGGATCGTAAATTTCCCCGCGTCAAAGCCGACCAGCGCATCCAGTGGGACTGCTGTTTCCAGGCGAATCGACTGAGGTTCTGCTCCCGGGCCGACCGCAATACCTGCTGACTGCAGTTCCTGCAACAGTTCATCCCGACTGTTCTGCAGCAGGTTGGCGCGCAGATAGAGGGGATTACGCTGATTAAACCACTGGGCGATCGACAACAGGCGCTCCCATTCATAGCGGGAAAGCCAGTCTTCAATTACGGACCTGGGATAACTGTAAGCTCTGGAAAGATAGCCCGCCTGATCGACTGTCGGATCGGGAAACAGATCGGTTGTCAGACAACGAAACCGCTGCTCACTGAGAGGGACCGCATTCGCCTGGGGAACCGAGGCTTCATCCGTCGTCTGCAGCCTGCTGACCGCTCGCAAAATCGCATTGACCAGTTTCTTCCAGCGTTCTCTGCCGACCTTGCCTGCCAGTTCCACGGTTTCTGAAACAGCCGCATGATCGGGAATCTGATCAAGCATGACCAGTTGGTAGACGCCGGTTTGGAGCAGCGTCCAGAGAGCGGGTTCCACCTTTTCGCGGGGGCGGGTGAGCTGACTTGCGATCAGCGTATCCAGTGTCAACTGACGACGGATCACACCAATACTGATCTCCATAGCCAGCCGACGGTCTTGCGATGACAGCTCGATCCGACGGCTCCACTGCTGCAGCGAATCAGCGACAAACTGGTCCTGTGTGCGATACGCTTCCAGCAGAAAGAATGCGAGTTGCCGCGCAGTACGAAAATATTTCGGGAGTTCCAGTTCATCCCCTGGACTGGACTGTGACCTGTTTTCCCAGACATTTTTTTTCTTCACGACGTCTGACCACACAACCGTTCCAGGTCGTCAAAAAACCTGGGATACGTTTTCGCGGTACATCCCGGATCTGCAATCTGAATCCCGGGAATCTTCAGCCCTACCAGAGCGAAACTCATCGCCATCCGATGATCGTCATAGGTCTCAATCACGGCTGGCTGGATTTCTCCCGGATAGATGGTCACGGAATCTTCCGTCTCTTCCACCTGAATGCCCATCCGTCTGAGTTCCGTCGAAATCGCAGCCAGGCGGTCGGTCTCCTTATGACGAATATGCCCCACATTGCGGATGCACGTCGGACCTTCGGCAAACAGGGCGACCGCTGCCAGAGTCTGGGCAGTATCGCTGATGTCATTCATATCGACATCGATCCCTTTGAGGGGCTGGCCCTGAACGGTAATGCTGTTGCGATCTCGTTTAATGGTACAGCCCATATCTTCCAGGACGCGGATAAAGTTAATATCCCCCTGCAGGGCATCCTGGTTGAGCCCTTCGACTGTCACTGAACCACCGGTAATGGCTGCTGCCGCAAAAAAATAACTGGCGGCAGAGGCATCCGGCTCGATGTCGTAAGCCCCGGGGCGCTGGTAGGTTTGCGGCTGGATTCTCCAGACATCGTTCTGCACTCGATCGATGGTGACGCCGAACTGCGCCATGACGCCCAGGGTAATATCGAGGTAGGGTTTCGAGACCATTTCGCCCAGAATCGTAATGGAAGTCGGGCCCATGGCAGCCGGGGCGACCATCAACAGGGCACTCAGGTACTGGCTGGAGACGCTGCCCGAAATCGAAGTCTCACCTCCCTTTAATCCTCGCGCTTTGACCCGCACGGGAGGACATCCGGTCCCCTCTTCACAGGCAACATCGACGCCCAACTGTTGTAAGGAATCAACCAGATCCTGAATGGGCCGCTGTCGCATCCGGTCGTTTCCATCCAGCACGTATTCTCCTTGTCCTGCCGAACAGAGTGCCGTCAGGAAGCGGATGCTGGTCCCGCTGTTTTCCAGCCACAACGATGCCTCGGTGGCGGGAATCCTGCCGCCACAACCCTGGACCACGACCGAACAATTCTCCGGATCATGATCGACTTGAATCCCCAGGCGATTCAGGCTTTCGATCATCACCTGGGTATCGCGACTGTCGAGAACACCTGTCAGTTCCGTCTGGCCCTCGGCCAGTGCTGCAACAACTAAGGCACGGTTGGTGATACTCTTGGAGCCGGGGGGTCTGACAGTTCCGTTGAGCGGAGCGGAAACTGGTTGAACCTGGTAAGTGTCGGGCATGCGATAAACTATGAACTAGGAAAGGCTTCTGATACGGACGGATCAGGATCAGGAGAGACCGTCTACACTGACACAGCATACACTGTCGATTCCCAAAGCTAAAGTGAGGGGCCTGTGATCTTGTTTGGTCTCAGGTATTTTTAATCGCCTGAGGCAGCCCTTCCCAGATACTCGGGTACTGCAGCTCTACTCCCAGCTCTTCTCGTAACCTATTATTATTACAACGCTTATTAAGACCAGCAGCACGCTCGGTACTGTTGGGGCGCGTCGATTTCGACTTCAATTCTGCATCCCCTGCCATCGCAAAATGAGGTGGGGGCGCTCCCAGCAGCTGAGCCAGTGTCTCATAATATTCCTGACGCATGACAGGGCGACTGTCACTCACCAGGTAATGCGAAGAGAGATGAATGTCCGTATTGCACCTAAGGATCGTGTTAACGATATCCGCCAGATGAATCAGGTTCAGCCAGGCGTCGGGCCTCCCCAGCAGCGGCTCTCCCGCCTTAATTTGTTCCATCCGGGCCAGCAGTCTTCCGGGGCCGTAGATCCCCGCCAGCCTGAGGATGACTGCCGTCGCAGATCCGCCTGCAGTCTGACCTGGCAATAACCCCTGTTTTTCAAACAACTGTTCGGCTGCCAGGCAGATCTGCCCGTTTTCCCGCTCTGGCGCGCAGACGGACGTCTCATCAACCCATTCTCCGGCTGACTGACCATAGACGCTGGTACTCGAGAGGTAAATGATTTTCTGCGTTCGCTCTTTCATCACCGAGAGGACATGCTCCAGACCGTCTACGTAAACTTCGCGTCGCGATCTGCTGGCCGAGCGATCAAAGCCGACTGCATACAATACCGTATCTGCCTCGGGTAACTGCTGGAGTGTCTCAGGCTGGGTGACTTCCCCCCGGATCGGTCGAATTCCCAGTTCGGAAAACTGTCGCGCATGCGCTTCCGAGCGGGTGAGGGCAGCGACCTCGTATCCCTCTTCCAACCATTTGCGGGCCACTGCTGACCCCACGTATCCACAGCCAATAATCAGTTTCTGCATCGGTACCTGTTCTACTCTGAAATTCGAATGAAATAGACAGCCCTGCTCAACGCTTGCCACGAATGCGGGGCGCCAGCTTGGTGGCTCCCTGCAGTACCAGGTTGATGTGCGCGCGGATCTGCACCAGCAGTTCCTGTTCTGTCGCATCTGCTAAAAAAGCAGTCAGTTGAAACGCCTGTGGATCCTCAAGTTGTCCCAGGAGTTTTGCAAACCGATCCGACATCCCGTTGAGCACCGCTGCCCGCTCTGCCTCTGTCAGATCGTAACGCTCCAGAGTTGAGGAATCGGCGGTTCGAGTCCGCTTCAGGCGCGCCAGTGTCGCTCCCTGCGTGCGATAGAGTTGCCCATCGAGATAGGCTCGCCTCAGATGGCCTTGTACATCAAACTGGTATACGGGATCGCCACCAAAATAAAAAGAAAACTGTCCACTCCGCTTCTGTCCCCAGAAAACCGGTTCGATCTCATGTTGAACCTGTAACTCAGCCCGGGGATAGAGTGCGGTCGCTTCCCGCATTAGATCTTCCCGGTCCTGTTCCTGGCGCGCCATCAGAATCTCGTTTCCCGATCAACCACTGCCGAAGCCCCCGTTCAGAAACTAGTCAAACAGATGACTGACCGATTCGTTGCGGTGAATGCGGCGAATCGCTTCTCCCAGTAAGGGAGCAATGGAGATCGTGCGTAGATTCGAGAGTTTGTCCTGATCAGGAATCGGCAGACTGTTGGTCACGACAATCTCTTTAATGGGCGCTTCGCTGAGTGACTTGATCGCCGGGCCACAGAACACAGCGTGAGAAGCACCAACATAAATCTCCTTGGCTCCATGTTCTTTGACGACATTCACAGCACCGACAATCGAGCCTGCCGTGGAAATCATGTCGTCGAATAGCAGCGCAATCTTGCCTTCGATCGGGCCGCCAATAATGTTAGCCTGCTGTGTTTCCAGGGCATTTTTCCGGCGTTTATCCACAATCGCCAGCGTCCCGCCGATATTGTTGTTGTGCTGCAGTGTCCGCTTGATGCTCCCTTCATCGGGGCTGACCACAACCAGGTCCTTGTCAGGGATATTCAGGGATCGAAAATAGCGATCCAGAATGGGAGCAGCGTAGAGGTGATCCACGGGCGTATCAAAAAAGCCCTGAATCTGGGCGGCATGCAGGTCCATCGCCAAAACCCGGTCTGCGCCCGCTTCATTGATCAGGTTGGCGACCAGTTTCGAAGTGATGGGGACGCGGCCCGAGTCTTTCCGGTCCTGGCGGGCATAACCGAAATAGGGAATCACCGCAGTGATCCGTTCGGCGCTGGCGCGGCGGCAGGCATCCATCAGGATCAGCAGTTCCATCAGGTTATCATTCACCGGGGGAGAGGTGGGCTGTACGATGAATACATCCCGTCCCCGCACATTCTGATTGAGCTTCAGGCTGATTTCCCCGTCCGGGAAATTGGACAGCTCGACTGAGGCCAGCCGAATGCCAAGATATTCTGCGATTTCTCCAGCCAGTTTAGGGTGAGCTCGTCCACTGAGAAGGGTGAGATGGTCATACATTGAAAAAAATGCCTGCAGTAATGCAATACCAGGAGTAGCGGGATTTAGATCTGCGTGAGCCCGACGGTTCAGTCCGGCCTGTTTCTCTATTCACGCTTATCCTGATGAGGATGTCAAGCATGAGCTTTCGATTTCATGCGAAAGTCCCCAAATGCCACTCGCTGCATATTTTTTACTGGCATTAACGGCTGCAAACCTCACGGAAAATCAACCGATTATTCCGCTGATTCCCGTTGCAGAATCTCTGCGATTTCCGCGAGCTGCTCCTGCGTATTGACGCCCATTGCTTCCTGAATATCGAAAGCCGCTTCTGCAACCACGGTCTCCCCGGCTTTGCGCAGGATCTCTGCACAGTCCGTCAGGTAGTACTCCGCCTGATTATTATCCGGCTTCACCTGCTCGAGGGCATTGAACAACTGCCTACCATCAAAGGCAAAGCAACCTGTATTGATTTCCTGAATCGCTGCTTCTTCAGGGGTAGCATCTTTCTGTTCCACAATTCTCAGGAAGTTCCCTTCCGCATCGCGGACAATCCGCCCCAGCCCTTCATTCGCTTCGGTGATCGCGGTTCCCACCACGCAGGCAGCCTGCTTTTGCTGTTGGACATCCAGAAGACGGGAAAGCGTACTCCCTTTTAACAGAGGTGTATCTCCTGCCAGGACCAGCACCGGTCCATCGTGATCGGCGAGGCTTTCTGCGCTCATCATCACGGCATGACCGGTTCCCTTCTGTTCCGCCTGCAGTGCGAACTCCACATCGCTGTGCTGCGTCAGGGCCGCTTTGACTTCTTCCGCCTTGTGTCCCACGATGACGACAATTTTCTCGCAACCGGCTGTTCGGGCCGCGTCCAGTACATATTCGATCATCGGACGTCCCAGAATGGGATGCAGTACTTTGGGAAGTTCTGATTTCATCCGGGTACTTTTGCCGGCAGCCAGGATCACAGCAGCAGGAGCACTCACGTTGGATTCCTTTGTTTGTAAAAAAAGAGCGGAAAGACATCAGCCAAACCGCTCAGAGATTCGATTCTTATTTAACCACAGCCCGCTTTCCCAGTGGTACAGATTCAGATCAGAACTGAAACCCGAACCGGGCCATGAAGCCGTCTTTGGTATCAAATCCACCGCCAGACTGGAAGTAAGCATGACGACGGAAGACACCACCAGCTTCGAGGAACATGGTCATACAGGGGCCTTCGCCTCGCAGACCAAGCATCAGAGCATAGTCTTTGAATTCCACCTGGTCGCGGTTCGTGACACCAGCCCGTTCCACTTCGAAGGATTCGATATCGTACTCAAAGGTACCGTACAACCAGACACTCTTGTGGCCCACGTTACCCAGGAAACGGCTGACGCGTGATTTGGGGAACATGGCACGGATTTCCCAGAGATCATTCGGGGTCCAGACGACACCGGCGTATGGAATGACATAATCCCCCAACCGGTCCCAGTAAGCTGCACCAACGGCAAACATCCAGGTTTGTGAAGGACGATAAAACAGAACGACGCGGGCATCAAACTGCCAGGCGTTCGAACTCAGGCTTTTTCCAAAGTCAGATGCCAGTGCGGGAGTGAAACCCAGTTGAACGCTCCACAGACCATTTGCGGGAGTCGATAATGCCAGGTCAGTGCCAAAGCGATAACCGGCACCGGGCAGCGAGATAAACTGGGGACCGCTCCAGCCACGGTAATCAAATTCGGGAGCCGCCGAGAAAATCCAGCCACTCCGCAGCGGAGTTGTGTATTTCAGGTCAACATCGGTTTCAAACACGCCGAAGTTTCCGCCCTGAGCACCACCCGGTTGCGCGTAAGTGCGCACTTTGGGGAGCAGTCCAAACGTTAAATTGGAGGTCCAGCCAAAACGAAACGGCTGAGGCCCATTCAGACCGGTCGTATAACCCGGCATCGGTGATCCCGCATAGGGATCGACGATTCCCGCGCCCCCTGGTGACAGGAACGGATCGTACCCGGGCGCAGGTGCGCCATACAGATCGCCAGCTCCCGCATTCGGATCAAACGGCTGCCCCTGGGGCACACCATAAGTCCCCCCGGGAGGCGCCGTCGTCCCGTAGGGGACCGATTCCTCGTAGGTGGGAGTGGGACTCTGTGCACGAATGACGTCATCAAAATCCGCCGATGGTCTATAAATCGTGGTCATTTCAGTGGCGTGAGCGTTCACACCAGCTGTGAAAACAATGGCTAGACAAAGAAGGGAAGTTTTCAATGTTCGACCTGTGAATATTAGGGAAAATCAGGATTCGAGCAGAAATGCTCTTTCTGAAAGGGGAACTGGCCACACTGTGTCGCACAGCTCTGATGTCTCGGGGTGGTACAGGGGGGGAGTTTTCCAGATTCGCCGATTCAGGTCAACATCAATCCGCAGACTGGCAGCAGCAAACTTGAGTAAAAAAATGATTTTTTCTCAAAAATCTGAAAATTGATCGGCAGCCCGGAAGAGACACGCCAGGGTCAAAACTGTTCTGGCGGCAGGGAATAACGCGGATTTCAAGCCGCATCCAGCAGGGGAGAGATCTGCAGAGAAGGCCATCAGGAAAAGAGGATGAGGCCGTTTTGAACACACCTGCCAGCCAGGCCTCTCACGGACGCCGACTGGCAGTTTCAAATGACTGGGAGGACAGCAACTGCTTACTTGTGGTATCCCAGGCCGGTCACAACGGAATGCAGTTCTTCGAATGTGATAAACCGACGGCGGTGACGGAGTTTGTACTGGTCGATCGCCTGAGCGAGTTCGTTGACGTCCTCATTTTCAGAATTGTACGAATTGCTGAACTGACGGCGTTCGACTCCACCATCGGGGCGCTGTTCTCCCCGGTTCTGGCGGCGATCTTCAAAAGTGACTGCTTGTTGCTCGGTAACCTGGTTCATATGATTGCTCCTCATTTAAAACTTACCAGGTAAAACCTAGATCGTATTTTCCGGTAAGGTGTGAATTTTTGTGATCTGCAACGATTATTTCTGTCATTCGCTGCAAAAGATTCCTGCTGTTCGGATCAGAAGGATCATGTGAGAAATGCAGCACAATAGAGTTATGCAGGATGCTGGGGAGTCAATCTCGGCCCGAAATGTTCCTGTCCTAATCTGGATCGGCGGATCCTGCCGACTTCTTTGGCTTATGCAGTAATTCTCGTTATATTACAGGTATCCGGGTCGTAGGTATTCTGACTGTCATGCAGCACACAACAGGAGGGGTTGCCTGCTGTACCAGCGATTCCCGATTTTTCAGACTCAGTAACGAAAGACGACGAAGATATGACTACCAAAGTGGCAATTCTGGGCGGGGGCGGGATGGCAACCGCCTGTGCATCATTGCTCACAGAAAACCCAGAGACCTCGGTCTCGATGTGGGTCCGCAAGCCGGAAATTGCAGATGATATCAACACGCATCGGGAAAACCGCAGGCTGCTCCCGGGTGTGAAGCTGGCAGAAACCGTGTATGTCACTTCTGATGTGGATGCTGCCGTCGCGGATGCAGATTATCTGGTCATCGCGATTCCCACCGAATTTGTCAGACCGGCTCTGACTAGTCTGAAATCTCATCTGACAGGTGAGTCACCGGTTATCAGTGTGGTTAAAGGGATCGAAAAAGACACTTTTTACCGTCCCAGTGAGATCATCAACGATGTCCTGGGACCGCGCCCCGTCGTGGCACTGGGGGGGCCCAGCCATGCGGAAGAAATTGCCCGTCGACTGCCGGCCAGTGTCGTTGCTGCCAGTGGGGATATTGAACTGGCCAGAGCAACCCAGGAACTATTCAGCACAGACCGGTTCCGCGTTTATACGAATATCGATATCGTCGGTGTCGAACTGGCAGGCGCCCTGAAAAACGTAATTGCAATCGCCGCCGGGATCTGTGACGGCGGTAAATATGGCGACAATGCCAAATCAGCAATCATGACGCGGGGACTGGTGGAGATGAACCGATTCGGCTCGTCTTTTGGTGCTGAACCAGCCACGTTCTCGGGACTGGCGGGCGTGGGCGATCTGATTACCACCTGCATGAGTCCGTTTGGCCGCAACCGGAAGGTGGGCGAACGACTCGGCCGGGGAGAAACATTGCAACAGATCCTCAGCAGTATGGAAGCGGTCGCCGAAGGTGTTAATACGACCCGCAGTGTTTATAATCTGTCTGAAGAGAAAGGGCTGGAAATGCCTATCACGACCGAGATCTATCGGGTGCTGTTTGAAGGCAAGTCTCCGGAAGATGCCACTCACACCCTGATGACCCGACCTCCCCGCGAAGAATAAGATCACTCACCAACCCAAGTTGCTCGATGTTACTGTCACCCTCTTTTGGAGTTTGTTCGATGCGATTTCCTGCTTTGTTGCTCACCGTCTGCTGTTTACTGTTCTCTACGGCCAAATCCCACGCCGAAACCTGGCCGCAATTTCGTGGCACGGATGGCAGTGGCGTTTCCAGCGAGACCAATCTCCCCGCACACTGGTCGGCCCAGGAGGGCCTCCTCTGGTCAGCCTCCCTGCCCGGTCGTGCCAATTCTTCCCCGGCCATCACAAGTAAACGGGTCGACCTGACTACCAAAACGGACGATAACGGCCTCTGGATTCTCTCCTTCGACCGGAAGACAGGACAGCAACTGCTTAAAGTCAAAGTGGGAACCGGTTCTTTGAACGCACCAGGCCCTCGCAACCTCTGGGCGAACCGACACAACGCTGCCACGCCTTCTCCGATGTCCGACGAGCAGAATATCTGGGCCTTTTTTGGCTCGGGGCTTCTGGTCTGCCTGGATGTCGCTTCCGGGGAAATCGTCTGGCAGAAAGATATGGTCAAAGAGTACGGAGCTTATGATATCACCTTTGGGATGGGTTCGACTCCCCGCCTCTGGGGGAATCTGCTGATTGTCACCTGCATGACCAAAGGTCCGTCCTACGTCGTTGCCTTTGACAAGGAGACGGGCAAAGAAGTCTGGAAAGCCAATCGTAAGCTGCCCGCTCAGAAAGACGGTGCCGACGCTTATTCAACCCCCACCATTTTTCAAAGAGGCAACAAAACAGAACTGCTGGTATCCGGTTCTGATCACGTGAATGCCTACGATCCCAAAACAGGCAAACAGCTGTGGATTGCCGGCGGCCTTGATATTCCCAGCCCCTTCGGTCGCATCATCGCAGCACCGGTTGCCAATCAGGAAATGATCATCGCCACTTCCGGGAATCCCGGCGGGGGCGGGCTGGGTTACATCAAAGCATTCAAACAGGGTGCTTCTGGAAACATCACGAAATCCGGCCTGCTCTGGAAATTCGACACCGCGACTCCGGACGCCTCGACGCCCCTGATCATGAACGGCAAGCTGTATATGGTCAGCCAGAAAGGGGTCGCCACCTGTCTGAATCTGAAAGATGGTGAACCTGTCTGGAAGAAGCGGATGAAAGGGGAGTACTTCTCTGCCCTGGTTGGCGGGGACAACAAGGTTTATTTCCTCAGCATTGAGGGACTCTGTACCGTGGTTGATGCCAGTAACGGAAACGTCGTTGCCGAGAACCAGTTACCCGGTACGTTCTACTCAACGCCGGCCATCAGTGATGGCGTTATCTACCTGCGATCGTTCGATAAACTTTATGCGATCAAAGGGAAGTAATTAAAATTCCGATCAACAAAATAAAATCCCTCTCGGTGTTAGACACTGAGAGGGATTTTTTGTTGCTGGAATAACGTATTTCAGGCTCGCCCTGCCAGTTCCGGGATTGGCTCTCCGTTTGTGACGATCGGCGTAGGACGCCCGGAAAAATCGGGTAGAAACGTATTGGCATAGTCGATGCCCAGATGCGAGTAAATGGTCGCCAGGAAGTCGTGTGGTCCCACTGCGCGGGCAATGGGTCCTTCCCCTTTCGCATCGGTGGCGCCGATGATCTGGCCCGTTTGGATATTTCCGCCGGCGAACAGCATGGAGTTCGCATTCGGCCAGTGATCGCGACCCGGCTGTGTCGTTCCGGCACTGCCGCTGCCAATCCCGCCTCCCGTACTTTTGGAGTAGGAGATCCGGGGGGTTCGTCCAAACTCACCCCCGACAATCACAAGTACGCGTTTGTCGAGCCCCCGCGTGTAAATGTCTTCAATCAGTGCCGTCACTGCCTGATCGAAGAAGGGCGCCCGATATTTGATCGCTTCGAATACATGGTGGTTGACCGCGTGATCGTCCCAGTTCGCAACCCGGCCGCATAACGGTCCGGAGAGTTCGGTCGTAATAATTTCCACGCCGGCCTCCACCAGTCGACGGGCCATCAGACACTGTTGTCCCCACTGATGCATGCCATAGCGGTCTCGGATGTGCTGCGGCTCCTTTGTTAAATCGAAAGCCTCAGCCGCCTGTTTGCTCGTCAAGAGGTTTGTCGCCTGCGCTTCGAACTGATCCATGGCCTGCATGGCACCTTCCAGATCGAGATCCCGACGTAACTGATCGAACTGCTGTCGCAGACTGATCCGTTTTGTCAGACGTTCGGTCTGTTGTGCATCGGACAGGCCGATGTTGGGAACTTTGAAGTTAGGCCGACTGGGATCGCCTTTGATCTGAAACGGTCCGGCCCCCGGCCCCAGGTAGGTCGGGCCCGCAATCTGGAAGCTGTCATAATTGGTAATCGCATTCACGCCCACATAGTTGGGCAGCACCTTGTTCGGGTCCCGCCGGAGGAAGTTGGCAACCGACATCCAGTCGGGCAGCTTGGGCTTGCGTTTGTCGACGCGATCGGGGTCGCCCCCCAGCACCTGCAGTGAACCGGCGGGATGCCCGCCCCCTGTATGGGTAATCGACCGCAGTACCGTAAACTTGTCTGAAATTTGTGCGCACCGGGGTAATAACTCACTCAGAAACAGACCTTCTGTTTTGGTGGCAATCGGAGAATAGGGACCGCGGTAATCAGAGGGAGCCTCAGGCTTGGGATCGAACGTATCCAGGTGACTGACGCCGCCCCGACACCAGACCAGAATAACGGCGGTCCGTTCCTTTTTACCGGTCTGTGATCCTGCTTGAGCTGCACCGGCTGCCTGTAACTGGTACAGCGCTGGAAGTGAAAGGCTGCCTAACCCCAGTTTCAGAAACTCACGCCGTGAATCCCGGCTGGCCTGTCCTTGTGACGATTTCTGTTTCATTCTGAATACCGCAAAAATGTGTCCTGACGATCCTGTGAGGCTGAGTGCAGACCTCAAATCCTGGATCTAACAGGCAAAGTATACCATTACTTATCCGGAAATGTCTAACGGAATAGCCGTCGGTCCGGAAATCGGATGTTCTGGACTGGACAAGTTCACCCAATCCAGAACCGTTTCCGCATGCACCAATAAAAAACGCCGCGTCATCGAACTGGCACGGCGTTGGAAAGTCAGGCAGACTGCGATTACAGCTTGCCAGCCATCTCTTTGGCAATTTTTTTGGTCGCAGCCGGAGTGGAAGCTGCTTCCAGTTTATCCAGGTCGGAGAGCAGTTGATCTGCTTTCGCGGCGTCCGTTTTCTTTAAATCTTCCAGGGTTTCCCGGAATCCCATCGCGGCACTTCCCATTTCGCCCGTCTGAGCGATTGATTCCAGGGAAGTCTTCATGGCATCGGTTGAAGTCACATCGTTCCGCTCGGCAGCAGCCTGTTCTGCTTCAGTATCTGCACCTGATCCACAGCCGACGCAGATGAGAGTCAACATTAATAGCATCACAGAGAACGTTTTCATATTCGTAGCCCTTTGAGTGTTAGATAATCGAAAGGTTGTCAGATCATATTACCATTCCGATCTCAGAACTGCAGAGCGGAACAGCAGAAAAGAAATGAAAAG
The DNA here is from genome assembly GCF_007748155.1 of Gimesia panareensis. Lineage (GTDB taxonomy): Bacteria > Planctomycetota > Planctomycetia > Planctomycetales > Planctomycetaceae > Gimesia > Gimesia panareensis. Next base: position 5,539,543 of record NZ_CP037421.1, read on the forward strand.
AGAGCGAAACTCAGTGCAGCGAGAATCGCTCTCTTGTATCAAACATCAGATCAAACGATCCGGCTTACCATTCGCCAATCGTTTCCTGGCCGATCGCGGAACCGAGATGCTGCCAGAGGTTGATATCGATATTGTCGCTGGCAAAACGGACCGAACCATCGGCCAGCAGCACATGCGCACCACCGGTGTGCCGACTGCGGGCAGACCAGACTCCGGCAGAGTCATACCAGCCACACCCGCTACAGGGATGGGCATCCGGGTTGGGCGAGTTGGGTGGGTTCAGAGTATTGAAGACCGTCTGTCCCCCCACTCCGTTCATCCACTCACGCCCCACATGACTGTGGGTATTGCTCGTCCCGGTCAGTGCCTGAGTCCCATAGGCATCGAGGGATGCCTTGGGCACGTAGCTCCGCTGTGAGAATGGGAATGCCTGTGCCCGCACCAGGTCAGTGTAGACGGAGAACTTACCGCCATTATTGTCACCAACGGTTCTTTCAGCGGCAGCGATGGTGTTCGAAGTACCGTCCAGGATGTCACTGATCCGGGTCGGTTTACTGAAGTTGAAGACACCAACCTGATCCCCGATACCGGCCCGCCACCAGGTCGAGGGACCGGCACTGACGTAATAGTTGTTTCCGGGATCGCCACCAGGCCACTTCAGGTCCGAAGGACACAGGAACGCAGGGATCCGTGTGTTCTGCACGGTGGTGTTGGGAGATTCGTCATAACGAAGGCTCCAGTTGATCTTATTGTAGATCGGCGCCTGGTCCATGTAAGGCAACAGCAGTGCGTGAGCACTCATCGACCGCCAGGCACAACCGCCGGTACAGGAGTCACGAACCGAAGGCACGTTCGCGATCGGAAACATACCATGTGCATCATGATAGTTGTGCATAGCTAACCCGAACTGCTTCAGGTTGTTCTTACAGGTAGATCGGCGGGCAGCTTCTCGAGCCTGCTGTACCGCAGGCAGCAGCAAGGCAATCAGGATGGCAATGATGGCAATCACCACGAGCAACTCAATGAGTGTAAAACCTCGACGCCACACAACGCGCTTCATAATACTCTCCCTTAAATATTCACCAAAAGATAATAAATAATAACTCGCATGCGGAGCACTTAATCAAAACTCGGCTCCACAGCAGTACTTACTTCATAAAAAAGAGCTACTATAATCATAGCAATAAAAATGCATTCATATCAAACCGTTTTCACCAGATTAAGGCATTAAAGGACGAATTTATACTTAACTACTCTATCAAATTGTACATTTGATTTTTGGTGTTGAGCCCCTGTTCTTCACTTACTTTTCCGGAGGGCCAGTAAACAGTAACGCCCTTCAGTGCTGCGCCTTCAGGAATTCCTGCATGAACCTCGTAAGCACTTTGTGACAGGTAACTTCCACCGCCTGTGACATACCGGAACAGATCTCCGGCACTGGTATGTAAGACGACGGTCGCTCCGATCGCATTGCGATTTGATTCGGTGCCGATCAGACGTAATTGAATCCAGTCACCTACCGATTTTGTCTGATTTTCAAGTATGGCAGCCCGTTCATTGCAATTAGCAAAGACCAGATCCAGATCTCCATCATGATCCAGGTCACCTGTGGCGACACCACGACCATAATGTGGCTGTCCCAGATACTCATCTTTTGCAAAAGATAATCGGCGAAATTGCCCCTGATCATTTTCCAGCAGGAGCGGCAACTGTCGCACGGTCGCATGACGGGGAAAATGAACGACATGCCCGTTGGCAACGACGATATCTTCATCTCCGTCTGAATCAAAATCACCATATTTCGTTCCAAAACCGACAAACAGATTCCCAATCGAAATCACTCCCGATTCACGACTGGCATACAGAAACTGCCCGGCTCCCAGATTCTTATACAGCGCAAACGCTTCGGATTCATAATTCGCCACCCAGAGATCGGGCATGCCGTCTCCGTTATAGTCTCCCAGGTCAATGCCCATACTGCCATTGGCGACCGCCTGGTCATCGACGGCGACTCCTCGACTCAACGCCGATTCCTTTAATTGTCCCTCTCCGTCATTGAGATAAAGAAAGTTATTGGTAGTATCGTTGGCCACATAGACGTCGGTATCCCGATCGTTATCAACATCCCCCAGAACCACTCCCAGGCCTTTGCCTTGCGGCACCAGTCCTGCTTCCTGTGTGGCATCTCGGAAAGTTCCATCGGCATTGCTGTAAAACACACGATCATCCAACCCTGTAAACCGGCGTGGCGGACAGACATCACGTGCGCCCGTTTCTGCACCACAGGCAGGGTTATTCTCAATTGACCAGTCCACGTAATGGGCCAGATATAAATCCAGGGCACCATCTCCATTCAGATCCCCCCAGCCTGCGGAGGAACTCCAGCTCGGATCGATCAGTCCCGCCTCCTGTGAGATCTCTTCAAAAGTGCCATCCCCCAGATTATGCCAGCAGAGAATCCCACCATAACCGGTCACGACCAGATCCGGAAAACCGTCGTTATCAAAATCAGCCACGGAGCAGCCGTGCGAATAATGTGGACTGGCAGAGATTCCGGCAGAGGCAGTCCGGTTCTGATACGTTCCCGGTGCGACCTGACTGAAGAAGACCGAAGGTAAGCCTGTTGGTTGTTTATCGGGAAAGATCGTCCCGCCACCTGGAAAGAACAGATCCGGCAGACCATTCAGATCGTAGTCCCAGACAGCCACTCCGCCACCGAGGGATTCCAGGATTGCAAAACTGTCCGATTCCTCGTCGTTGTGATACTGAAATTCGACGCCCGCTTTCTCTGTGATCTCGGCAAAGCGAATCGGAGACGAGACCGTGTTTGTCTCTGATTGCTTCGTCAGTTCAGTCTCAGCCGGCTTTTCAGACGTACAGCCGACCAGAACAAGCAAGATCAGACCAAATAAAAAACGAAGCTGTCGAATGAGAACACCTCGTGAGCGCAACTGGTGATACTGGTACAAAGTTTCTGTTGAATGGAAATCTATTGTGTTGAAGACTGGTCAGGCGGGATTTGTTGTTTTTCATAATACTCTGACAGGGTCTGTTTCGCCAGCTGATTTTCTGAATCATAGTACAGCGCATTTTTGAGCCAGACGACTCCCTGATCTTCTGAGATGTATTTTAAAAAGATTGATCCAATTTCAGCACGCAGGTCGGCATTATTCAGATCCAGCTGCAGCTGATCGAAGCATTCATCCAGACGTTTGATGGCTTCCTGTGTCTCTTCCACGATCTTGAGTTGTTCCTGGGCTGCATCCAGTTTGCCCTGACCACGCAACGCGTTCGCCAGGGCCAGCCGGGCCTTGCGATCTTTCGGACTGCGCTGCAGGGCTTCCTTGAGATGAGTTACCGCCTGGTCATAGTTCCCCGCTGCCAGTTCGAGCTGCCCCTGTTCGAGGAGAATCGCACTCCGTGCCACATACACGGGATCTCCCACACTGCGGAAATCTTTCACGACCTGGGCATCCGGGAGCTGCCGTGCCTGCTCCAGTTTTTGACGCGCCGTTTCCACATCCTGTTGCATCCTGAGACAGACAGCAGTTCCCACCAGGGCGGCAGCATGATCTGGTTGAAGGTTCGTGCAGATGCGGTAATTCTTGAGCGCAGCTGCGACCTGGTTTTGTGCCAGTTTGACGCGTGCCAGATTGTAGGCGGAAGGAATGTGCTCCGGATCGAGTTTTAAAGCTGTTTCAAATTCTGCGACCGCCTGATCCCAGCCTCCCTGATGTTCCAGAATCCGTCCGCGATAATAATGGGGTAACGGGTCTTGAGGAAAATCCGCCTGCCAGACTTCGAGCATGCGTTTCGCATCATTAAAACGGTAGTTCAACATGCAGCTGTTGACATAAGTCTCACAGATGTCAGCCGCTCTTCCCCGCGGATCGATCAGCATATCTGCCAGATTTCGTTCCAGATTCTGCAGATCGCCCACCTGTGCTTCGACCAGCCACTGTTCCCGCTGCAGATCGTCGGTCGTGCCGGTCAGCTGATGCAGCCTGGTCAAATCTGCTACCGCAGCTTCAATCTGACTGTTGCGGCGATGGACGCGTGACTGAATCAGTAAGGTTCGCGGATTCTGCGCGTCAGCCTGGTATGCCCTGATGATCCATTCCAGTGCCCCATCCGTTTGACGGTCTGAGAGTTTTTTCTCCGCTTGCCACTGACAGAAATTGACCCACGCGGTCTTGCCCCAGACTGCACCGAGAACCATCAGCAAAACCAGGGCAGACAGCACGAACTTTCCACGTCGTTTACTGACGGGAGCTTCGCTCGTTTCAGATTGTACCTTGGGGTCTGCCATGAATGTTCGCCAGAGAGATGCACGTCGCCGGGACAACAGGTTTGAATTCATCACCCCGGCCGAAGACACTCAACAGAGCTGACTCGGCAGGCCTTGCTGCAACGGGGGGAATAATTTTCTTACGTGGTTTTGGCGGAAAGATCGTGATTTTTTGCAGTCTCTTCCCACAGAAACAGAAGACTTCAGAAAGGGTTTGAGTCATGCCCGATTATAGCAGCATCTGTTGAGCTGTGTCTAACGTGTTTTACAGGCATCAGTTAAACGCGAAACAACTTTTCCGAGGTCGACAAAAAAATACGCCGCGTTATCCGGAAATAACGCGGCGTATTATGTTTCTCAGTCACAGACAGGTTTAATGAGCGTGTTTTTCCCCCTCTGCATGGCCGTGATCGTGGTCATGATCATGATCGTGGGCAGCAATATCACCCGTATACGATTTTCCGTCGATCTCCAGCACCAGGCGGGCCGTCGTCCCTTCTCCATGCAGCAGATCGCCCAGCGTCTTTTCTTTGATAACAAACCGGGAGGACTGTCCCATCGGATCCGACTCCTCGGGTGCAGCGGTCAGGGCAAACTGATCTCCTTTACCGTCATGTTTGACATTCACGAGAATACTTTCCGCTTTGATCGGCACGCTTTTCTTAGCTGCACCATCGAGAACATAAACGGTAATGGAACCGCTTTTCTCGTCATGTACCAGTTCGCCGTGATAGGCTTCTTTCCCCAGTTCGATTAATGAGCCATGATGCGGCCCTTCCGAGGGATGTTCGTGCGCATGATCATGTTCATCCATGTGCTTATCTTCGTGAGCTGTCTCGTCAAAAGTCTTCGTGTTCTGATCACTCTGATCATTGCATCCCATCAGCACCAGTCCGAGTCCGCAACAGAAGACCGCCAGCCAGTTTGCCTTGCGAAATTTCATCTTACAATCCTTTTTGGTTAATTGATTAAGTAACATCGATTCAGATTCGTAATACAGTTTTACGCCGTATCATCTTTAATGGGTGGCAGATTCTGCCTGTTCCTCCCGTTCTTCAATCAGTGGAATATCTTCAATTCCCAGTTCGACAATCCGGGCGCCTGCCTCACGACCAAAGCTCCAGAACAAAGCAGGCCGGATGAAGAATTCCAGAATCGTACTACTGAGCAGACCACCAATGATCACCGTAGCCACCGGGTACAGGATTTCCTTACCCGCTTCTCCCTGCGCCAGAGCCAGGGGCACCAGACCGATGCCGGACGTCAGCGCGGTCATCAACACTGGTGCCAGACGCTCCTGCCCCGCCCGGATAATCATCTCGCGCGTCCAGCTTTCCCCTTCGTATTTCACCAGATGCAGATAGTGGTTGAGCAGCAGAATCCCATTGCGGGAAGCGATGCCGCCCAGAGAAATAAAACCAACCATCGCCGCGATGGTCAGGGTCTGTCCCGTCACCACCAGGGCGATCACGGAACCGATAAAGGCCATCGGCAGTGCCGCCATCACCTGTAGAGAAAAATTCACGGAGTGGAACATTGTAAACAGCACCAGAAAGACGCCCAGCATTGAAACCACAAACAGGATCGAAATCAGTCGGGAAGCAGTCTGCTGATTCTCAAACTGCCCGCTGTATTCCACAAAATAACCCGCGGGGAGTTTTTCGATAATCGGCTTCTGTTTCGCCTGAATGTCCTGCACCACGTCAACCAGCCCGCGACCGGACACATTACACTGCACGATGATCCGCTTCTGAACCTTTTCCCGATTGATCGTATTCGGACCGGATGAATCGGTAATCTCTGCCACGGAAGACAACGGCGTCGTAGTGCCATCAGGCAAATTGATCGTCAAGCGTTTTAATATCTCCCGGTCCTCACGGTATTGTTCGTCCATCCGGATCAACAGATCGAAGGTACGCTGCCCCTGCAGGACCTGAGAAACGACCATGCCGTTCATCGCGGTCTGAATGTATTCATTCACGTAAGCGGGGGTCAGTCCATACAACTTGAGTTTATCCCGGTTCAGTTTAATCTGCAGCTGGTCAATCTCCACCTGTGGCTCCACGAGCACATCGGTCACGCCGGGCACCGAACGCATCGCGGCTCCCATTTTCTTTGCCGTTGTCCGCAAGATCGTCAGATCTTCCCCATAGATTTTGATCCCGACCTGCGCCTTGACCCCGGAGATCATATGAGAAATCAGGTGTGCCAGCGGTTGTTCTACCGAGATCACAATCCCAGGAATGGCTTCCATGGAATGCCGGATATCTTCCAGGACTTCCTCTCGGCTCTGCCCGGACTCCGGATCGAAGGAGATGATGTATTCGGAGACATTCACTCCTTCCGCATGTTCGTCGAGTTCCGCCCGTCCGGTTCGACGGGAAAAGGCAGCGACACCTTTGATCTGCTTCAGACGGTCCATCACGGTTTCAGAAATTTCATTCGATTTCCGCAGTGAGGTTCCCGGTGGCAGCACCACGTTCAGTTGGGCTACCCCTTCATTGAAGGGAGGCAGAAAGTCCCGTTCGAGCTGCATGAGGAACAGCCCCGCGATCAGCACGCCGATGATGCCCAGCATCAGCAAAGGCTTGGAGAACCGGATACTGAAGCCGATCACGAGTCCCGCCCCCCATTTCAGGAAACGGAGCAGCGGACCATCCTTGTGAGAATTTTCGTTGCCGGTGGTCTCCTCCGGGTTCTTGACCGGAGACCCGAATTTCTTTCCGAGCAGCCAGTATGACAGAACGGGAGTCAGGGTCAGCGACACCAGCAGAGACGACAGAATTGAAACGATATAAGCCACCCCCAGGGGAGTGAATAAGCGGCCTTCCATGCCCGACAAGGCAAACAGAGGCAGAAAGACCAGGACCACGATCACGGTCCCGAAAACAATCGAATTCCGGATTTCGCAACTGGCCTGGAATACGACCAGGAGCGTCGGCTTCGGATCCTGGCGGTAGCGGTTCTCCTGTAACCTGCGGAAAATATTTTCCACGTCGACAATCGCATCATCCACCAGTTCACCAATGGCAACTGCCAGCCCCCCCAGGGTCATAGTATTAATCGACAACCCGAAGACCGCAAAAATAATTGCCGTAATGGCAATCGACAGCGGAATGGCCGTCAGTGTGATAAACGTGGTACGGAAATTCATCAGGAACAGGAACAGGATAATCACCACCAGGATGCCCCCGTCTCGCAGGGCCTCGATCACATTCTCAATCGAACGATCGATGAACGATTTCTGTGAATACAGTTCCGGCTGAATCCGAATACCCTCAGGCAATGAGGGCTTGAGTTCCTCCAGTGCTTTCAGCACATCGTTAGTGACCCGCCGCGTATCCGCATTGGGTTGTTTATTGACGGTCAGTACCACCGCAGGTCCGCCGGTAAAGCTGCCGTCTTTCTGCTTGATGTAAGCCGAACTGTCTCCCCGCTTCACCTGGGCGCCTTCGGTCACCGTAGCAATCTGAGAGAGCACGATGGGCCGCCCTTTCTGCCTGGTCACCACGACTTTTTTCAGGTCATCCAGCGTCTGAATGCGGCCCAGGGCGCGTACCAGAAATTCATCAGGCCCCTGCTCATCCAGGTACCCACCCGTTGTATTCAGATTACTCTCCTGGCAGGCTTTCTGGACATCGTGTAGGGTGACGCCATACTTGATGAGTGCATCCGGATTCACCAGCACCTGGAACTGTTTCCGCCCGCCCCCCATCGTAAAGACCTGGGACACGCCGGGAATCGTCAACAGCCGCTGACGGACGACCCAGTCTGCCAGGGTCCGGACTTCCAGAGGCGAGGTTTTGTCATCTTCGCTCCACATCCCCAGCATCATGATCTGTCCCATGATGGATGAGATCGGCGCCAGCTGTGGTTTAATTCCTTCGGGTAGCCGATCATTGACCAGTTGCAGACGTTCGTTGACGACCTGCCGGTCGTTATAGATATCGGTTCCCCATTCAAATTCCACATAGATCACCGAGATCCCCACACCGGAGGAACTGCGTACGGCCTGCACGCCTGTGGCACCGTTGAGCGTTGTTTCCAGGGGAAAGGTAATCAGCGATTCAACTTCTTCGGGAGCCATCCCCGGTGCTTCCGTCATCACCACTACCCGCGGGCGATTAAGGTTGGGAAACACATCGATGGCCATGCTGAACGCCTGCCAGGTCCCGAATCCGATCAGGAACAGGGAGAAGGCCAGCGTCAGATGCCGCTGTTTCAGAGAAAAACGTATGATAGCATTGAGCATTGGATTATTCCGTACCGGGAGTCAGTTTCAAAAGAAGCAAACGAGAATCAGTGCAGCACATTGCAGGGCTGTTAGTGGTTGTGACCTGCATGAGGATCCACAGCGCCGCCAGCCTTGTTTTTCAAAGCCATCTGCATCTGATGTGCTCCCGTGAGGGCGATTTTGTCCCCGGGAAAGATTGCCCCATCATTCTGAATCACGGCCCAGAGCTGGTCCTTATACAGGACATGGACTGGACGTCGATCAAAGTGGTCTCCGTTCTCCTGAAATACGAAATTCTCCGCCCCTTCCGTGACCACCGCCTCCACCGGTAGCACAATCTGTTTCTGCCACGTCTCTACCGGGATCCGCAACTGCATCCGCTGTCCCGGCTTGAAACGCCAGGTGATAAAGCGTTCCCCTGCCTTACGCACATTTTCGTGCTCAATGGTGTTGGGCAGATCCACATAGACGGAAAAGACACGGGCATCGGTTTCAATCTGATTGTCCAGATAATCGATCTTGAGATTCTTAATCAGTTCTTTCTCTTTATCATTGATCTCCTGAATGGCATCGACGGGCCACTTGTTCTCCAGGCACCGTGTCAGCTCATCGGCTTCCTGCTCGAAAGCCTGACCTTTGATGTACAGCTCCTGGTAGTCGGCCAGCACGCACAGCGTGTCACCGGCCTGTACGAAATCTCCTTTGGTAATATTCAGAGACTGGACAATGAACATCGATTTTTGAGACGCGGTACTATAATCCTGTGAACCGGGGGCCGGTGCCGAGATGCGTTGAATCGCCACGTTAGGCAGCTGGACTTCGCCCGACTGATCATGCAACTGGGGTGCATATACCTGATGCTCTTTGATCAAACGACGGGTATCCCTGATCTGGTCGACCTGGCCTTCGGAGAAGCCGTGCAGCAGCAAAGCCTCCCGCTGTGCTTTCAGAATCGCTTCCAGTTTTTCTTTGGCGTACTGTCGTTCCAGCAGGACCTTACCGGCGATGACCCCCTTATCGGTAATTTCCTTGATCCGGGCAATCTCCTTATTCTCAACATCGAGTTCCCCCAACGTTTTCAGGAAGGCAGCCTGCGCCTGCACCAGGTCTTCATGGGTCAGCCGGATCTTGAACAGTTCCCGGCCGGGCTGGACTGCCTCACCCTCGATCACATTCACGTTGGTCACGATTCCGGTCATGGGTGCGACGACTTTAACTCTCGTTTTGCCGGGTCGTTCAGCAACAATTGCGGGAATCGTAAGTGTCCTTGTGAATGACTGCAGTTTGATCGGGACCACTTTCCCCTGGGTCAGACCAATGTTTTTACGTGCCTGGGGAGACAGTTCCAGTGATGTGGATTCTTCATGCCCCGCGTGATCGTGGCCATGATGATCCTCATCTGAATGACCATCTTCAGCAGCATGCTGGTCACTCTGACTTGCAGATTGACCGTTATCTGTCATGTTTTTCACAGTGGGCATCCACTGGTTCCGGGTACTCCAGACCAGAAAACTGACAGGGATCAGGATCAGGAAAAACAGGATCCAGACCCAGTTTTGTTTGAGCTTTGATTGATTCATCTCAGTCCTCTAAGATTGCAGCAGAAAAGGCGCGTAGAAAGTCGAACAGAGCCGATCTCAAGGTTTCAAAGCGAACTGACAGGTCGTTGTCAGCATACGAGATCGGATCGACAAGTGGAGTAGCGCTGCGGTTAAATCAACCAGACGGTCGTCTGTGCCTGTGCGCGCACGCCCGGCGCGGAAAACTGAAATGCCGGGATCTGTTCTCGCATCTGGTTCACATACTGTTTTTCCTGTGCGGAACACAGCAGGTTCCAGATCGGGAGCAGACTCACCAGTTGCGGTGAATCCTCATGGACTTTGACGGAAGCCGCTGTCAGATAGGAACAGCGTCCTTCGTGACAGGGATCAGAATGCTGCGGAGCCGGGTGTTCTTCCTGATGTTCCGCTGCGTGAGCGTGATCTGTATGGTGGTCATGCGCATGTTCTGCCCCATGATCACACACCGCCACCGGCTGACAGGCACCGGCATGTCCCGCATGAGCGTCATGCGCATGATGCCAGCCACAGCCCAGCAATGTGTGGGACAGCATGGAAAACAGCATCAAAATGACGGTCAAACGTAAAATCATGTTCTTTCCTGTGCAGACGGTAACTTCATGGGAATCATGTCACCAAATGCGAAATGTGTCAAGCTCTCTCCAGATATCGCAAATTTGAATCCGAAAAACGCCTTGAAGCAAATATTTCCGCTAAGTAGTTTCGATACGGCACTTTACAAACCGGATATAAATTCAGGCATTCTCTCAAAGTTGTTGCAGAAATGAACACGCTGTAATCAAACTGACTCTTGCGGAAATGATCAGCATCAGTTCCCTTATCGGGGCCTGACAGCTAGACTGGAAAGTGCGCCCTTGAAAGAAACTTCAGAAATGAAAGTCGAGTTCAAGACGGAACTTGCTAAAGGAGTGAATCGTGTCTGCGAAATACCGCGTTTTGATAACGGATCGTGCCTGGCCTGATTGTGAGGTCGAAAAACAGGAATTAGCCCGCGTGGATGCGGAAGTCATCGAAGCCCCTCCCGGAGCAGATGAACAGACCCTGATCGAGTGCGCGACCGGCGTCGATGCGATCGCCACCTGCTGGGCCCAGGTCACCCAATCCGTGATCGAAGCGGCCCCGGACTGCAAAACGATTGCCCGCCTGGGAATCGGTCTCGACAATATCGACGTGAAATATGCGACATCAAAAAAGATTCCCGTCACGAACGTACCCGACTACTGTATCCCGGAAGTCGCCGACCATGCGATTGCCCTCATGCTGGCCAGTCTGCGGAACGTTGCTTTTTTTCATCACCAGACCAAGCAGGGCATTTATGATCTCTCCGCCGCCCCCATGCCCCGCCGGGTGGGCACACTGACACTGGGACTGTTTGGCTTTGGACTGACGGGGCAGGCCGTTGCAGAACGGGCCCGCGCCTTCGGCATGCAGGTCATCGCCACCAATTCGTCCGGCAACGATTATGGCACCGGAACCAGCATGGTCTCATTCGACGAACTGCTCGAACAAAGCGACGTCATTTCGATCCATGCTCCCCTCACCGAAGCGACGCAGCATCAGTTCGATGCCGCTGCTTTCGAGAAAATGAAACCCACGTCGCTGATTATCAACACTTCGCGGGGAGGATTGATTGATTTCGACGCGCTGAAATCAGCCATCCAGAATCAGAGCATTGCTGGTGCCGCACTGGATGTCTTCGATCCAGAACCACCCGACCTGTCCGATCCGTTTTTCCAGCATGAACGGGTGATCGCAACCCCTCATGCCGCTTTTATTTCCAGCGAATCACTGGACGAACTTCGAGCGCAGGCGGCCCGTCAGGTAGCGGATGTACTCGTGGGTAAAGATACTATGAATATAGTAAACCCGGAAGCACTCGCATAATCGGTACCATCCTTAAATAGATGTCGAAAAACTGCATCACTGAATCAGTGAAACCCACTACGAATGCATTTCAATGAGCTAGGTTAAACTTAGCTGTATTTAACTTTAGACGAAACGCATCAGGAAAGGCTTCACAGACTCAGGCAGGAATGGATGGCCCACAACGATAACTCTCCCCAATCCGATCACGCTGATCAGCGAATCGATTCGCCCGCGTTCCAGCACGCGCAACCGGTTCCCGAGGGAGATGCTGCGCCTCAACCTGCCAGAGAGGATCACACTGAAAAGGATCGCACTGATAGTGCCAGTGAAGCAAAAGTCGCTTTTTCTGAAAGTGAGCAGATCCGGGCACTGGAAGCAGAACTGCTGGGAAAAGAGCAACTGGTCGAGACATTGACCGAACGTCTCACGGAAGTCGCTGAAGAACTGGAAAAGAATCAGCACCACAGACATGAGGCTTCCAAGGTAGACAGCCGCCGCATCAAAGAACTGGAAGCCTGCCTGCGGGAAGAAGCCGAACTGGTTGAGACCCTCAAGGAACGCTTAGGGGAAGTTGCTGCGGAACTGGAGCGCTGTCAAAACAACCCGCAGCAGACAGACGACACGGAAGGTCCCCATGTTGAAGAACTCGAAGCAGAACTCCAGGAAAAGACACAACTCGTTACCGACCTGACACAGAGACTGTCCGAAGTCGAAGCCGAGCTGGAACAGAGCCGGCGGGAGTACCAGGAATTCTCAGCTGCTGAAAAACAGCGGGTGCAGTCACTGGAAACCGAGCTGCAGGAAAAAGACCAGCTCGTGGTGATGCTCACCGAACGACTGGAACAGGTCGCGGAACAGCTGGATCGCAGACACCGGACTGGCGCCGATCGAGGCATGACGGTCTCCAGCGGCATTCCCCGCGAAGTCATTGAAGAACAGCAGAAGCTGACCCAGGATCTGCACACCTTCCTGGAACAGATGCAGGGCATGGAGACAGAGTCTTCCCTGGCCCGCATTGAGATGCAGATCGCCGAGCTCAAGAAAATGGTCGAAGACGGCTTCGTACAAGGCCCCGCCGCCCCGCAGCCGTCCAGCCTGGTGGATTATCTGTCTACCCCCAATGTCCCCGCAGCAGAAGAAGTACTTCCAGAAACGCAGTTAGAACCAACTGAAACAGAACCCGCTGAGCCACCACCGGTCACAGAGACGACTCAACCAGAAGCAGACCCTTCCGTCAGCGGCTGGGAAGCCATGAAACTAAAGCTGCTCTCCGGTCAGGGGGTCGATGTCTCCAGCGACCTGCAGGATAAGCCAGTTCCCGTACCTGAGCCAAAGCCTGCTCCCGTCGAATACAACAGTGCCCTGCTCTCCGGCAGCGCCGGTCGCACGCTGGCCAGCTACAAGCCCCCCTTGCCAGAAGCTCCTGCTGAAATCAGTTACGATCAGGCCTCTCATGAAGAACTGACCGCTGCAATCCGGGAACGGGATCAATACATCAGTCTGCTCATCAAACGTCTGCGCGAAGCGGAAACCGCCGTCATCCCCGTCAACTGGGAGGCGATCAACAATGCTCCTGAAGATCTGGTAAAACACCTGCAGACACTGCAGCATGATCTGGAACATAACCTGGGGCTGGCTGAAGTCGAGATCTCCATCGAGCGGGCACGTCTGTCCCGTACCGAACTGATGCTGCAGAACCGCGAAGAACAGATTCGGAAAAAAGAAAAGCAACTCGGCCTGAACCTGGAGCGTGGCGAAGACGAAGCGGTCCCCGAAGAAAAAAATCTTGACGACGATCAGAAAAAACGCTGGCTCGGCTTTCTGAATTAAACCTCACGGGCATTCTTCCGATTCGCTGAATCACTTTCAGGGAATCTGTTTACCGCGCTGGTGCTTCTCGTTCGCGACGCCCGTCTTTTCAGCCCACTTCTGCCAGGCGGCCTTCATCTTTGTCACCCGCTCCGGATAGTGTGCAGCCAGGTCGTTGGTCTCCGTACGGTCCTGTTCCAGGTCATACAGTTCCCAGCGATTGATGGTTCGATCCGCCACCAGCTTCCACTTTCCCTGCCGAACCGCCTGGTTGTTGCGCAGCTCCCAGAACAGTGAGGCATGCGGCTCCCGGGTTTCTCCCTGGAAGACAGGCAGCATACTCTTGCCTTCCACGGGAATGATTTTGTGACCATCAAATTTTTCCGGGTAGTTCGTCTGCGCCAGTTCGATACAGGTCGGCATGACATCGATGATGTGGGCCGGCTGTTTCGTCAGTGAATTGGGAGTAACATGACCGGGCCAGCGGACAATCAGCGGGGTCGAGATGCCCCCTTCATGCATCCAGGTTTTGAACCGGCGGAACGGTGTATTTTGCGGAAAGGCCCAGCTGGGACCGCAGGTGGTGTAATACTCTTTGGGACCGGGCTGCTGTTTGGGATTCGCGCCTCCCGGTTCGCTGGCATCCGGACCATTGTCTGACAGAAACAGCACGATGGTGTTGTCATCCACGCCCGTCTCTTTTAACGTTGCCATCAGGCGGCCAATATTCTGATCCATACAGTCGATCATCGCCGCATAGACTTCCATCCGCCGCTGCTGCCAGTCGCGGGGATATTTGTCTTTCTCCCAGTCAGCCGACTCCGGATCCCGCGCGGGCAGCTTCCACTGCGGATCGACGAGCCCCATCTTCAACTGCCGCTGATAGCGTTCATCCCGCAGAGCCTCCCAGCCCGCGGCATAGCGGCCCTTGTACTTCGCAATATCCTGGGGCTTGGCATGCAGCGGATAGTGAGGAGCCGTGTAACACAGATGCAGAAAGAAAGGCTGATCTGATTTCGCATAGCCTTTAATCTGCTCAATCGCGTGGTCGGTGAAGGCGTCGGTGGTGTAGAAGTCATCGGGAAACTCGGTGATCCGCGTTGTGTTTTTGGCGAAGAAGCGATGACCATCGCCGGTGATGCCCCACTTGTATTTCGGGTCCTGGTAATAGGGATCGAAGAAATTGCAGCAGCCGTCGAGTAGACCGTAATAGTCTTCAAACCCGCGATAAACGGGATGCGTTGTATCGGTGCGTCCCAGGTGCCATTTGCCGCTGAGAGCCGTCTGATAACCGGCCTGCTGCATGACTTCTCCCAGCGTGACCATGTTTTTCGTCAGTAACGGCCGGGGATAACGGGGATAGAGCCCGGTCACCAGCGAAGCCCGCGTGGTCCAGCAGACCGCATTGTTGTAGAACTGGGTGAAACGCAATCCTTCCCGCGCCATCTGATCAAGGTTGGGGGTCTGCACTTCTCCGCCATAACAACCCAGATCCGACCAGCCCATGTCGTCGCACATGATCAGAATGATGTTGGGACGCTGCGTTGATTTGTCAGGTTCTGCAGCTTGAGCGACCGCAGTAATGATTAAACAGATGAATGCATAACTGATGCAGCGCAACAGATTCGAAATCATGCCCTTCGTCTCCCATATTTGGAACGCAAATGAAGTTCGATTTCTACTATAAGCGTCTGCGTAATGTGATGTCAGCCTGTCGCATCCCAATCTGAAGAATTCATCTTTGTGAAAATGAGCTGGGATATCAGGCTCATTCACCTGCGATGTCTTCGAAACCTGATTTTCAATAGAAATTCATTGACATTTAAAAGTGGCAACCTGTAGACTTAATTAATCATTAGTATATTAATGAACTAATGATTAATACCTACTTATAACTTTTTTGACTGTAGGAAAATGCGCTCAGTCTCAGCAAAACAAACAGTGTGTGCTCTATCTCATTCATCGTCCCACACATAAATGCAACTTGATATTTCTGAAGGCAAAGAGGATTTTCAGATCTGAATTTTCCTGGCGACACAGACCTTTTTCTCAATTCATCTCAATCAAAAGGAAAAAGTGACATGACTCAAACGCATTTAAAGCACCGTGGGTTCACACTGATCGAATTGCTGGTGGTGATTGCCATCATCGCCATTTTGATCGCCTTGTTGTTACCGGCCGTCCAGCAGGCTCGTGAAGCGGCCCGACGCTCCACCTGCAAAAATAACCTGAAGCAGATCGGTCTGGGGTTACATAATTATCATGAGACACACAGTGTCTTTCCCTTTTCAACCGTCTGCAGAGTCAACGCTGCTTCAACATCTCCCTGGGCAACGTCCAATACCAGGCAGGGCTGGTTCCACATGCTGCTCCCATTTGTGGATCAGGCCCCCTTGTACAATAAAATCACGCCGCGCATTCAAGCGAATCAGTTTCCCGGAGGATGGCCGGAAGCCACAGTCCGTGTGCCGGTTTTCAGTTGCCCTTCCGACCCGAAAGCAGGCAAGATTACCCAACAGGGTTTCCACGGCAACTATCTGCTCTGTTCCGGATCGACCTCACAAGGGGCAGCCGGCACCTATCCTAAATTGAATGGAATGTTTTACAACCTCTCCAAAACCCGTATGCGGGATGTGGTCGATGGAACGACAACCACCATCATGGGGAGTGAAATCAATATCGCAGAAGATTCCATTTCTGCCCAGGGAGCAGGAAATGTCGTCTGTGGCGGCTCACACGATCTTCGCGGCCGCTATCATAACAGCTATCACAATGGTGGCCTGACCTTCACCACCCTTCGACCGCCCAACACACCCACAGGCGATGTCGCACAATATTGTAATGGTACCGAAGATGCTCCCTGCCGGGCCTGTTCCAGTACGGACAATGAGATTCATGCGCGCAGTCGCCATGAAGGCGGCGTACATGCCCTCATGGGTGATGGTTCCGTGCGTTTTGTCTCAGAAAATATCGATACCAGCCTGTTCCGTGCCTTAGGCACTCGGGAAGGAAAAGAGACCATCGGAGAATTCTAAACCGATAAACTGAACTCTCCCTGCTGACAGCAAACCAGCAGGGGGCCTGTTTTTCTGAAGTGATTTTTTCATCCTCAAATGATCCATGCGCGCTCACTATGGAAAGGGGCATCACATGCCTTTAATACACGCCAGACGTTATTCTGTTTTGATACCAGCTGTTTTGATATTTCTTTCAGGTTGCAGTGGTTCTTCCAATACGCCTCCAGAAGTTGAAGTTCAGGGGACAGTCACTTTTGATGGAGAGCCCCTTCCACAAGGCAGTATTGTCTTCGACCCGGTTGACGGGAAAGGAGGCTCTTCCGCCGGAGGCATTGAAAACGGTCTGTTTGTGTTTAACAGTCAGTTCGGAAATAAAAAAGTTCTGATCTCAGCCTCACGCGATACTGGTAAAAAGGACCAGTATGACGAACCAATCACGGAATCCTATATTCCCGCTAACTACAACACAAACACCGAACTCACCGCCGAGGTCAAAGCAGATGGGGAAAACAAATTTGAATTTGTATTGAAGTCGAAATGAAATTCGAGAAATAACTGGGGGAGATCATTCCTGTCTGCTGGGAATGAAGTTTTTTGAGTTCCCGAATTCACTCTCTTGCCATACGATGCCAGTCTATTCCACTGACCAGCCAACTCGACTCTGAAATCGTCTCCTGATAACGAATTTTCCAATTCTCCCCCAGCCTGTCCTGGATCGATGCGTGAAACTGTATAGGATCCACAAGCGAAAAAGCATTTACGAAATGTACCAAAAAATATCCACTCACCTGAGCCGAAGTAATCATTTGATCGAGGATCTTTTCTGAACCACAAAGATCAACCATTGCCAGGTAACTGATATTGCTGAATGAATCCATAGCTTGATCATAAAGCTTAGTCTTACTATCACTACTCGCCAGAATAACAGGATCCCCAACCCAACGTCCTGTCATCTCTAGCGTACCATCCAAATCTGAGATGAGATGTTTAAGGACCATCCCGGTGTAAGGATCTCCTAAAAAGCCCCGAAAAAAGTTTGCCCCCAATAAGTAACCTGGCTCGAAATACTCTTCTTTGACAGGATTCACTAAACAGCAGTTCGATCCCATTTCTCGTCTCCCGGTTAGTTTGCTGGTAAGGTTTCATTTCAACGTATCTTACCAGGACAAGAAACTGGCTGAACAGGATCGCTGGAGAAGGGAGATCTTTTTCTAAATAGAGAATACAGATCTCGTAAGTTACTGTTGAGACTTATCACCTGTCTGTCGGCACGTAATGCAATACTGCTGCAGGTCCAGGAAGGAGGCTTTGATTGCCTCGACCAGTTGTTCGCCGGTCTCTGCTTCGGGCAGTTGCGGGCCGATGATCACATCGCAGTTGAAGGGGACCAGCAGCGCTTCGCCCCGCGGCAGTGCCCTGCCCAGTCCGTGCATCATCACGGGGGTCAGGCTCGTATCAGACCGGTCATGTACGATGTGATACACGCCCCGCTTGATTTCACTCAACTCTTCGGGATTGCCGCGGCTTCCTTCCGGGAACAAGATCAGAATCTCGCCACGATCCAGGGCCTCGTGACAGCCGGCGAAGAGTTCATTTTTGCGCATGCGACCGGTCCGTTGGATGGGAATGATGCCCAGGCAGTTCTTCGAAAACCAGGCGAGGAATCGATTCTTGAGGAAATAATCGGCGGCCGCCACGGGACGCACCTTGTGCAGACGGGACAGCGGATACAGGCTCATCAGCACCAGCGCATCCAGATGGCTGTTGTGGTTGGCGACCACGATCCCCGGCCCTTCCAGAGGCAGGTTCTGTTTGCCTCTCAGATTCAGTCCGAGCACGACAAACACGATCGGCCTGACCACCAGAGCAAAAAACAGGATTTTGAGGACCCGTTCCATAGTTTAATAACTGATGTAATAGAGGTAATGAAAAAACAGGGGCGAAGTAAAGATCAGACTATCACAACGATCCAGGATCCCGCCATGACCGGGAATCAGTGAGCCACTGTCCTTGATCTCCAGATCACGTTTGATCGATGAGATCACGACATCGCCAATAAACCCGGAGCCACTGATCAGGAGCCCCGCCAGCAGACTGAACTTAAAATTCAACGGCGTCAGAAACGGTCCCAGAAAACCGGAGACAAGCGCGATCGTCAGCACGCCCCCGATAAACCCTTCCCAGGTTTTATTCGGGCTGACTTTGGGAATAATCTTGTGTCGGCCCAGCAGCTTACCCCAGATAAACTGACACACGTCATTAAACTGCGTCATAAACAACAGGAAGATCACCAGCCCCATGCCCCCGGCGGCGGCGTTCTGCACAGGTAGCATCAGCAGATAGGCGATGTGACTCAGACAGTAGACGGTCAACATCACCGCCCAGTGAATGATCCCGGCGGAATGAATAAAGCCATGCGTCTCCCCAATCAAGACCATTCGCATGGGCAGAAACAGGAAGAGGTACACGGGGATAAAAATGATAAACAGCCCGTACCAGCCGATACTCACCAGGTAGTATTGCACGGGGATCGCCAGGTAGGCCCAGAACAGCACTCGCCGATCCGCCTGCCGGGTGGGGACGATCGAAAAGAACTCTTTGAGCGCCAGGAAACTGATAAACGCAAACAGGATGATGGCCGTCGTGCGACTGACGATCAGGCAGACAAACAGAATGCCGATCATCCACCACCAGGACTGAATCCGCTGCCGCAGTTCGGTATAATCCTTCTCCGGTTTGACGCGGGCCAGGATCAGCCGGCAGGTCGTGGCGGTGACCAGTAACCCGAAGACAACCAGCATCGCATAGAAAGAATGCTCGGGGATATCCCACATAATCAGGCTTCCAGAAATCGATAGGCGGAGACGGCACGGCGGATGCACGTTACCACGGCACCGAGGACAATCACAATTAACGCAGCCAGTAACGCATAATCAGTTCCCTGCACCAGTATTTCCACCGCAGTCAGTACGCAGGCGATCGTCAGTACGGCCATACGGTGCTGTTTGGCCATTGGTCCTTTGAAATCGACGGGCGCTCCGATGCTGGCACTCAGCGTGCGAATGTAGGCGGTCATCACCGCCAGCAGCCCGGCACACCAGCCGAGTTCTGCACCAAAACTGACCACGTGGATGGCATAACCGGCGGCAACCAGAATCAGCGGATCGGCAATCCGGTCCGGGATATCGTTAAACAGTTCGCCCGAGTTGGTTTTCTTCCCCCCTTCGACGGCGACCATCCCGTCGAACAGATTGCACAGCAGTCGGCACTGAATCATCAACCCCGCCAGGATCAGTAGCCACCAATGTCCGTAACAGGCGAAGCAGAAAAAACAGACTGCTGCCAGCGCCGCAAACAGAATACTGGTCACGGAGATCTGGTTGGGAGTAATCTGCTTGCCGCTCAGGTAGCGGGCAAACGTATTGACAAATTTCACGTCGCGTATCTTGAGCGGTCGTCTGGCGCCGTCATCACTCATACTGGGTAACTCCCTGCTGCTGATGAATCCGGAGTAATCTCCAGGAGGTAAACATACAGAACGAAAACGCAACCATCAGTGCCGGCAAGATAGTAACGAGAATCCGCTGCGTTCCCATCAATGTATGCACATTCACCAGACAGAATCCAGTAAAGCAGATGACAATACAGGCTGGTAAAACCACCTTCACCAGCGGCTTTTCAAACCGATGAAACAGATACGTCACCGCGTGAACCATGCACAGCGTAATCAGAAAACTGGCCGTTCCCTGTGTCAGTCCGGCGACGAGCCCCCGATTCACCGATTCACCGGAATTCATCACAAAGGCCCAGCCTCCCCAGAGCAGAAAAGCCAGAACCGCGGAGATCAGATTAAAGTGCCACGAGGTACGAGTACTCTGTTTCATGGAATCAGCCTGTCAGAAAAAATGTATCAGGTTGTCAGAGCTGCGATGCAGCCCCTGAGCCGTGACTATACTGCCAGTTCAAATCATGTTAAGCAAGCATGCAGACTTAAGATCGACCTCAGAGCCGCATTCTCCTGCTGTCTCTGCTCTTGCAGTGATCCTGAATTACCGAACCGGACCAGTGCACTTGCGATCCCATCCAGCAATACATACACTTAAGTTCACTTCGTTTCCTTTCTCCTCTCAATACAAGGCGATGTTCCATGAGCTATATCACGCGAATTCTTTTCCTTTTAGGAATCGCAGCCACAATTTTTGGTGTGATGGAATCCATGCTGGCTTTCAATGGAACGTCAGAGCCTGAAGAAGTGACCTTAACCGCGCTCGGCCAGCCCGATGGCACAGACAACGTCCACCTCACGATTACCGATTTTGAATACGGGGAAGGCGTGGTCTTCGAAGAGAAGAAAAATGGAGACTGGAATCAGATCTGGATCCCACTGGTTCTGCCCGGCGAAACCTGGACGGAGCGTCCGATCGTAGCCAACACCAGTGCTGTCAAAAATGAAGCTGATCTCGAACGACTGGTCCAGCGCCGCAGCCTGACAGGTGTGGTCACCAATATTTCCAAAGGACTGGGAGGAGAGAAGAAGAAGCAGTTCAATATGATGTATCCCGACGTGAATCTGGATGAGGCGCTGGTATTCCAGGTCGATCGCCGGTTCCCCTCGCTGCTCTTTACCATTCCCCTGACCCTGGTCGGCGTGGTTCTGCTCCTGGTCGCCGCGGGGATCACCTTTGGCTTTTTCAAACACAAGGAAAAACCTTCAACAGAACACCAGATGGATTCAGGTTCCGCCTGGGCGGAAGAGTCGGATAACAGTGAGGAGAATATCAATCACAGATCTGAAGACCGGAACAACTGATATGACCGTCAGTTTTATTGAAGAGCCCGGAAGAACAGCTTTTAAATCATCTCACTTTTTAAAATATCTGTATGCCATATGTTATATCTACAAGTGTGAGCATTGATATACAAAAGCCGACTCCGCTGTTCTAATCGTTTTTAGTCTGGATTATCGAATGAGAAGAATTCTGGGAGGTCTCGTTTTCTTGATGGGACTGAGCCTGACGTTATTGGGTGTCACTGAATTTTTGATTTATCAGGAAGGATCAGATATTCCAGAACAGATCACACTCAAAGAACTCGGAGTTCCCGACCCTGGAAAGAATGTCAATCTGATTATTACTGATTTTCAGTTTGGCGATCGCTACCAGATTGAAGAAAACAAGAAGGCAGAGTGGAAGCAGGTCTGGATACCGTTATGGCTTCCCGATGGAAAATTCACAGAAGTCCCCGTAATTGCTCATATCAAGGGACTGACCAGTCGAGATGAAGTTGAAACACTTTCACTTCGCAAAGAGATTCCGGGAATTCTGACTCGGGGCATAGACGGTTTCGGGAACAAGGAACGTCGCTATTTCAAAAGTATATATCCGGAAACCGATTTCACCAACGCGATCTCGTTTGAAATCGATCGCCAGTTTCCCTCTCTCTTATTTATTATCCCGATTACCCTTGCCGGGATAGCCCAGATTGTGCTTGGCCTGGGTTTTGCATGGGGCTATTTTCTTAAAAAACTCCCCTGATCCCAGTCACATTCTTAAAACTAAAAAGAGAATCACCTGGAACCACATCAGGAGTCTTTGATTCTCCTCAGTAACCTGTCCAGTTCGTCCCGGGGTGCTTTCGAATGGAAACCGGGGCTCCATAAAAAGAACTGGATTTGTTTTCCCATTCCAAACGGCTCTGTAAACCTGAGCCTGATACGATACTGCCTGGGAGAAAAAGGGTAAGTCAGGGGGAAGTACTGGCTACTCCTTAATTCCTCAATATTGGTCAGCGGCGTTGTTGCAGTCTGTCCGTCCTTCTTAAAACGAATTTGACTGTTATTGATCCAGACCACATCTGCAAAACCGGATACGAGATATCGGACCAGACCATAAAAACACAACCCCGCAATCACTGCGATTGCCAGTCTCCCTGCTGTTTCAAAATCCCAGCGCCATATTTGTTTTGAAGTCAGGAACGAAATCAAAATACAGAAAATGAGCGGTGTCAGTGGCAACCATTTTCTGATCAGATACGTAGCTCCTCCGGTCGAGATCTGCTCCATTTCTGATTCTGGTCTGGAATCCTGCTGCATTTTGCTCCCTCATTCCGATGGCATGCTGCTTTCGGACAATGGCGTTTCTCGCAGATTCAGAGTTTATGCCATCGGGAAAAAAGTCACTCCCAGCAGGACGACAATGAACCCTACCACGCCCATCAGGGCCGTCATCGGCGTGATGTACTTCAGCGTCTCCCCTTCGGTCATGCCGCTCATTTTACCGATGACCCAGAAGCCGCTGTCGTTCATCCAGGAGAGTGGCTTCGAACCACAGCCAATCGCCAACGCCAGATAGACCGGGTGAAAACCGAGTGTCGCGGATTCGGCGATCCCGCCCAGAATCCCGACAGTGGTGATCATCGCCACGGTGGACGATCCCTGGGCCGTGCGGATTGCGGTCGTAATCAGGAACGCCAGCGTAACCAGCATCAATGGTGAAACATCGGGCAGAGATTCAATCAGGAAACTGACGCCCGTCTGCTGCAGTACCCCTCCGAAGGCACCACCGGCAGCCGTGATCAGAATAATTACGCCCCCCGTGGAGAGTGAAGCCTGGATCGATTCCGAGAGTTCCCCCAGCGAAGCTTTCTTCTGACGCACCAGAGTCGCCAGGGCGATGACCGCAGCGATGCCCAGGGCGATGTTTTTATTCCCCAGGGTCATGATCAGCGACTGTATATTATCGGGAATCGATTCGCTGATCGATTTGAATTTTAATAGGGTCGAACCTGCAATTAACACAACGGGCAGCAGGATAGGCGTCAGCGAGAGCCAGAAAGATGGCAGCTCTTCCAGTTTTTTGCTGGAGAGTTTCTCCAGATCTTCCTTCGTGACATCGGCTGAATCCCGAAAGGGAAGTTCGCAGTGTTTGTTGATCAGAGTGGCGTAACCCAGCCCGACGATCGCAGCGATGCTGCCGACAATCATCCCGCCGATGATCATGGTCGCGATATCGACACCCAGTTGCTCCGCTACGAACAGCGGTCCCGGGGTCGGCGGCACCAGGGAGTGCGCCATCGTGCCGCCTGTGACAATTGCCAGCACATACAGCAGGTAGTTTTTCCCGGTGCGGAACCGCATCGCTTTTCCGAGTGGTATCAACAGGTAGAACACCGTATCAAAGAAGACGGGGATCGCCAGCAGAAACCCGCTGGCCATGAAGGCGACCGGGGCCAGCTTCTCGCCCACAAAATTAATCGCCGATCGGACGATCCGCTCTGCAGCACCACTCTCCAGCAGACACATACCGATGATCGCCGCCAGCGCGATCAGGATCCCGATCTTGGCACAGGTCGAACCGAAGCCCGCTGCGACCCGTTCGCCCACCGACTGCTCCCCCGCTTTGATCGCGGCCTGATAGTTGGTTGGCGTAATTGCGAAATCGTCGAGACGAATCTCCCGGCTGGCGCTGTCATCAAGCACCTGGAGGTCGGCGATGATCCTCCGCTGGCTGTCTTTGGTAAATTCAGAGGTCACCTCGACCACTTCGGTTTCGGCAATCGTAACCAGTGGGAACTTGGGCTGCTCACTCCCCATGATCAGCAGCAGCCTCCCCTTCTGCAGCATCCCGGCCTTTTCGACCTCGATGACGATCTTCCGGTTCTCGGGAGCGACCTCGATGATTTTAAACTTGTTCTTACGGAGGGCTGTCTCTTCGATCTGCTGGGCGGGCGTCAAGACACCTACACAAATGGCACCTGCCAGCAATGCCAGGAAAGCATGCAGGCGAAAAAACAGGACGCCACCAATGACGATGGCCACCCCGGCTAAAATAATCACGATGACCCAAGCGCTCAGTTCCATGATTTTACCAGTCTGGTTTTCAGATAGGACCGTGGGAATTTCATGAAATTCACCATTTTTCCGACACATTCAGATCTGAATCGGGTTTAATAGACGTCAGCCATTCAGTGACGTCTGACTGACTCCCGAATTCCATTCCGGGCCCAATCTCTTCTACTCAGATCAGGTGAAAGGTCATGATGAGTTTTTCCATGAAACGCACGGCACAAATTGTGAGTTTTTTTCTACTTACTTTGTCTGTCCCATTATGCCACTCTTCGACTTTCGCAGCAACAAAGAGTAACGCCCAATCAAAGAATCGCCAGCGCGTCTCTGAAAAGGAACTGGCTGCAAAAGTGGACCAGCTGATCGAAGCGGAACTGAAAAAATCCGGGATCACTCCGGCCCCCCTGGCGAATGATGAAGATTTTCTCCGCAGGGTCACCTTCGACCTGGCGGGCAGAATGCCAGCGACTTCCGAAGTCCTGCTGTTCGGCCTGGACTCGACTCCCGGCAAACGTCAGGCCGTGATCGATCAACTGCTCAAGTCAGACGATTACGGCATCAACTGGGCCCGTTACTGGCGCGATGTGATCTATCTGCGGGCTACCGACATGCGTGCCCGGATTAACGAGAATCAGTTTGTCGACTGGATGACCACCCAACTGAATGAGAACAAAAGCTGGAAGGACATCACCACCGACCTGCTGACCGCCACCGGCGATGTGCGGGAGAACGGCAGCACGGCGCTGATCTTCGCCCATGAAGGGGATCCCGCCGAACTGGCCGCGGAGACCTCGCGGATCTTCCTGGGAATCCAGATTCAGTGTGCCAACTGCCACGACCATCCGACAGACAAATGGAAGCGGAAAGATTTCCATGAGCTGGCCGCCTTCTTCCCCCGTGTGCGTGTGCGTCCCGTACGTGATTCGACACCGCGGACCTTTGAAGTCGTCTCCATGAACAACGGCAACCAGTTTGCACGCCGGGTCCAGATGCTGAAGAATCCGGAATTCCTGTTCCGTACGCTGGACCGGAACCGCGATGGCAAACTGACCGAGCAGGAAGTGCAGCGCACCCGCATGGCGCCCGGCTTCCAGCAACTGGTCTCCCGTGCTGATACAGACGGCGATAAAGCATTGACAGCTGAAGAGCTGAAGAGCATGCCTCTCCCGGAAAACACACAGCGGTTCATGAGCGAATATTACATGCCCGATCTGAACGATCCGACCTCCATGGGCACGGTCGTCCAACCGGTCCTGTTTGTAGGCACCAAAGCCCCCGAGGGACTCGATGACCTGGAACGGCGTGAAGTGCTTTCAAAATTCCTGACCTCGCAGTCCAACCCCTGGTTCTCCCGGGCGATTGTCAACCGCTTGTGGGCCGAGATGCTGGGCGAAGGCTTCTACACGCCGATTGACGATATCGGTCCGGAGCGGAGTGCCGTCTATCCTGAAGTACTCGACGCACTGGCCCAGGGTTTTACTGACAGCGGCTACGACTTGAAATGGCTCTGTCGCACGATTACCAGCACACGGGCTTACCAGCGGAAAATGCAGAAGCGATCGGAAGGACAGCTTTCGACTCCCTTTGCCGCTCAACTCCCCACCCGTCTGCGGGGCGATCAGATCTTCACCGCGATCACCCAGGTATTCGGTGTCGACGATCTGCAGGCCGATCGTAATGCCGGCAACCGTCGTTTCCAGCGCGGTAGATCGGCCCGGGGACAGTTCAGCAGCCTGTTTACCTTTGATCCTTCCACTTCACAGGATGAGATTACCGGCGATGTGCCACAGGCCCTGTTCATGATGAATTCCGAAGCCCTCAACGGCATGCTGGGGACCAGCCGTTCGACGAAACTGGCCCAGATTGCTCGTGACTTCCCTGAAAACAAAGCGGCGATTCAGGAACTCTACATGTTGACGCTTTCCCGGGAACCGACGGCGAAAGAGCTCGCGATCTGCCTGGATTATTTCAAGCAGGCCGAGCGTCGCGAAACAGCCCTGGAAGACCTGATGTGGAGTCTGCTCAATTCGAGCGAATTCATCACGAAACGTTAAACGACATCGAACAGCTTCGTCCAGAGTGTGACCCAACAAAAAAACAATCTCTCCATTTGAGGAGTTTAGCATGAGTCTTTTTCACCAACAGCATGTCCAGCCTCATCGCCATGGATTTTCGCGGCGCAGCTTTTTACGCAACGTCTCCCTGGGTGCGATGGCGGCAGGTACGCTCAGCTTTCACGATCTGATGAGTGTCTCCGCGGAAGAACTCCGCAAGCAGGGACGCTCCATGATCCTGCTCTGGATGGCCGGCGGACCCAGCCAGTTTGAAACCTTCGATCCCAAACCTGGTACATCCAGTGCCGGCGACAAGGGCACGATTCAGACAGTGGTTTCGGGGATCGATATTTCCGAAGAGTGGAAACAGACCGCGAAGGTAATGAAAGACATCGCGTTGATTCGCTCGATGACAAACAAGGAAGGCAATCACCAGCGTGCGACCTACCAGATGCATACCGGGTATGTTCCTTCAGGCAGTGTGAAGCATCCCAGCCTGGGATCGAATATTGTCCGGGAGATCGGCAACAAGGAACTGGAGATCCCTTCGATCGTTTCAGTGGGCGGGACCACCGGAGCCGGCTTCCTGGGAGTCGACTACGAGCCGTTCAATATCAATAATCCGGGGAACATCCCCAATAACGTGGCAGCCACGGTTCCTGACCAGCGTTATCAGAAACGTCTGGGACTGCTGGGGCGGCTTGATACCGAGTTCGCCAGTCGGGGCGGTGAGGTGGTCGTCAAAAATCACAGCAAGATTTACAACAAGGCCTCCGCGATGGTCCTGAGTCCGCAGACCAAAGTCTTCGACCTCAGCCAGGAGCCCGAAGCATTACGACAACAGTATGGCGAGAATAATTTCGGTAAAGGCTGCCTGCTGGCCCGTCGCCTGGTGGAAGCGGGTTCGACGTTCATCGAAGTCCGCTCCAACGGCTGGGACAACCACTTCGATATCTCTGAAACCATCACCCCGCGTTCACGGGAAGTGGATGCTGGCATGGCCGCTTTGATTTCCGACTTGAAACAGCGGGGCATGCTGGATCGCACCCTGGTGGTCTGGATGGGCGAATTCGGACGCACACCGAAGATCAATGCCCGCGATGGGCGCGACCATTATCCGCGCGTCTTCTCCGCGGCCCTGGCCGGTGGTGGCGTGAAGGGAGGCCAGGTCATTGGCTCTTCAACGAAAGATGGTTCCGCGGTTCAGGATCGCCCGGTCACGGTCACCGACCTGTTCTGCTCGATCTGCCAGTCACTCAATGTGAATCCGAAGAAGGAAAACATGAGCCCGCTGGGGCGGCCGATGAAAATCGTCGATGGAGGCGCAGTGGTCAAGGAACTGTTTTCCTGAACCACTGTCTGCCCGCATCAATAACTGCCATTCGGATCAGGCGCCCGAAGCAGCTGCTTCACTGAGCGCCTTGGCCTGTGCGGCTGAGGTATCCAGTGAGAGGGTGATGGTGACGGACCAGCGTCCCTGATCGTCGGCCACAAACTCCCAGTGGGGAATGACAACCGAACTCTGATGTACGAGTTCGTAACCCCCTTCAGACTGGCTGATCGTTTCGATGGGGAAGGTCCAGATGCCGGCAGGCGAAGACAGGTCGAGGGCGGCATCCAGCCCCAGCCATTCATCAACCAGACCGATGCGATCGCTCTTCTCCAGGTCCAGTTTGGATTCCAGCTGTCCGAGCTGCTTGCCCAGGTGGTTGTAGTAATACCGATCACTGGCACCAGCGGCCATCCCGGCGAAATTGAACTCGACGCCGAAATGCAGTGGAACGTCCGTCGGAAGCTGCGAAAGTTCATACTGAATGACCAGCGAACCGGCTGCTGACTTGCTCAAGGAGACGGTTTTCGTCACTTCGACTTCATAGGGACCGACGTGTCCCTTGCGGCTCATGCGGACATCGCATTCATCGTCCGTGCGACGGACTGAGCTCAGATAGACGCCTTCCACAAAATCGCCCATTTCTCCTCCGCCACTGACGACGGTGTCCGCATCAACGCCCGGCTGATAGAAGTGATCGATCAGTGACTTGCGCGGGGTGCGATCGTAATGCAGCTTCTGTTCCAGGCCGGGTTGTTTGAAGCGGACGGCATTATGAATCTTGCCGATATCCTCTCCGTTCTGTGCCCCTTGCGCCTGTTCCTGTGCCGCTTTACGGATGATATCGTGATATGGTTCGGGACGCCGACAGAGTGTCGCCAGCAGGTTGTGCTTTGCACCCCGGATATCCAGTTCATACAGGTGGCCGCCATGCGCCGGTGAGAGAAAACTGACCAGACGATGGCTGGCCAGCCGGATTTCCTTGCGGGCATCCAGATTGAAGTCAGCGGCTTCGACTTCCAGCCAGTTGTTGTCCCGGTGTGTAATTTTCTCGAGCAGGGTGTCGGCTGAGATCAGATGCTTGTAGATCGCGTTTCTCAGGTGAGGCAGGTAGAGTCCGCCGAACGCGCCGTGCCAGTAAGGGCAATTACACTGGGCACGGTACAACTCGGTTCGCGCCTCGTGCAGGATCGGCAGATCTTCGGCGTCAACACCTGTCGCTTCCAGACTCTGCAGACGACTGCTGACCAGCAGCATCCGCGAGTACATTTCATTCAGTTCCGAGTATTTCACCCGGAAGTTACGCCAGAAGCCTCCCCGCAAGTACGGCTTGAGCCGATCGAAGCCTTCGACTTCGGAGAACTGTTCCTTGAGGTCCGCCAGTTCCAGCTGTCGTTCGGAAGAGAGCGCCCACTCGTTCATTTCCCGATAACTGGCATCGGGAAGGTAACAGCTGCCCATGGGAGAAACGGTATCGACGGCTTCGCCCAGCGTGGTGACTTTGAGCCAGTCGCTGTTCTGTCTTAACAGATCGAGGAAGCGTTTCAACCAGCCGTCCCGGTAAACGTGATCGTAAGTTCCGGGCCAGGCGCCGAACTTTTCCCCGTCATCCCCAAAGACCACCACCGAGTGGGGATGATGGTCAGCAATTTCTTTCAGGTAGTGAATTGTTTCGACCGGATCGGTAAACGGAATCTGATAGCGCAGGGTTTCATTGTCGGGAAAGATTTTCAGCAGACGACCTTCGTCTTCCGAGAGGTAATAACCGTGCATTTTCTCAGCGCGGACGCCGGCGGCACTGAAATGTGAATCGTCGAGGAGTGTAAACTCCATGCCGGCGTCAACCAGATCGGAAACGAATGACTGTTCCCAGACGCGTTCCGGGACCCACATCCCGCGCACGGGCGTTCCGAACAGTTTTTTGAGGTAGTCGGTATAAGCCACGATCTGGCCGATACGGTCACATTTGGGGATCCCGGCCAGGATCGGTTCGTAAAAGGGGCCGCCCAGAATTTCCACCTGCCCGGACTCTGCCAGTCCACGGACGCGGTCGATATATTCCGGATGGGCCTCCACCAGCCATTCCATCAGGCTGCCTGAGGTATGCAGTGAAAAAGGGATATCCGGGTATTCTGACAAAACATCGAGAAATGGCTGATAGCTATTTTGATAAGATTCTTCAAAAACGCCTTCAAAATTCCCGACTGGCTGATGGTTGTGAATGACTAATACGAGCCGAAGTCGACAGCCCATGGGCCGCATCCTTTCATCTGTGTCGTACACAGAACTATCGATAACGCTGTGAATTAGAACAATGGAATGTATGACACTAGCGGGTCTGCTCCTGCCCCGCTGTCAGCGCTGATTCTGCAGGGTCTGGACAAATCTGACTTATAGTAAAGCCAATCTTTTCCTAATGATAGAGGACTTTTTCCCATAATAAAATCCAAGAGTCCTTAAATTCAGAACTCCCGATCCTGAAATACTGTCGGATGAAGGGCAATTGTTAAAGCAGGTAACTTTTGGCCAGATTTTGTAACACGATCAAACCGGAGACTGCCAGCGGGTTCACTATTTTACCTGGTGGCAATGACGTGTAGACCGGGGCACTCTCAGCGGCTGGAGGTTCAGTCGGCCCCTGTTTCCAGTTGCTTTCGCAACAGGTCGCGCGCCTGTTCGGGGAAGACGGGATTGACGGACATGTTCGTTGCCAGTTCAAAGCCGGCCAGGTGGGCCAGCCGCGGAAAGATCCGCAGAGTCCAGGTATATTCCTCCTCATCTCCCGCCTGCAGGGGAGCGGTCTGAATCACATAGTTCAGATCATGGCTCCCCAGAATCGCTTCCAGTGTCCGTAGCAGACGACGCGACAACGTGGCCAGATCAGTCAGTTCGTCTGCGTTCGATTGATCATAATGAGCATTCCGTGACCGGGGAATCAGCCAGGTCTCGAAAGCAAAGCGGCTGGCATAGGGGCAGATCACATCAAAGTGATCCGTCGAAGTAACCAGCGCGGAATAGCCCGTCGAGGGATCGTGGATGAGCTTCTCGAACAGGGATTCCCCATACTCTTTGTGTTGGCGTTGGACCGCATCCACTTCGTGTTGCAGGGCTTCGGGAATGATCTGGCTGGCCAGCAGCTGCGAATGCGCGTGCCCCAGCGAAGCACCTCCGAGCACTCCCTGATTTTTGAAAATGAGCGCATATCTCAACTGCGGATTCTGTCGATGTACTGCCAGACGTTCACGATAGGCGACAAACATGTTTTGAAAACTGGACAGCTCCAGTCGGGAGATGTGCGTTTCGTAGTGCGGGCATTCCACAATGACTTCATGCACCCCAAACGAATTCAGTTCGGAATCAGGATCAGAAACCGGTGTCAGCGCCGGATACTTGTTATCCACCACCCGCAGGCTCCAGCCGGGACCGTTGGGTTGAGAATCCGAATTCCGAACCGCGTATAACTCGGGCGTGGTATCGTCTTCTTTACCTTCCGCAAACGGATCGGAATCGATGAGTTCCTGGTCGAACTCTTCTCGGGCCGCATTGTCCCTGATGGCCATGGGACGCTTTGCGCGTTCCGGCGCGAAGATCGTGGTTAACCCTGTCAGCGGGTCAGTACGGATAACGGACATGTCAGGCAGTTATTCAAATGGGGACAGAGAGAGCGATTTGATTAACGGCTGTTTTAACGCGAGGCGGAAACCGATTCAGCATTGTTCGCACGAAAACTGAGCGCCTGCTGATAGACCGACAGATAGTTCTGGGCACTGTGTTTCCAGGACCAGTCCCTGGTCATGCCATTCTGCATCAGTTGTGACCAGAGCGGTTGATCGTAGTACATGTCAATCGCACGCCGCATCTGACGATACAGCACGGTGGCGTCAAAGTGCCAGAAGGAAAAGCCGTTGGCAGTCCCGTTTTCCAGATTGTCGCCCGAGGCGTCGACCACTGAGTCCGCCAGTCCTCCCACTTCATGCACAATGGGGACGGTCCCATAAATCAGGCTATACATCTGGTTTAAACCGCAAGGTTCAAATGCACTGGGCATCAGAAAGATATCCAGCCCGGCTTCGATCTGGTGCGCCAGGATTTCATCAAAGCCGATCAGCGTCGACACCTTGTCGGGAAATCGTCGGGCCAGTTCACTGAAGGAAGCTTCGTGATACGGATCTCCCGTTCCCAGAAAGACCATCTGCACGTCGGTGGCCAGCAGGTTCTCTGCCGCATCCAGAATCAGCGAAAACCCTTTCTGATCGGTCATCCGTGAGATCGCCCCCAGGAGGGGCACATCGGGTTTCTGCGGCAGTCCCATCCGTTCCTGCAGGTTGGCTTTACAGAGCGGCTTGCCTTCCTTGACGGTCTGTGCGGAATAATTGGCGGCGATGTGCGGATCGATTTCCGGGTTCCAGTCAGTGGTATCCACGCCGTTGAGAATGCCGACCAGACGGTCAGCGTGCGAATCCAGCACACCGTGCAGACCATAGCCGAACTGCTCGGTCCGGATCTCCTTCGCATAGGTGGGACTGACGGTCGTGATCATCTGGGAGAAGACAATCCCCGTTTTGAGCAGGTTCAACTGCCCAAAGAATTCCATCTGATGGCGGTTGAAGTATTTCCAGTCGATGCCGGTCAACAGCATGTCCCAGTGCCAGTACTGTCCCTGGAAGGCCATGTTGTGAATCGTGTAGACGGCGGCTGTCTTTTCGAAGCCGGGGCGGTCCTGGTATTCAATCTTGAGCAGAGCGGGAATCAAGCCGGTCTGCCAGTCATTGGAATGGATGATATCCGGCTTCAGGTTCAATTTTTCAGTGAACGCCATCACCGCGCGACTGAAGAAGATAAAACGTTCGCAGTTATCCTGATAATCCCGTCCGCCCTCGTGATAGAGCTCCGGCCGGTCGAAATAGCGCGGCTGCTCGACCAGGTAGACGGTCGCATTCGAGCCGGGAAAACCGGTTTTTCTTAAGCTGGCTTCGACTTCCTTGCTGCCTACTGAAATCGTCACTTTTTCCGGACAGCATTCGAATTCATCAAGATTGAGCCCCCGTTTCGCGATCGACTGAGGATAACAGGGCAGAAAGAGGCTGACCTCGTGCCCTGCCTCTGCCAGTGCCTTGGAGAGTGCGGAGGCCACATCGGCCAACCCACCTGTTTTGGCAAAAGGAATCGCTTCGGAACTCGCTACGACGATTTTCATAAATTCCCAATCTGTATGGATTACTTCTCCGGCAGTATGCCTACAATATTCTATACGGTATTATCGGTTGAAAGTCATGGATCTGTAAACTCAAGCCCGGCTGAAAGCAGTCGCAGACAGACAGTTCCCGGCAGGATACTCGTTTTTGACTCGCTGGAGGAACGTTCTCAAGGAGGATTGGGGAAGTCCTCCTCGCTTGAGTTCTGGTTTTACCTGTTTGTTCAGTAAAAATAAAGCCGATCTGCTGCAAAATAATGCATGTGTAATTGCAGATCAATTTCAGATTCAGGATAGTATGATTTCAGACAGTGAAATCAATTTCCTGGAAATCCGTCTGAATTCCAGTACGACATTTTTTTAAAGAGTGGATTAACAGACTTTTCAGAACATCCACAGGTTGTCTCATCAAGTCTTAAGTTCTGACATGAATGATCATTCGATCCTGGAAAATCAGCCCGAAAAGGTAGACCAGCCTCCAGCCACGTCTGCTGAGTCCGAGACCACTGCGCCGGATGCTCCGGCGGCTCCTCCCAAAATCCATCACGATGCGTTCACCTGGGAACTGCCTGCAGAAGAAATCACGCTCCGGATCCGCTGGTTCGGCCTGTGTGTCGGTTATGTGCTGGTCAATTTTGTCGGTAACGATGCCGCGATCCAGGTGCCCCAGCTCAACTGGATCCTGACCCTGGGCGCGATTTATGCCCTGGCAGACACCTGGTTCAGCTTTCGTGGCAGGGTCTTTCTGGGAGAATGGCCGCTGATCATCTCGGTCATGGAAGCCCTGTTTATCGGCCTGCTCTGTCATTACGATACCGGTCTGAACAGTCCCTTCCGTTTTTATTATCTGCTCTCGCTGATTGTCTGCTCGATCCGGCACTCTCCATTAATCGCATACGTCACACTGGCACTGCACCTGCTCAGCTATACCATGCTGCTGTTCCCCCTGCAGAATGCGCCGGCAGACTGGCTCACCCAGGTGCTGCTGATGGTGGTATGGATGGGCTGGGTCGCCTGGGCCAGTATCGCCTTTTCCAGCCTGGTCAAGCGGACGAGTATGGAGCTGACGGCTGCGAACGAACAACTCAAACAGAACCAGGAACTGCTGGAAGACCGGATCGCCAGGCGGACCAGCGATCTGCAGGAATCTCAGGCCCTGTTGATCCAGCAGGAGAAACACGCCGCCTTCGGTCTGCTGGCGGCGGGTATCGCACACGAAGTCGGTAATCCGCTGGCGGGCATCAGTTCGCTGGTGCAGCTGCTGAATCGCCACAACAACGACGAATACACCAACAAACGGCTGGATGAGGTCGACGCACAACTGCGGAGAATTCAACGGATCTTACGGGAGCTGATCGATTTCAGCCGGCCGGCGACGACGGAACGCAACCGCTGCCATATCAATGAAGTGATTACCGAGTCCCTGAATATTTCGAAATATTACAAGCGAAAAAAAGGGAAGAAAATCATCACCCGCTTTGCTGAGAACCTGCCAGTGGTTCAGCTGGTCCGCGACCAGCTGGTGCAGGTCTTCCTGAATCTGATCCTGAATGCGATGGATGCGACTGAAGAAGGTGAGTCGATCGAGATTACCACAGAAGCACGGGAGGGGCAGATTTTAATCTCCGTGCATGACAATGGTGAAGGGATCAAGGCAGAGGACAAAGAAAAACTGTTTCAACCCTATTTCACTACGAAAGCAAAGGGAACCGGGCTGGGGCTGTTTGTCTGTCGCAATATTCTGGAACACTCCAACACCGGTACCATCGAAATTGATGATACCGTCAGCACAGGCGCCAAATTTGTGGTCTCGCTGTACTGCGATGAAGTGAAAGATCTGGGTGAGATTCCTCCGGGACCGGCCCAGGAAATCAAATTTGTAACAACCTGATGTTAGAAAACAGGATCAACTCCGACGTGCAACTTAATAAATCGATTTTGATTGTCGAAGACGAAGAAGTCATCCGCAGCTCACTGGCCGAATTTCTCACCAGCGAAGGCTATGAGACCATGCAGGCATCGACCGTAGCCAAAGCACTGGAACTCGCCCGGGACCGGGATTTCAATGTCGCGATCTGCGATGTGCAGCTGCCGGATGGTGACGGAATTGAACTACTCAGACGGCTGCAGAATATTAAGCCGAGTATTTTCGTGCTGATTATTACCGCTTACGCCACCGTCGAAAATACAATCTCTGCCTTCAAAGCGGGGGCGTTTGACTATCTGGTGAAACCGGTCATCTTTGACGACCTGTCTCACAAACTCAACCGCCTGTTCGAATACCAGAAGATCTTCTACGAAAATCAGATTCTCAGACGGGAACTGGCCCGCAGCCCCGGCATCGAAGAGATCGTCGGCAGCAGCAAAGCACTACAGAAACTGCAGAGCACGATCCGCAAGATCGCGGCTACGAACTCGAATGTGCTCCTCTCCGGTGAATCGGGAACCGGTAAAGAACTCTTCGCCCGCTCGATTCACTCCAACGGCCCCAAGCGTGAGCAACGCTTCCTGGCCGTCAATTGTGGCATGCGGCCGATTGAACTGCTTGAGTCACAGCTGTTCGGATCAGCCGCCAGTTCGCTGCAATATCCACAGGCAGAGCAGACGGGCGTCTTTAAAAATGCCGATGGCGGAACCGTTTATCTGGACGAAATTTCCCAACTGCCACTCGGTACCCAGGGCAAACTGCTGCGTGCCATCGAGTACGGCGAAATCCTGCCTCTGGGCAGTGCGGAGCCGGTGAAAGTCGACGTGCGGTTGATCGCCTCGACCACCCAGGATCTGGCCGAAATGGTAAAAACCGGCGAATTCGAGCAGGACCTGTTCTACCGGCTGGATGGCATGAAAATCCACATCCCCGCCCTGCGGGAACGGGTCGACGACATTCCCGAACTGGTGGAATATTTCATTGCCAAACATTCACACAAAATGGGGAAACGCGTGACCGGTGCCACAAGTGAAACCATTCGTGCGCTGATGTCGGCGGAATGGAAAGGGAATGTCCGCCAACTGGATAACGCCATCGAACGAGCGGTGATGATGTGCGACGACACCCTGATCTGTCTGAATGACCTGCCCCCGGAACTCCATCAGAACGAGCCTCCGCTGCCAGACGTTGACGATCTGCGGCTGGCTCTCCGGCACTACGAGCGGATGCATATCACCCGCGTTCTGAAAGACAGTACCGACAAACGGGAAGCGGCTAAACGGCTCAAACTGGGTCTGTCGAGCCTGTATCGTAAGATTGAAGAACTCGATATCGAACTGGACTGACCAGCGGATCAATCAGCTGGTGACTTCCGTCCTGGCGGGCTTTTCCACAGGTGTTTCTGTCTTTTGAGCAGGATTCTGGAAGTATTCCTGGTAGCCTTCACTGTCAATATAATCATAGCCGGCCAGCGAGTTTGTGATCACATTATTGGCGATCAGTCCGGTAATCCGGATCCCATTGGTCTGGATAATCTGCTGCACCTTGCGAATTATGCCGCGTCGATTTTTGTCAATGCGGACGACCAGCAGAACGCCATCGACAATCGAAGCAATGACTGACGGATCGCTGACGACGACCAGTGGCGGCGTATCAATGAGCACGTAATCGTAGTCGTTGCGCAGCTGATTGACGGTCTCGGCAAAGCGCCGCGATACCAGCATTTCCGAAGGATTTTCCGGCAGCATGCCCGCGGTCAAAATCGACAGATTGCTGATGCGGGTCTCACGGATTGAAGTCTGGGCATCAATTTCCTGGGCCAGTACATCTCCCAATCCAACCGCGTTATTGATCCCGAACAGTTTGTGCACCGTCGGACGACGCAGGTCGGCATCGATAATCAGTACTTTACGGCCTGTCTGGGCAATCGCCATCGCCAGGTTGGAAACTGAGGTCGTCTTACCGTCACCGGGTTCCGCGCTGGTGACCTGCAACACCTTGGCGCCGCTGCGATCGGTTTTCAACAGCAATGAGGTGCGCAGAGAACGGTAAGCCTCCGCTTCCCGGGAGGCGGGGCGATAGTAATACCAGAGCGCCGAGTCGAACTGACTCTCATCCACATGCGCGGGGGTTTCTGTAAATTGCGGGACTTCTCCCAGCATCGGCAAATGCAGCTGATTGCGAATCTCATCGACTGTCTTGATGGTCGTATCCCGCATTTCCCGGAAGTAGGAAAGTGCCAGAACCAGTCCCAGACCGGCTGCGCCCCCTGCCATCAGAAATTTCAACTGTCGCTTGATGACCAGTTCATCTTTCACCGGTGAGAGCTGGGTCATGGTATAACCGCTGTTCCCCTTGGCCACTTTTTCGAGCAGCAGCTGTTTAAAAATGCTCTCCCGTTGTGATTTCAGCTGGGCGATCTCTTCATTGTAGGCCTGGTCCACCACCTGGTAGTTGCCCACTTTCTTCGCCAGTTCAGTTTCCTGGTTAAACAGTCGGGTCAGCTCGGTTTCCCGGTTCTCCAGCTCTTTCAGCTGCTGTTCCATCGACTTCAGATAGATATTGACGAAGTCGACATCTTTCATTTTGGAGACCTGAAACTCCCCTGACTCCAGATTATCCGCTGAGATTTCAAGTCCCTGCCGACGGTAGAGGTTCACAATGGTTTCAATACTGCGATTGACGGCGTCCAGATCCGGATGATTCTTTTTGAAATCCCGTTCCAGGCGATTCTTCTGAATCAACAGCGGCATCAGGTGCGTTTCAAGTGCGGCGCGGGCCCGTTCCACCTGTGTGTTTCCCGGTGCGAGCGCCTGTGTTTCCACGCCACCCGCTGCTGCGCCCGCCTGTCCGCGTGCCTGTCCCATCAGAAACTGCTGCGCGAGCAGTTCCAGAGTCTCTTTGGACTCCCCGCTGGCGATGGCCGCTTTGAGTGTGTTAATTTTTGATTTGAGTTCGGTCAGCTTGAGCAGGTTCTGGCGGCGTTCATTGTCGATTGCCTTGACGCGTTCCTGGTGCATATTCGTGCTGCCCGCGACAGCGGCTTCAGAACCGGGAGTACTTTCCCAGTAGAGAGGTGCGTCTTTGCGAAACTCGGTGTATTCTTTTTTCTTCCGTTCCAACTCTGCAAGCAGCGACTTGTTGGCCTTATTCAACTGCTGAATGATTTCACCGGTATTCTGGTCGCGAACTTCATCCAGATAGTGCTGATAGGCATCCACGATGGCCTGCATGATCACTTTGGCATCGTGGGAGTTTGGGTTCTCATAGGTCAGATTGAGAATATTCAGATAGGTGCGGTCGGTCCCGGAAAGACGCTTCACTTTGAGTGAATCGATGATTTCCTGGGCCGGATCCTTTTCTCCTTCCAGTGTCGGCAGTTCCGTCAGATGGGCGGCTTTGACGGCCTGCCCTACAATGCGGGGGCTTTTGATCACATCGATGTGAGCCGTCAGTTCCCCAAAAGTCTGAACTTCACCTTCTTTGATGGGAACCGGATTTTTCTGCGAAACCTGAATTTTGGTTGTGGCCGAGAAAATCGGCCCCAGCTTCATATAGGCCGCCTGTCCCAGCAGCAGTCCGGCTATCAGGCCTCCGACGATCAGGTATTTATTTCTGAACAGCAGCCGTACGATATCCACTCCCGGACCGGAAGAATTCATGTTTGATTCTTCCATGCCATCGAAGTCCAAATCGGAATGAGGGTCCAGAGGCTGAAATTCAGTGTTCACAACAGGGGTCCTGATCTAGTGAGGCGCATACTTCCTGAGAGTTTTTTCAGCAGCGATCGCTGAGTGCAATGGTGATACCGAGCTGCTTAACAACCGCCCAGGCATTTGTTCGAGTCCGCACCGACGTACTCTGCATACCATTCGATGGTCCTGCGCAGACCTTCTTTGATATCGACGACCGGTTCGTAACCCAGGTCCCGCTGTGCCGCGGAGATATCGGCCCACGAATGTTTGACATCGCCGGTACGGGGCGGCTGGAAATCGGGATCGTACGGTTTATCCAGTTGCTCGCAGATAAACTTCAACAGATCGATCAGATTCAATGAGCTGCCACAGGCCACGTTGTAGACATTCCCGGAGACAACGTCAGCATCAGCCTGCGAGGCCAGAATGTTGGCCTGCACGACATTATCTACGAAAGTAAAATCCCGTGACTGCAGTCCATCGCCGAAGATCAACGGCCGTTTCCCTTCGAGCAGTGCGGAGGCAAACAGGGGAATCACAGCCGAGTAAGGACTGTTGGGATCCTGGCGCGGCCCAAAGACGTTGAAATAACGGATCCGCACGGTTTCCAGGTCATAGGAATTGGCGAAGGCCTGGCAGTACAGTTCGCCTGCCAGCTTGGCGGCCGCGTAGGGGGAAAGCACTTCGGGAGTCTGCCCTTCATGCTTGGGCATCTGTTTCTGGTTGCCATAGGCACTGCTGGAACCGGCATACACAACGCGCTGAACTCCCAGACGACGAGCGGCATCGAGGACATGAATCGTCCCGGTGACGCAGGCTTCGTGTGTGTCCAGTGGATGGTCAACACTGCGGGGTACAGATGCGAGTGCTGCCTGATGGAAAATAATATCGACGTCTTTGACAGCCTGTTCGACGGCAGACAGGTCGCGGAGATCTCCCTCAACGAATTCGACCTGCTCTTTGATATGCGCGAGGTTCTTCAATGCTCCTGTGCTGAGATTGTCAAATACGCGGACCCGGTGTCCGTCGTTGATCAATCGCGTGGCCAGATGAGATCCAATGAAGCCTGCACCGCCGGTTACTAAATAATTTGTCACAATTCTGTTCCTGCAAAGATCATAGTTCGTCGGGCCAGAACAATACAGCCAGCAGACGCCCAAGTCTGTCTCTATGAACGGCCCATAGTTTGTACTTTCAATGTAGCATCCGTTTGCCGGGGATCTGGCCTGAAATTCAGACGTTTCCTCTTAATCATTATCGAACATCTTTCGCCGGATATCCTTATCCGTATTATACGCAGTCATTTCCCATATAACCAAAATAATGAGTCTCAGAAGACGAACAGTGCAGTGCGCATCAGAGCATCTGCCGGGACGGACATCGAGAAAAATCGCTTTAACCGCTACGTAAAAGGGACGTTGTAGCAATCCTCGCTATTTTGAGGATTGTGCAGCAGCGAACAGGGATTTCAGGTGTGAACTGACCGGAAACTTAATTCACACCGGGACCGAAGGGGGAAAAGCGGGCGATCATGATTCCTGCTGCGACAGACGCATTCAGCGAATCGACGAGTCCAGCCGGCGTCAGTCGGCAGACGACATCGCATTGTTCGAGGGTGAGCCTTCTGAGCCCCTTCTCTTCGTTCCCGATGACCACCATCCAGGGACGGTCCTGACTGTAGGTCGCTACGTCTTCCTCGGCGTGTTCTGAGGTTCCCATAATCCAGACGCCAGACTGTTTGGCTTCCGTAATCGCACGACTCAGATTGGTTTCGACAGCGAAGGGCACCGCTTCCATTCCCCCCGAGGCAACATCGTAAACGGTTGCGTTCAGGGGAGCCGAGCGGTCCTTAGTCAGCACGATGCCGCGGACGCCGAAAAAAGCAGCCGTACGAAAGATCGCACCGATGTTATGCGGATCCTGAATGCAGTCCAGGGCCAGCCAGAGCCCCCGCGGCTCGGAGCCTTCGTGCTCCAGCGTGAACAGTTCCGTGAGGGAAGAGGGATTGCGGGGCTTCACGAGTGCCACCGAACCTGTCGTGCGGCGTCCCTGATCTTCGGACTGCCTGCGTTTCATTTTCTGCGGTGGGGCTTTGCGGAAGACCACTGGAATTCCGTGACCGCGGGCTTCGTCGGCGACATCGCCCCAGTTTCCCTGTGCGGCACCGGCAGACAGACGGATTTCGGTCACGTCAATCGGACGGGTTTTCAAAGCAGCCAGCACACTATGGGGGTTTTTCAGCTCGAGAGCCACGAACACAATTCCTGAGACAGCGTAAAGAATCAAACAGGCGGCAGAAGAGCACCGACCCACAGGCAAAGAGTAGGCACTCTGATCAGCAGATTCAAGGAGTGCGGGTCTCAGAATGCTTGTTCTCAGCGAGTTTTTCCTGAGCATACTCCACCAGGTCGGACGATTTGATGCGATTCATGCCGACCGCGGTGTCGTTCAGATCGGAGAGCAGATTATCAGCATCTACGCTCATGCGAACCGGCAGGCGGACGGTAAACTGGCTGCCTCTGCCGAATTCGCTTTCCAGAAATACCTCGCCATCGAGCAGCTTTGACAGTTCCCGAATGATCGACAGCCCCAGCCCGGTCCCTTCATAGGACCGGCTCATCGCATCCCGGGTTTCCGAATTCGATTTCCCCTGCCGGAATTTCTCGAAGATATGTTCCTGTTCATCCAGCGGTATCCCGATCCCGTTGTCCCGCACCAGCAGATCCATCATGTCAGCGTTATCTTTGCAGAGTGTCGCTGAGACATGGACGCGTCCCCCCTCTGGCGTAAACTTAATGGCATTCGAAAGCAGGTTGTTCAGAATCTGCTGAATTTTGACGGAATCCTGAAACAGAATCGGGATCTTGGGATCGATTTCTGAGGTGAGTTCGATGTTCTTCTTGTCCGCCAGCGGCAGCATGGTTCCCACACGACGTTCGATGAGATCCGCGATGGAAATCTCCGAAAGTTGCAGTTCCATTTTACCGCTCTCAATTTTGGCCAGGTCCAATACATCGTTGATCTGTGCCAGCAGGTTTTTCCCCGACATCTGAATGTTAGCAACGTAGCGTTTCTGCTTTTCACCCAGGTCTTTCGAATTCGCGAGCAGATCACTGAAGCCGAGAATACTGTTCAGCGGCGTGCGGAGTTCGTGGCTCATGGTTGCCAGAAACTCGTCTTTCAGCTTGTTCATTTCGTACAGTCTGAGGTTCACCTGGGCCAGCTCGTCGACTTTCGTATCGAGGTCGGTGTTGACGGTCCGCAGTTCTTCCTGCACGGTCACCAGGTGACGCAGCATGCGGTTAAATGCGTAGCTCAGCTCTTCAAATTCATCTCCGGTGCGGATATCAGCCCGCAGATCGAGATTGCCGTGCGCAATTTCATCACTGACGTCTTTGAGGTGCAGCACCGGTTTGACGATCACGTACCGCACAATCGCATAAGCGGCCAGCATCGCCAGGACCGCGGTGATCAGGGCCGAGGCCACGTTGATCGCCCGGTTCCAGTTCTGGGCCTGTTCTACTTTCTGAGAAGGGAAGCGTATATTCACGATGCCGATCAGACCGCCCAGTTCGAGGTCCGGATCGTCGTGCAGGCGGTGACAGGAGACACAGGATTCGGTCGCATGAATGGCACTGTAATACTGAAACTTTCCCTCGGTCTCGTCCTGGTAGAAAATTTCGGTTTCGCCCTGTTTGATACGCTCCAGGGCCTCATAGCCGG
The DNA here is from genome assembly GCF_007748155.1 of Gimesia panareensis. Classification (GTDB taxonomy): domain Bacteria; phylum Planctomycetota; class Planctomycetia; order Planctomycetales; family Planctomycetaceae; genus Gimesia; species Gimesia panareensis. The sequence continues at coordinate 5,582,103 of NZ_CP037421.1, forward strand.
CACTGTCGATCGGACGCTCTTTGGAATCGGCGTTAGAGGGATTTGCTTTGAATACCGACCAGCTGTAATTGCCCAGGTCTTTGGACTTCACTGACTGGGCAATCTTTTCGATCAGTTCCCGATACTCTTTATTGTTCTCGGACCACTTCCAGTGCTTTTCCAGGATGATGGGAGCGACCAGCAGGCGTGCGGAAGTCACGTTCTGCTCGTCGAGCACCTGGTTGTTCATCCAGGTATTCAGAGAGAAACTGGCCGTAATCAGGACCATCAACCCCCCGCCGAACAGGAAGCGGCACTTCCGTTCAAGGTTGGTTTCTCCGAGCAGTTTTTTAAAGACGCGATATGACATGGACTTCCAGCGGCTAACGAATCAGGATCAGACCAAGGCCCCGAGCCCGAGCTTCCTCTGATCTTATTCCAAAAATACGGAGTGAGAAAAGCACGATTCGCATATTCTGCAGCCAATTCACTGAAATAACCGGGAATTCTTCAGAGACTGTTTTTAACCTGGCAGCAGGGACAATAGAAAGTCGAACGCTGCGCCTGGACAATCCGCACGATTTCTGCCCCCTGGCAAGTCTGACAATGCTCCCCTGCCCGGCTGTAGACGCGATGATGATTCTGGTACCCCCCTGACTTATTCAAAGCATTCCGATAAGTGCCATCACCCAGGGTCGAACCTTCATAGCGAATTGCCGCTTTGAGGATCTTACGCGTCGCCTGATGCAGGGCTTTGAGTTCCGCTTGCGATAACTCATTGGCGGGCCGTTCCGGGTGAATCCGGCTCAGGTGCAAAATTTCACTGGCATACAGGTTACCAATCCCGGCCACCAGTTTCTGGTCGAGTAAGGCCACTTTGATGGCCCGACTGGTCCGGTGACAACGCTGTTCCAGATCTTTTAAAGTCAGCGTCAGCGCATCCGGACCGAGTTTCTGCGGCCCCAGAACCAAATCAAGTTCCGATTTTTTTAAAAGCTGAACGGTCCCCAGACCACGGCGGTCCCAGAACCAGAGTGAGGTCCGAGTGCGTCCCTTCTGCAGTTGCCATTCCAGTCGCAGGTGTTCCCGGTCCGGCGGGTCAGACAGCAACATCAGTCCAGTCATCCGCGGTTCAATCACAAAGGAATGCTCATTGTCCAAGTCCAGGATCACCCGCTTGGCCAGCCGGCGGGCGGAAATGACGGTTCTATTTAAAACCTTTTTCTGTATGGACTTGAAGCCTGGTTTCATGGAGATGGGCTTGCAGGCACAACGACATTTCTGGAATTCGCGGATCTGTGAACCCACGACGGCCTCACGAATTCCTCTCACCATGGTTTCCACTTCCGGCAGCTCTGGCACGATTTTACTCTCTCTAGCGATGGTATCAGTTCTACGATGTCAGCGATTTTGAACGAAGTGTTTCTATTCTACTACCTGTAACTGTTCTTTCGATGTCAGCGCTCAGCTGAAATAGGAAGAGCAAGAAATTTAAGATTACGCTTGACGTTGGGCCAAAGTTGGACGATCCTAGATCATAAAGTCCATAGATTCCCTATCTTGCAGATCGTGTACACACGGTCCGCAAGTCGAACCGTCAAATATCAGTGCCAATCGGAGAGCGTCCATGCGCCCTAAAAACCCTCGAGTCGGCTCCAGTGTTGTTTCAGTTCTGGCAACCATCGCCTGTCTATCAATCGTCCTGGCCGTCACCTATTTCCTGGTGAACCGCAAACCGCAAGTGACTGTGGAGAAAGCCGAGGAGCAGATTCAGGCTCCTGAGGAAGCTCCACTGGTCATGGAAGCGCAGCAGGAAGAAGTGGCAGTGGTTCCGGAAGTCACTCCTGAACCGGTTCAGGAAGCACCACGAGCCACTCCCGAAGAACTGGTCGCAGCGCAACTTTCAGCAGGTGAATTTGGCCAGGCCATCGAAACCGCTGAAACGGTCGCCGATCTGCATCAACGAACACTGCTGCTGAAAATGGTCGTCAAAGCCCAGATGGACTCCGGTGATTTTGTCGCCGCCCTGGGAACCATCAACCGTATTCCACTGGCGGAAGCTCGCACCCAGGCCATGAATGAGCGTACTCAGGCCATGTCGATGGCCGGGGGTTCACAGCTGGCGAACTTCACCCAGCTGATTCAGCTGATTCAGACTCAGACTTCAGGTCTCTGGTCAGACACCGGGGAAGGTGACGGGGAAATCAGCCAGTTCTCAAGTGGGGTGCGAGTCGATCCGAATGGACTGCTCCATCAGCTGAGTCGTCAGGAACAGAACGGTCAACTGGCTGCACTGGAACTGAAAGCCCGCCAGGCCAACCTGAATCAGAACGTCTCTCAGAACAGCCAGCTGCGTCTGGTCTCTCTGACCCGTCTTGAAAAACAGGTCGAGCAGCTGATCGAAGAAGGACGTTCACCCGTTGAAACCATGAAGATGCTGGCCGGCCTGACCAAGGTGGAATACATCTTCGTATATCCAGAAGAGAATGAAATCGTCATCGCCGGTCCTGCAGAGGCGTGGATCTACAACGATCAGGGTCTGGCAGTCGGTGTAGAAAGCGGTCGCCCTGTGCTGCAACTGGACGACCTTGTCACGGTCTTACGAACGTTCTCTGATCGCGGAGAAAAGATCTTCGGTTGTTCTTTTGACCCTCGTCCAGAAGGTCTGGCGCGTCTGAAAGAATTTGTTGCCCAGTCGAATGCCCGCGGACCTCTGCGAGCTGGTGCCGGTGTCCGCAACTGGACCCGTCAGCTGAAAGAAAAGCTGGGCGTCCAGGACATCACTCAGTACGGTGTGCCTGACACCTCACGTGTGGCCCGTGTTCTGATTGAAGCCGACTACCGGATGAAACTGATCGGAATCGGAAAACTGGATGCCGGCGAAAACATCCCCAGCTACTTTGAACTGCTGGCTAAAGAAAACTCACAGTCGGCTCAGAATCTGGAAGCACTCCGCTGGTGGCTGACGATGAAGTACGATTCCGTACTCCACAACCCACAGCGTACCGCCTTCCAGCTGGTCGGTTCTTCGGTATTGTGTCAGTCTGAAAACCAGATCGTAACCAAAGATGGTCAACGGCTGCAGACCGGTCAGGCTGAAAAGCTGAACCGGGAATTTGCTGCCAACTTCACAGAGCATTACCAGGAACTGGCTCACCAGGATCTGGTTTACGCCGACCTGCAGAACATTTTCGACCTGGCCCTGGTGGCAGCCCTGATGCAGAACGAGCAGCTGGCCAACCGTGCGGGCTGGGAAATGAACGCTTTTGCTGCCAACGGCATGTATCATCCCGCTGAATATGAAGCCGCTCACACGGTGGAAACCGTCGTGAACCATCGGGTTTACAACGGCAAAGACGTTGTAGTCCAGGTTGCCGGTGGTGTTCGCGTCGATACGGCTTCGGTGGTCAAGAATCAGAATAATCTGAAAGTCTCGCCCGAAGTGGGAGCCGTTTCTACGAAATCACAGGCACCAGCCCTGCCCGTCGGTCGCTGGTGGTGGGATCTGGCTAACTGAGACCAGTTCACCAGAATAAAAGAGATCAAAAAAAACGCGGTCCTGTTCGGGACCGCGTTTTTTGATTGGTACAGTACTCAATTACTTCACGTAGCCTTTGATGCCCACCGGCTTCAACGTCTGCGGGAAATCGCGAGGAGCGGTATGAGCCTGCTCCATGGTCCGGGTCAGCTCTTTCACCTTGTCCGGATGCTGGCTGGCCAGATCCTTTGTTTCGCCAATATCCTGGCTCAGGTCATATAGCTCAACCGGCCGATTCATCCGATTCTGAACCGCTTTCCAGTCGCCCATCCGCAGTGCCCGGGAACGGATCGCGCCTTTGGTGTATTCCCAATACAGGTACGGGTGCTGTTTCTGCTTCCCTTTCCCCAAGAGTGTCGGCAGGAAAGAGATCCCGTCGATATCAACGCCGGCAGGTACTTTTGTGCCAGCGGCATCCGCGAAGGTCGGCAGTACATCCCAGAAACCGATCTGCAGATCGGACGTGGTGCCGGGCGCGATCTTACCAGGCCAGCTGGCGATGAACGGAACCCGCAGACCCCCTTCATACATGGTTCCCTTATGTCCGTTCAGGGGCGCATTCCCATTGAAGAAATCCGTCATGTCCTTCCAGTTGCCTCCCTGACCGCCATTATCTGACGTAAAGATCAGCAGTGTGTTGTCGCGAATCCCCAACTGCTCCAGCAGGATCACGATTTCTCCCACGTGATCATCCAGGCGGGAGACCATGCCTGCGAACGTCGTCAGGCCATCTTCCGAACCAATGTAGCCAGGCCGAGGATCTTTAATCTCCGTTTTGGGGAATTTTCCCCGGTAGGGACGCTCCGATTCTTCCGGTACCACCAGTTCCACGTGGGGAATGATGTAAGGCAGGTAGGCGAAGAAGGGCTGATCCTTGTTTTTGCGGATAAAGTCCTTGGCATCCTCATGAATCAGATCGTGAATGTAAGTCCCCCGCTGGTTATTTTCGTTCTCCGGCAGCATGACTTTTTCTTCATTCCGCCAGATCCAGAAGGGATAGTAAAAGTGGGCATGTACCTGCAGGAGCTGACCGGTAAACTGATCGAAGCCCTTTTGATTTGGTCGCCCAGGGGTCCCGGCATAGCCCAGTCCCCATTTGCCAAAGCAGCCGGTGGCGTAGCCGGCTGACTTCAACACTTCCGCCACCGTTTTATCTTCCTCATAGAGCAGCTGATTCAGATCGTTGGCGCGAACGGCGGTATGTCCGGTGTGCTGCCCTGTCATGAGCACACTCCGTGAAGGCTGACAGACCATGCAGCCTGCATAGGCCTGAGTGAATTTCATTCCGTCTGCGGCCAGTTGATCAATGTGCGGTGTTTTGATTTTGGTCTGGCCGTAGCAGCCCAGTTCGGCATACCCCAGGTCGTCAGCCATGATGAAAATCAGATTCGGTTTCTGCGCGTCAGCGGCCCGGCTGACGGTCGTCAGACTCAGAGACAGACAGCTGAAGCAGGTCAGTAGTACAAAGCAACGTCGAAGCATTATGCCATTCCCTTTCGAATGTCAGGATTTCGATTCATTTTTGAAAGATTTACATCTCACTGAGGCATTGAGAATTCAAATTGAAAAAACGTTTTGAATTGGGCTTGACCGATTCCCAAGGAACTTCTATTCTCCCCGCACCATTAACGTTCAAGTTAATGATAACAATTTCGAGCAGACAATTCCCGATAACATCACACCTCAGAATGACAGTTATCATTCCCTGATTCAACCTTCAAGCAAATACCGGTGTTCGTTGAGTGATTTCATTCACTCAACGGAAAGATCGAATGCCCGAGGCACGGATGCTGAGGCATCGATCTTTTTTGAAGTCGTTGTAGACTGATCCCTGTCAAAACGTGACTATCAGGATAAAAAACTAAGGCGAACAATCGCCTCCCGGAAGTGGTGCATGTCCTTCCCCCCCTGGGCTACTGCTTCCGGGAATTTTTATGCGCAAAGGCCCGCAGCGTGGAAACAATCACGCTGCGGGCCTTTTGATTTTGAATCTCGACGCGAGACGTTTACCCTGCTTCGGGGAATCCGTCCATCTTGCCGATCACAACAATGCCCGATTCCGAAACGGTAAAGCCCCGTTTCTTATCCTGCTCCAGGTCATAACCGATTTGGCAGTTTTTCGGGATCGAAACCCCCTTGTCGATGATGGCATTGCGGATCTTGGCATGCCGACCGACATTGACGCCGGAGAACAGAATCGAGTTATCAACCTCGGCCCAGCTGTTGACGCGGACATTCGAGGAAATGATCGACTGGCTTACCCGGCCGCCGGAGATGATCGATCCCGGGCAGACCATACTGTCGACCGCCTGCCCTACGCGGGGTTTTGCCCCCTCGCTCTGGGCGAAGACGAACTTGGGCGGTGGATCGGGAGCCTGGTAAGAGCGAATCGGCCAGGTATTATCGTACAGATTCAACTGGGGATGCACTGAAATCAGGTCCATATTGGCTTCATAATAAGCGTCGATGGTTCCCACATCCCGCCAGTAGTATCCATCGCCGGTATTCTTATCCTGGAAGGGATAAGCACGTATCAGATGATCATCAATGATAGACGGGATGATATTCTTGCCGAAATCATGCGAACTGTCTAACTGGGTAGCATCGTAACAGAGGCGTTCGAACAGGAAATTCGTATTGAAGACATAAATCCCCATGGAAGCCAGGCTCTTGTCGGGATGGGTGGGCATCGGGGCAGGAGATACCGGTTTCTCTTCAAATTTGACGACGCGCATGTCATCGTCGACCCCCATGACGCCAAACTGCGTGGCTTCGGTACGATCGACGGGGATGCAGCCGATCGTCACTTCGGCCCCTGATTCGCGATGATCACTGATCAGCTTGGAATAATCCATTTTGTAAATGTGGTCGCCGGACAGGATCAGGATGTAATCGGAACGGGCCCGCTCGATGGTATAAATATTCTGATAGACGGCGTCTGCCGTTCCCTGGTACCACTGTTCGTCAATCCGCTGCTGCGGCGGCAGGACATCAATGAACTCATTCAACTCCCGGCAGAGGAACCTCCACCCCAGATTGATATGACGGTCGAGGCTGGCGGCTTTATATTGGGTCAGGATCAGCACACGCCGCAACCCACTGTTAATGCAATTGGAAAGTGTAAAATCAATGATCCGGTAGCCGCCTCCGAACGGCACCGCAGGTTTTGCCCGATCCCTGGTGAGAGGCTCCAGGCGCGTCCCCTTCCCTCCTGCCAGAATCAAAGCCAGGACATTTCGCATAGCTGTTCCTCCTGAGGATGGAACAGGGCCTGGGCGGATATCTTCCCTGATCCATCAAACTGGTTCTCAAAATGACTTAGTCTATGTTGTAGCATCCTGTGTGCATGAAAGGAATTCAAAAAACGGCGATTTAAAGAAGTTCATTTTTCTTCTGAGAGAATCCTGCGAAAACTTCAGCATTGTCGGCTGTTAATAGCTGCGGACGGAACTGTAAATTAATGAAGTTCAGATTGTTTTGAGTCTTCCGGCTTCTCTCTCCGATTTGATGAATTTATAATTCGCGTATTCGACTCTCACCTTCAGATTGCGGAGAATGCATCTATGAGTACCACCGACGAAAAACTCACCAAGTCGTTTTACGATCGCATCAGCCATTCCTACGACGCCCTCGCCGATTCCAATGAACATGTGGCTCGCGAAAAAGGGTTGGCGGCCCTGGCTGTTTCAGCCGGCGAAACCGTACTGGAAATCGGCTACGGGACCGGGCACTCCCTGGTCTCTCTGGCTGAAGCTGTGGGGGAGAATGGCAAAGTTTATGGCGTCGATATCTCCGACGGCATGCAGAAGGTCTCTGAAAAACGGGTTGCCGATGCCGGGCTGTCTGACCGGGTCACCCTGTCGGTTGCCAATACCCCTCCCCTCCCGTTTGAAGATGACACTTTCGATGCCGTCAGCATGAGCTTTACCCTGGAACTGTTTCCGCTGGAGACAATTCCAGAAATGCTCAAAGAAATCCGCCGGGTACTGAAACCGGGGGGACGGCTGGGAGTGGTCTCGATGGCCCTCACCAAAGAAGGGGAAAAAGACAGCATCCTGGAGAAGACCTATAAATGGATGCACCAGCATTTCCCCCACATTGTCGACTGTCAGCCGATCAATGCCGTCGGTTTTCTGAAAGAGGCCGGTTTTGAAATCAAGGAAGAGAACAACCTCGAAATCTGGACCATGCCAGTCGCTGCCCTGGTTGGTGTTTCGCCTGACTGAGCTTCGCTGAGGTACGCAGAATGATCGTCCGACTTTAGCAACAAGTCGAGAACGGACTGCCTTTCAGTCTTCTTCGAGCAATACTGCCAGGAGTTGCTTCAAGAGGTTTATTTTGCGAATAATGGTCCGCCGGGAACAGCCCAGTCGCGTCGCCATCTCTGTCTGGGTGTACCCTTCCATCATCAGCATCGCGATTCTCTGCAGGGGTTCATCAAGCTGATCCAGGGCATCGTGTACGATCAGGTCGAACTCATTAGTACTGACGTGCTGCAATGCGGCCTCGATTTTGACAGCCTGCTCAGGGCTTTCATAATCGATCATGGGACGTTCCTGCCCTCCAGGGAGGCCTTTCGTCCGGGACCGCATCCGTTGTCGTGACTTATACACGACAATCTGACATAGCAGCCGCCAGAGATCATTACGATCTTTATCGCGGGGCGTTTCCGGTCGTCGCATAAACCGGCAGAGACTGATCAGGGCACTCTGCACTACATCATCGGCTTCTACCGCGGCTGCGGGAAATCCATTCAGTACGCGTCGCGCCAGTGCTCTCAACCTGTGAAAATATTCCAGTTGCAGACGTTCCACCGCCGCACTTTCATTTTCCGTCCAGGCATTGATCAGGTCACTGATAGACCCCTCTGAAGAATCCATAAAGTCATCCAGCGCATTTTAAACAGGGCCTGTCCCTTCCGCCCCGGAACAGGAACCCACACAGCGAAAACGAGATTTCTGAGTTTTCTCTTTTCAGATTTAAAAATATTGTCACATTTTTTGTGGAAATCGCAATTTACTATCAGGAGAATCATAAACAGGTATAAAAGTTTACAACAGTATTATAAAGAACAGTCATCACTTCAAGTACCAGAAATAAAGGGGAACTTAATGCTGACTCAGTGGTTTCAAACTTCGCGTCTGTCAGAGTTTTGCTCTTTTCGCGCTTCCTCAGCAAACCATACGGCAACGAGAGGAGGAAGCCCAGGCAAGCACTGCCCTCTAAGAGCGATGCACTGCTTTGCACTGGCTGTTCTATTAGGTTTCACGGGTTGCAGCAGTGGACCAGGCAATGATGATCTGGCTGCATTTTTGCGTGAGGGGCACCGGGAAGTCGATGCCATTCTGATTCTGGATGGAGTTGAAATTACGAAAACCGAAGAAGTAGGCGATCCTCCGGTCTTGAACCTGGAATTCAAGGTTAAGGAAAAATCCAAGGTCGACATGTTCAACCCGATTTCAATGGAGGAGGCGTACCAGGAGTACCAGTACAGTCCTGAGAAATATAATGCTGCTCTGAAACGACTGAATGGTTTACGGCAACCGGAACGTTCTGAAACCGCACAGAAGCTGCCCCAACAGGAAAACATTTCCCGCGTGTATCGCAAGACGGTGAGCAAGGGGGATGAAATTAATTGGACAGGGACCGTCACCGCGGAAGAAAAAGATGGCAAATGGATTTTTTCCGGAAGAGAAGGGAAACCGGATGAATCCAAGATTACTCCAAAGACAGTTCCTCGCGATCAGGTTCCGGAAACCGCAGTCGTGCTGGACGGCACTGCGAAAAACAAACTGACCGAGCTGATCGACCAGCAAAAGCAGTTCGTCCAGGATGTGGATGCAGCAGAAAAACAGATGGAAGCCCGACTCAAACGGGAGCATGCGTTTCTGCTGAAAACAGTCCAGTCGGATACCGCCTGGCAGGCTCTGGTCCCTGCTCAAAGCGGACCGGCTGCGAAACTGCGCGTGCGTTTCGTGCATCAAGAAAAGGATGGTGAAAAAGTCTATGTGCTGTTTGAAGACCAGGCCAATCCGCTGTTGCGGGCAACGTGGGTAGGCGCCCTGAAACTGACCGAAGCTCCCAACCCCAATGCCCGTACTTTCGGCAGCCGGTCAAAATCAGCAGATGGCTGGATCATCGACCTGGCACCCGCAGATAAAGATCGAGATTTTCCTGTGAGCGGTCTGCGGCCAAACATCGTCTTCACTTTGACTGGCGAAGACCAGTTAACCTGGATGAACCAGAAAGGTCCCATTGTACTGACGCCAGACACAAACGCGCCGGCTCTGCCTGACTACGAAACTCTCCAGAAGAAAATCCTGTCTCAGACGGCCCCCGGTCAGACCTGGGAAGGGACAATCCAGTACAAAGGGGAAACATCCAACAATTTACGTCTCACTTTTATGGATTTCCGGGACAATGGAAATTACGTCCGCCTGCTGGTGGAAAATCAAGACGATCCGTTTGTAGTCGGAGTGTTCGAAGGCACGATCTCTACCGGACCGGATCACCTTTACAGCTGGCCTGTCCAATTGAAGACAGCAGATAAAGGCATCAAAGTCTTTGGCAGTAAAAAGATTCTTCCCCTGTTTGGTACGGGGCTTCATTTTGTCAAACTGTATCTGATGTTTGATGCCGAGGGTAATATGATCGGCATCAGTCGTTCCGCCGGCAGCCCGCCCAATGAACTGAATCTGAAAATCGCTGACAAAATTGACAAGCTACCGGCAGCGGCAGATCGCTGGAAAAATGCTCTCAAAGCGGGAGCCCGCTGGACGGGCACCATCACACGTGGAGATCAACCCAAAGATAAAATCAGCATGACGGTAGCCGAGGTGCGTGAGAATGGCAGGATCTATCGGCTTTTCTTAGAGAATCCGGACAATCCGCATCAGTATCGTTACTTTTCAGCCACTCTGGATGAGTCGGACGGAAGTGTCGACAATTATGCGCTGGTTATTGAGGCGCGTTCCCCGGTCGCCCAGCAGACGAAATTCGGACACCGGTTTACCGATGGAGATATCGACCTGTTCGGACGCGGGAAGGATAACAAAAACCTGTTCCGTCTGACTCCCGATGGGAAAGAGCTTTTATGCATCACGGAAGCCAAAGAGCTGATTCGTCTCTCCCCCGATGCAACACCTGCCAGCAAGCCACTGGATCAGGAGTCTGTCGCGAAGCTCTGGAAACAGACGTGCGTTAAAGGCAGCCGCTGGCGGGGGGATCTGGTCAACACCAAAGCCAACCAGACCCTCGAGGTCCAGCTCGATTTTATTACCGGAGTCGATGATGTCGGGAATGTGGACGTGGAAATCAGTTCGGTCAAACAGAGAAAGCTGCGGATGCCTTTCAAAGGAAAACTGGAGCTCGATGATGATAACGTCAATGCCTTCGCCCTGAGACTCAAGAGAGCAGCCCGGGGAATCGGGGATAGTGCCATTTTCGGTAAATCAGCAAACAATGGAGAGCTCTACTTCCGCCTCAGCCCGGAGGGCAGCGAACTGATTGGCATGGCCGGGGCTCCCAACAAGTGGGAAGAATTCCTGGATTTGAAACCGCTCACTGCAGAGACGGAGAAAAGTTCTTCTGCGGGTAATTAAGTTGTGAGGTGAATCCAGCATGCGGCGAGCCAGAACGGATGCATTGACAGGCAACAGTTCTGGCCTGGAGTGTTGCCATGAGTATTATCATTGAGTGTCCCGGATGTGGTACGAGATTTCGCTGTAAAGACCGGCTGGCAGGAAGAAAGGTCTCCTGTCTGGTGTGTCAGCAGGGACTTCGCGTTCCCAGCCGGGCCATTCCCAAACCACAGACAGACCCGGAAATACCAGAAGAACCAGATTTTCCTGAGGACGCTTTCAGAGAAGCTCCCTGGGTCACGCCGCCCTGGTCTACCGATTCAGCCACCGCCCTGATGACTCAGCGAAACTCATCGACTTCCTGCAGGTTCCGGGCGGCCCCCGCCCAAGAAACGAAACAGAATCAGACAGGTGGAAACGGCTCTGCACCACATCCGGTTTCCCTCCTCTGTCCTGCCCTGTTACTGATCGCTCTGGTCAGCTCCGGAATCTGGCTGGTTCTGTTTCTATTCGGTTTTTAACGGAAAGAGAGCAGAAATGATCTCTCGCAGACTGAGTGGATCGGTTAATCTTGAGAGAAAGACTTGAATCAACAGACAGATAATCCATGGTTCAAACATGCCGGGACAGCAGAAACTCGAACTACTGAGAAAAATCGATGCGATCGCGGATCGATTTGAAGCCCTGTGGTCTGCCCGGGAACGGCCACAGCTGGAGGACTGGATTTCGTCTGAGAAACCACAAGTGCAGTCCGATCTGCTGGCAGAATTACTGGCAATCGAACTGGAGTGGCGCACCGAGGCGGGAGAAACTCCGGAATCCGTTGAATACGGCCTCCGTTTTCCGGAGCAGAAACAGATCATCAACAAAGTGTTTGCGGACTGGCGAGAAGCCGCTGGTCTGGAAACGACGGGCAATTATTCAGGACCACACGGAGACACGATTGTTCCTGAGTCCGATTTGACCCCCGCAGAAAGTCTGTCATCGGGACAGCTGTTTCTCGACCGCTTTCAACTGCAGCGCCAGCTGGGACGGGGTGGGTTTGGTACCGTTTATGAAGCTTACGATCTCCAACTGGGACGTTCGGTCGCTCTCAAGGTGCCGCACTCCGATGCCAACAGCGAATCCCGACAGCGGTTTCTGATCGAAGCACGCGCGGCCGGCAAACTGAGACACAATCATATCGTCACAGTTTTCGACGGAGGTGATGCGGCCGGGACGCTGTATATTGCCTGCGAACTCATCGACGGCAAAGATCTGGCCCATACGATCAAAACCCGCTCTCCGTCTCTGACACAAATCATCAGCTGGATCGGGGATGCCGCCCGTGGTCTGAACTACGCACACCAGGAAGGCGTCATTCACCGCGACATCAAACCGGCGAACCTGCTGGTTTCGAGTGACAACCGGATTCTAGTGGCCGACTTTGGTCTGGCACGACGGCACGATGATCAGTCGGCATTGACCGTTGACGGCAGCGTGTTTGGGACTCCCGCTTATATGTCTCCGGAACAGGCTGTGGGTGAGACATCGAAAATCGGACCGGCCAGTGATCAGTACAATCTCGGCGTCGTACTCTATGAAATCCTCACCGGACGGCTCCCTTATTATGGAAATAATATTCCACAGATTCTGCACCAGATCCAAAATCAGGAACCTCCCCAACCACGTTCACTGAATCCCTCGATCCCGGAAGATCTGGAAGCGATCTGTCTGAAGGCGATGAGCCGCGACATCCCGGACCGGTATGCGAGTCTACAGGATTTTGCAGACGATCTGCAGCGCTGGCTCAATCATGAACCGGTGCTGGCACGTCCCATTTCCTGGACGGAACGTCTGCGACGTCGTATGAGACGACATCCCCTGATCGCATCCCTGAGCATCGCTTCACTGATTCTGCTGGTCGTCAGTGGAATCACGGGGGGACTTTCCTGGTACCGGGGACAGCAGCTCAGTGAAATCCAGATCCAGGCAGTCGAAACCGAATCTCAGCTGACGACGCAAAAGAAGATTACGGCGTCCCAGGAACAGGAGCTGAAACAATCGCGCCAGCAGGTGACCCAGATTCAGGAGGAGGTCGTTGAAAAAAGTAACGCTGCAGACCGAAACCGCTATCGGGTACTCATGCGGCAGATTTCAGAGGGCTTTCAGCGGGGACAGATGAAGCCAGATCGATTACGGATACTGCTCGACGATTGTCCGCAGCAGTTACGCGACTGGGAATGGTTCTACTTTGATCATCTGCTGCAGCCTCAGTCTCAGGTTCTGTTCACAGCAGAAACACCGCTGCGCGATGCCTTGCTCTCGCCGGATCAGACTCAGTTGGCCATCATTGATGGCGAGGGAAAAGTCTGCATTCTGTCACTGGGGGACGGTCAGATCCGTCAGCAGTGGAACAGCCGGGCGATCGATGTCCAGCAGATTGCCTGGGATCCCACGGGAAAGCTGCTGGCGATTGGAGATAAATTAAACGGCCTGCGGATCTGGAATGCAGACACCGGCAAACTGGTTTCGACGCTTAAAAATCAGGACTTCCTGTTTGGAGCGACGGCTGAAAAGGGAGAGTATGTGGCTCCCGAAGTCACTCAGCTGATGACCGACTACCAGAGAACACGCAAGGCTCAGGCTCGAAAAACGATCGAACAGTCGCCTGAACTTGAAAAGGCACAACAACAAAATGCAGAGGTACAAAAACGGCTGCCCCCTGAAATACACAACAATCCCCTGCTGAATCGATTCACAGGCCAGGGACCTGCAGGCATGATGCCCACTGTCTTGCCGAACCTGGAAGGTTACGGCTGGTCTGTCGCCTTTGATTCCACTGGTAACCGGATTGCCGTCGGCGGTGACCGATTCATCCAGATCTGGGATCTCGCACTCAAACGCCGCACCCATCTGCTGCTGGCGACCCAAAACACCTATGTGACTTCGCTGACATTCAGTGCAGACGATCGGTTCCTCTCCGCAGGAACCTACTTTGGTGAAGCCGTCATTTTCGACCTTACGGACGGCAGCGAGCGGCTGCGAAAAAATATGGAGGTACCCCATTCCCATTTCACAACGGCCTGGGCACCCGACGGCCAATCTTTTTATGTTCCGGATGCCAATGGAGAAGTGGGAGTGATCAGTCTGGTAGATCACCTGTTGCGAACTCCCGTGGAACGTCATCGCGGTAAAACTACTGCGATCGCAATCAGTGATAATGGTTCCAGCCTGGCGACTGCCGGTACTGATTATTGTATCCGCATCTGGCATAGTGCTGCTCTGCAACTTTCTAAACTGCTGCTGACCAATGCTGCTGAGGTAAAACGGCTCCAGTTTCTCGAGGATCAATCCAGGCTCGTTTCCTGTTCAAAGCACGAGGTACGGGTCTGGGACATTGGCAAGCCGTCCCCCCGGTTACCAGGCCCACGAAATGATCCGCGGGAGGCAGAATTAGCCGCTGTCTCAGGTAAAATCGAAGAAGTTTCCATTGATGAGATACTCACCAAAATCGCCATCAGTCCTGATAGCCGATTCAGCGCGTTGTCCGTGTTTGATACCAGATTAAAGGTCCGAGACATGGCTACAGGAGAAGTGCTCCTGGCCTTCCCCGACCAGGACAAGATCAGGACCGGAACGCGCATTGCCGGGATGCCCCGGTTTGACCCACAGGGCCGGTGGTTGGCAATCGCCGCATACGACAGAGAGATTGTGCAAGAGAAAAACAAACCCCGATTGGGCAGATTCGGCCCCCAGCCCAAACCGGAAAAAGAAAACACGTATGATTTGATTGTCTGGTCACTCCCCCGCTGGGAGCCCCGCAAATTTTCAATTACAAACACAAAATACGATTATGACAATCCTGGTTTTCTTTCTGTCAGTCAGGATGGGAAATATCTGGCTTACAGTCGTTCCCATGAGCTCTTTCTGCTCGGCTCTGAAGATTTTCAGCCGCTGTGGTCTTTCCAGACCGACAGCCCCATTCGCTGCAATGCAATCTCACCCACTTCCAGCAGCGTGGCCTTCAAATGCGCCAATGGACAAATCCAGTCGCTCTCAATTGCAACCGGTAAAATTGAACACCGCTACGGTCAGCAGGGTGGTCCGGAACCGGACCCTCTGATCCCCGTCAAATCGAGACTCGACCTGGAGTTCAGCCCTGACGGCAAGCTGCTGGCCACCTCCGGAGAAGGGGGAACCATTGTCTTGTGGGATGTCGATACCGAAAAGGAATATACGCGCCTGTACGGTCATCTCGGCCGGATCGATTCACTGGCTTTTCATCCTGCAGGCACGCGTCTGGTCACAGCCAGTGAGGACCAGACCATTCGCCTGTGGGATGTTTTGAATGGCGAGGAAATCGCGTTACTCTCCGATCTACCCCGCAATTATTATGTCGGTGGTGGCCTCTGCTTTTCCAAATCAGGAAGGGAATTGTACGTAGTCGAAAACTGTTACCTGATCCACCTCGACGCAGGTCCCGCATACCTCAACAAATAATTCGGCATACCCGACGATGATAACTCTCCCGATCCCCCTGGTTGCTGGCAGGAATGAGTTCGATTTCGTAGCATATTAATCATGAGAAATCTCAACTCACACATTACCTCCTTTAACACATTCCCGCCTCCCAGGATTTGAAACATGAAATCACGCGCGCTACCTCTTGTACTTACCCTGCTCTGTTTCGCTGTGAACTCGGTTCAACCGACCGTCGCCGATGAGAAGAAAGGGCCACTGGAACTCCCCCGAGTCGAAGCCTCTTATCACCCGCCGTATTACAGCACCACTTATGAACAGCCTGCCAATCCTGAAGAAGGACAACTGCAGATTGGCGTGACCTACACGCTCTGGATTCCGGAAGGGCTCAAAAAAGTCCGCGGCATTATCGTGCATCAGCATGGTTGTGGCGAAGGGTCCTGCAAAGGCAGTGTGACCGCGGCACATGACCTGCACTGGCAGGAACTGGCGAGAAAGAACGGGTGTGCCCTGCTGGGGCCCAGCTTCCATCAGGTTCAGGCCCAGAACTGCCGACTGTGGTGCGATCCGCGGAACGGGTCCAGCAAAGTTTTTATCGAATCCCTGAAGAAACTGGCTGAACTTACCGGACATCCGGAAGTGGCCACCGCCCCCTGGTGTCTGTGGGGTCATTCGGGAGGCGGGTTCTGGTCGAGCCTGATGCAGATGCAATACCCGGAACGGATTGTTGCGATCTGGTTCCAGTCCGGCACAGCCTTCGGTTACTGGACGAAGGGAGAAATCCCCGCGCCGGAAATTCCTGCTGCCGCGATGCAGGTTCCGATGATGGCCAATCCCGGTTTGAAAGAAAAAGGTCACGAGCGGTTCCGCCGCGCGTGGGACGGAAGTCTGGCGATGTTCAAATCCTATCGCGCGAAAGGTGCTCCCATCGGATTTGCACCGGATCCCCGCACCGGACATGAAACAGGTGATTCACGCTATCTGGCGATTCGCTTCTTTGACGCCTGTCTCAAACTGCGTCTGCCTGACCAGGCTGGTGCGCCTCTGAAGAAAATCGACATCAACCAGGGCTGGCTGGCACCGCTGCTCAGTGAACAGACTCCCGTCCCCTACAAAGACTACCAGGGAGACAAAGCCAATGCAGTCTGGCTACCCGATCAGACCGTCGCGCAGGCGTGGCTCGATTTTGTCAAAACCGGTGCCGTCAGCGATCAGACTCCCCCCCCTGCTCCCACGGAGATCAAGTTCGATCCCCAGACCGGCACCGTGACCTGGAACGCACCGATTGACTTCGAAAGCGGCATCCAGAAATTTATTATCCGACGTGACGGGAAACAGATCGGACAGATTCCTGAGAAGCCAACGAACCGTTTCGGGCGTCCTCTGTTACAGGGAATGAGCTACGGAGATACTCCCGTCCTGCCCCTCCTGAAGTTCCAGTTTGTGGACAAGACGGCGCAGAAAGGAAAGTCATACCAGTACGACGTTACCTCAGTGAATACCACGGGCCTGGAGTCCAGATAACCGACTTCAGGCAGCCCGTTTGCGTGGCAGGTTGATCAGCCGGGAGAGCATCAGTTGATGCCTCAGCTTTGACTGAGAGTGAATCCGCAGCTGATGAATTTTTTTCACCCGGCCCAGCGATCCGGCCTGCTGCAGTTGCGCGTACTCCTCAATCATGGGTAGATGCGGGTTTGTCGAATCAAATTGACGAACCCGCTCTGCCAGTGCGCGGGCCTGTTCCAGGGATTGAGTCAAAACCGTGCGCCCCGCATTCCACAACTGGTAGTAATTATTCCGAAACGGATTCAGAAACCGGGAAAACTGCTTGGCGCCAACTTCGTTTCTCCCATGCTGACGATACTGGATCAGGGGTGTCTCAACACAGGCGATTGTTCCCAGTGCTGCCGCACACAGTGCCAGCCACCAGTCGTGCATCAGAGTTTCTTCCGGAATCGGCAGCGCCAGTTCCAGCAGCCGTCGATTCACCAGCACCGTACAACCGGTCACAAAATTCTGAACCAGCAGGACCTGCAGCGGGTCTGACGACTCATGCTGAATCCCCTGATACTTCATAAAGGAGGGAGCGATCTGTCGCAGATGCTGATCGACCACTTCCAGGTCGCTGTGGACCAGGAGCGGCTGGTCCGGCTGTTCCGATTCCAACTGCTGCATCAGTCTGAGCTGAGTCGCAAGTTTTTCGCGGTCCCAGACATCATCCTGGTCAGACAGCGCCACGTAACGACAATCTGTCGCGCAGGCCCGCTGCAGCAATTGATTGAAGTTCTGGATCACTCCCAGGCGCTGTTGTGCCTGAATCACAGTGACGCCGGCAACATCTGCATAGCGGGACAGAAGCTCTGGAGTTCGATCGGAGGAATGATCATCGCGTATCAGCAGATTCCACGCATGACAGCTCTGATCGAGAATACTCTCGATCTGCTCCTCGAGGAACTCAAATCCGTTATAGGTCCCCATCACAACACAGATCTGGTCTTCTCTGTGCTGCTTCGTCTCTGGATTCATGTAACGTGACTTTTTCTAAACGAGTTTCAACCAGTCAGCTGTTCACAGTCAGAGGTACTGCTTAAAACATCCGTTGTTTGACTTTTTTCAAGTGAGAATGCAGCCGATGCAATACAGGGGGTCGTGACGGCGCCTGTTCCTCAACCGGCTTTTTCACTTTCGAGATAAAGAATTCGCGAAGTGTCTTATTGTGAATCAGTTCTTCCTCGGGCGACGGATGTCCCTGCTGAGTCAGGTGCGTCAGATAATTCTGGATCAGCCAGACCAGTTTCTCATTACCCTGAAAATTGATCGACTCATAGAGCATATCCAGGTCGGTGATCTCCGCGGACAACTCCTCTTTGTTAAACAGCTGAGAGCCAAAGAACCGATTCAGATTGGCGGTAATGACCCAGCAGATCTCGAACATCATCCAGTCGTAATTGGAGTGAATGGTGTTGGAATCATGGATGCGATAGCGCATTAACGGCTGTTCGACCTGCTCACAGGGAAATTGTGACGCCACCCTCAACAGATAATCCCAGTCATGTACGAAGCGCAGATCACGCATACCGCCGACGGCCTGGTACACCGCACGCGTCCAAAGCATGTTGCTGGTCGTGGCAACATAGTTACTCGACAGCAGGTTCAAACTGAAACTTCCGGTCTTCCGGAAAGAACGATCGGGATCGCCCAGATCCCAGGGCTGCATGTTTTCCCAACCCTGTTTCACCCCGAGCAGGTTGCCTTCCGAACCGATCACATTAATCCAGGAAGAGACCAGCCCCAGGTCAGGATTGTCAGCGAACCGTTTGAGACAGATCTCCAGCCGCTCGGGCTCATAGAGGTCATCGGAATTCAGGACCGTCAGGAAATCACCTTGCGCCATTTCCAGACCCCGGTTGATCGTGGCATGTGCGCCGGCATTTTCCTGTGCGTGAACCTGCAGCCGCGGATCCTTGAACTGTCTGATCAATTCCAGGCTGCGATCTTTCGATCCATCATCAATGACGATCAGTTCCAGATTTTTATAAGTCTGATTCAGAACTGAGGAGATAGCTGATTCGATATACTTTTCGTGATTATAACTGGGAATCACGACTGAAACTAACGGATCCGTTCCCATGCTCACGCCCCCTTTTTCAATTGCATTGATTCACGAAACAGCCCGCCGTACTGTGATGCGATACATTCGGCACTGAACCGGTCCACAATCTGTTTTTTGCCTTCTTCCAGGTTGGCAGCGTACTGTTCCCGTTCCACCAGGAACTGATTGAAGTACTTCACATAGTCCTGAGTCGTGCAATCAACGGGAATCGTCATTCCTGCAGAATACTCTTCCAGGACAGGTCTCACATCACCCACATCGGTTGAGAACGTCGGTACCCCCAGGCTGAGTGCTTCCAGCATCGCTACGGGCAGTCCTTCGAAAGCCGATGTAAATATCATGCCTTTGGAAACTGCGATCAATTCCAGCGGGTTATTCACAAAAGGAATCCGGATCAGGTTTTTCAAACCGGCAGTGCGGATAAAATCATCGACGTCCTGCTTCAGTTCTCCATCTCCAACCATGATGAAGAACTCCCGGCGTCCCATGTCCTGCAGTGATTTCAACATCTTCAGGAATTCGAGTGGCCGTTTCTGCGAACTCAACCTCGCCAGAAAAATAAACTTATCTCTGTCGGCCGGCAAACCATGTTTCTGGCAGACGGCATCCGCATCGAATCTGGATTGATAAAACTTGCGGATCCGCTCGGTATCCAGGGCATGGTATATCTGTCTGATCCGCTCCTGAGAAATGCCTTTGTCATGTTCCATCACCGATTGGATTTTCTTGTTGATGGCCACAAAGTGATCAAAGCTCTGAATTCCAGGGTCAGTATAGTGCTCAATCCACCCGGCTTGCTGATCGTATACCTGATGATCGATGATCGGGATTTCTGCGAACAGCTTTCGGATCTGTTTCGTGTTCGAAAGCAACCAGGGTGAACCATTGGTAATCAGCAGCAGTTCCGGATTGTACTGCTGTTTCAGCGCCTGCAGCACTTTCAGAAAATCATCTGGAGAAGCTATTTCCGCCAGATCAAAGATATCGCTTGTGAATTCCTCTACCTGGTGATGCAGGCTTCCCTGCCTCTGGGAATGCTTCTCCATCGTAACGACGACAAAATGATACTGATCCTGCAGTTCGTTCATCACGGCGATAATATTCCGTTCTGCACCTCCCACTGCCATGAAGACAGGGAAGACGAAGACGACTGGCTTGTCTTTGGGGGCATTCAGAAAATCAACCTTGAGAGTTTCCACTGATTTGACTGGTACCTGGCCTGGTTCAAAGATGAGATTCCGGTTCAGGAAGCCACGTTCGGTGGAATCGTCAGCCAGCAGATCATGCAGCTGGTATTCCTGCACACCGTTCGGAGCCGGTAACAATCGCAGAACTCTGCCCTGCCTGACCGTCTCTTTTTCTTTTGAAAGATACAGGTTTCTCTTCAGGAATAACTGGGCGGGCAGACTTTTCACCCCCACGGTCGGTTCCGGCTGATAAGAGTGGGACAGCAGCAGATACTCATCCCAGTAACAGCCCAGAGAAACCAGCACATTTTTCAGGTGAAAGATTTGAGGAATCTCAGACTCATCCTCAACCTGCAGCACGTATGAGAAGTCAATCGTACTGATCTCCGGGGTGACAGCCATTTCTCCCTGGGAGTGATATTCAAACCCCAGGTCTGTTTTCCGGACGAACACGACTGCCTTTCCCAGTTCCCGCTGATAGTCCTGGATCAGAGATGGCGAGATAAAATCTTCAGATAGAATGGCAATCCGGGGAATGTCGCTTTCCGTCGGTTTTTCCATGGCCACCTTGCGTTTAAAACGCAGCATCGACAGGCCGCGAGCTTTCTGTCGGAGTTGCCTCAACACGGCGTACTGCCGGAGGTATTCTTTCGCTTTCTGTTTGGCCATCTGTTTCAGATCGGGACGAATGGCCCAGTTCTTCACGTCTTCCTGCAATGAATTACTGATCAGTTCAGATGCTTTTCCCAGGTGAGAGGGAACCATTTTGAATTTCAGCAGGCGGGCATAATACTGCAGCAAGCCTGGCAAGGTGAGTTTACCGTCATCTGACAGATTTTCGATCTGCAGGCTGCAGAGCTGATTGTAGAATTCGTAACCGAAACACCGATCATACAGAAAATGATCGACGGTGCATTTGTGATATTCTTCAGCCTTTGATAAGACACCCGCAGCAAATTTAAATTTGAATAACTGCCGGTAAAGCAGCGACAGCAGTTTCTCTTTTCCCAGGTCTCCGGGATTCACTTTCAAGTCTGTTTCATACTGTTTACAACAGCTCAATACCTGCTCCAGTTGCGTTTGCGGCTGTTCCTGTATCCCATAACGTTTCAGGTAGCGGTTATATTGAACTTCGATTTCCGACAGCTGCAGTAATTCATCAATTTCAGGATGCAGGTCGACGAAAATCTGTGCCATTTCTCCTGCGGTTTCCTGTCGGCCCGAAAAACGTTCGACATCGTATTCATGATAATGATGCGCATAGGCGGCAGGCGCATAATAGATTTTCATGCCATTAGCAGATAATCGATAAGCCAGTTCGATGTCTTCAAAATTGGCCTTATAGAATCGACGGTCAAACATGGTCGTTTCAGTCGACAGCATCGCATTGGAAACACTGACATTACAGGTATAGAAGTGCCGGTAATCAGTAAAGTGATTTTCCGGCAGCACACTGTAACTGAACTGTTCGTGTCCGATTTCGGTAATATGCCGGATGAGATGATTGTGTTCCTGTTCGGGATGCCAGTCCACTTTTCCCAGAATGGCGACATGATCGCCCAGGCGTTTCCCCAGGCTGACATGAATGTCCAGCAGATCAGCCGCCGGGTAAATATCATCACCCAGAAACAAAACCCGATGTCCGCTGGCAGCAGCAATACCACTGTTTCTGGCCTCGGCAGGGCCGGCATGCTCATTTTTCAGAATGCGGATGGGAAGCATTTTCTGAAATGAGTGCAGAATTTCGAGGGTCTCATCATCAGAACCATCATCTGAAAAGATCAGCTCGTATTTCAGTTGCGTGAAGGCATCGACCTCAAGCCATGACTCCAGTAATTTGGAAAGCCGGTCCGCCCTGTTATAGGTCGGTATAATCACACTCAAATCGAGAGGATAGACTTTGGTTTCGGAACCGGGACTGAATAGACGTATTGTTTTGGCGGGAGAACATTCAGTGGCACACACAGGAATCCGTTCCATGTATCATGTATTAAAATCCGAGAACACGAACCGATCGAAAGAATGAGGTCTCTCGAACTGGAAAACGACGACGCCTTATACACAAAATATTAAAATGGGAAAAGCCCATATCCTGTTTCCCCGTCTCAGGAAAGTCCCTCCCGCGATCCTCCTGATTAAAAAACACCATCGAAAGTGACACATTCACTATAAGCCATTTCTAAAATATGACTTACAGCACAAGACCATGCATCAGAGCACTCGAACACGAAATAAACATAATCACACCAGGAATCGATCTGGACAGCGCACATTCTGCCCTGCTCTCATCAGCAGTGTCGTGACCTTCGCCAGGAACCCGAGCGATTGAAATGCTGCCTGTTCAGATGAAACAGTGAAGGCTGCGTTTGAAATTGTTTTTTGACTACCACGAAAGACACGAACAGCACGAAATGCTTGAATTCAAATGAACCACTGAATTTACTTAAACATGGCTATTTCAGGGGACTATTCCCCGGGATATTTATCCCAGCGGTAGGCTACTTTGGAGTTCTGCCAGAAGACTTTATCCAGGGCAGCCTGGCCTTTGTCCTGCAGGTAGTCGACCAGGATCTTCTGCAAGGTCACATAGTCGGCTGCCCGTTCGGCGACAGGCCAGTTACTGCCGAAGATCATGCGGTCGACACCGATCTGTTTCCAGATCACGTCCAGCGTCGGGCGGTAATAGTCGACATCCGCGGGCACATCATTTGGGCGATGCCGGGAGGCGCCTTCCACCAGCGCAGAGACCTTGATGAAAACCTGTTTCTGATCGGAAAGGGCTTCCATATAGCGCTGCCATTCCGGATCGATTTCATCCCCTTTGATGACGACGTTGCCGATGTGGTCGACAACGATTCGTAAATCGGGAACCAGTTTTGAAACCTTCCGGGCCGCATCCAAAGTCACCGGGCCGCCGTTCAGGTCGACCTGCAGTCCTTTATCCGCCATCAGCTTCAGATCATCGACAAACTTCGGCTGTGACAGACCCGGCTCAATCAGGTTGTAATTGACGCGGATCCCTTTATAGATCGGATTTTTAGCAAACCGTTTGAGCTGCTGACGGAACTGGGGATCTCCCGGAGTCAGCCGCCCCACAAAGCCGATGATCACTGGATTGTCTTTCGCCAGATCCAGAATCCACTGGTTGTCTTCGACCAGCTTGCTCGCTTCCACGACGACGGTCGCATTCACCGGCTGATACTTGGGAAGTGCCACGAAGTCTTTGGGGAGCACCGTACGATACAGAGACGAGTTTTTGGGAGGCCAGGGAACGCCCTCGGGACGAGTGGGGTCGTAGAAGTGGGTGTGCGTGTCAACGACTTTCGCCGGTAGCATTACCTTATTTTTCTCAGCAGCCCAACTCAGGCCGGTTTGAGCGGCAACGATGCCTGCTGCAGTCGATTTCAGAAAGTGACGACGATTCATGTGATGCATGCGGATGTTCCTCGAGGCTGGTAAAACTGGATGTCTGTACGCCGTTCTTTACAGGATACCAGATCCAGGACCACAAGCCAGCCAGATTCCGCGTTGACTTCCCGCAAGCTGGCAGGATTGAAAGAACGACGGCCCGGGTCTGCATTCTCTATTTTCACATGTAATCACCTGGTCCGGGCGAAATGGGAATCGCACTTCCCATTGAAGGTTGTTTTTGCTAACTTTCACGCACTGTCTATCTTACTATGCACAATGTGGGAGCCTGTTGCCAGGATTGGCAACGTGCAGATTCAACGGATTTGAGATTGTGATGCCCCAGCCTGAAGACCACAATTCGAAATGGACTCGCCGTGAGGAAATCACGCGCGAGACGGAATCGAATATGGTCGACAGTGAGGAACAGAGTCTGGTTGATGAATCACAGGAGGCAGACTGGTATTCCCAGGAAATCGATGACGATGCGGAGGAATACGATCTCTCCCTCAAATTCGAAGATTTCGCCCCGGTCTGGCTGCAGAAACTGAAGGGTTTATACGACAAAAATCCGGAATGGTCGGTGGCCTCTGCGATCGGCGTCGTGGCGCTGGTTCTGACCACGCTCCTGTTTCTCTCCATGCCGGCCCCGACTGAAGAACCAGTGGTCGAAGCCCCCGAACCGGAAATCATTCCCTTCGTTCTGGAACCGACAGTTACTTATCAGAATTTCGACGAAGAACCCATCGATTCACGGGTGGAGATCGAACCAGAAGCGAGTTTTCCTGTTGAGATCATGGAAACCGAACCACTGCTGGTTTCTTTCGGTGATCTGCCAGACGCTGTCGTGGAGCACAGAGCGCCCCGGGAATCCATGCCCGAGTTCAAGCTACCGGACTTGAAATTTCCCACTGAGCCGGCAGCAGCCCCCGAACTGGCGATGAACGTCCAGCGAATCCGCGTCATCGAGCGTGAGATGCTGGATCCCACCATTGACGAACCATTCGTGGTCACAGCCAACCCGACTTCACAAGTGATCCCACAGCAACTGGAACCGGGAGAGCGTCTGCTGTTTGATGACAGTTGGCAACGCATCAACCTGGTGCGAGCCGATCAGCAGGCTGAGCCTGTCATTCGCCCCACCTTATACCACGAACGTTTTCCGGGAGGAGAACATGTGCAGGTCGGGCGTGAGCAGCCGCAGGAGCGAGACCATCTCGATCACCTCATACGGGTGACCGCTCCCGGTCATCAGGAACAGCTGGAAATCGAAATCCGCAAACAGGCGCCCCGGGAAGGGACCTCACAAAAGCTGTTGACGTATTCCATCCTGGTCAAAAATGGTGGTTCTTCTCCCGCATTTGATGTGCAGGTCGAAGAGACGATTTCTCCGACCGCGAGTCTGGTGGATCTTTCTCCGCCGGCTGCAGTCAGTCAAAACCGTGTCACCTGGAAATTGCCTCAACTGGCTGCCGGGGAAGAACGCGAGTTGTTGATCAAAGTGTTTCCGAATCGGGAAGGACAGGTGCAGACCAGTTCGGCAATCCGCCTGGCTTCCAACGTGACCGCAGCGACGGAAATTACCGCACCACAGCTGGTTCTACAGGTCAACGGGCCGAAAGCAGTCACCACGGGCGAGGTGTTTGCGATGGATTTCGTCGTCACGAACCGGGGACCGCAGTCACAATCAGACGTCATTTTGAATCTCGATCTTCCCGAAGCGCTGACGCATGAGCAGGGCCGTCGCCTGACTTTCAAAATCGATCAGCTGGCAGCGAATGAATCCCGCCAGTTACGTGCCCGCGTGAAAGCAGTCAAAACGGGGCCGGTCACCTCACAGGCAGCACTTGTCCTGCAGGGTCGTTCACTGGAAGAAGCAGCGCTGAATCAGCAGGTCAGTGCCCCTGTCCCCAGACCGGCTGCACCGCAGTCAAAGGTCACCAAACCGGCTCCCGCTTCTCCGCAGCAGACCGCAGCCCCCGCTCCCAGCTGCCCCTGTCAGCCCCCGGTTTATTATCTGCCGGCCCCCTACCTGATTCCCTGATTCAGGCAGTTCTCCTCGTTGGCACAGCGTCATTCTGTGGGTTCCTGAATAATCCACCGCCCGAATGTTGCAACCGCTTCTGATCCGGGGGTAGCATAAAGAGAGTGGAATCGTGACATCACTCTTTTGCCAGACAGAGCAAGCTCATGTATCGAATACAGCGCCTCACAGGTTTACTTTTTCTGACGATCAGCTTCGTCTGCTTTACATCGGCGGTCAAAGCGGTAGAAAAGTCCACGCTCGGCAAAGTCAGTATTACAGCCGGCCAGACGCCGGTTCAAAATCAACCTGTCAGCGTGGAACTGCCTGAGATCGATTTCGCAGGGGACGCCGTCCACCTGGTTGATCTGCAATCTGAGAAAAAGACTGCGATCCCGGCACAGATCGAAAAGCGGGGCTCACAGCCGGATCGTCTCTGGTGGATTTACCGGGGCACACTGGCTCCGGGTAAAACCCGGGTGCTGGAACTGAAAGCAGGCGCAGTTCCCCAGGCGCAGGAAGTGACGATCAAAGATACGGGCACGGCCTACCAGATCCGGGTAGGGAAGCATGAGGTGCTGGATTACAATTACAAACACATTCCCGCGCCGAAGGATCTGCATCCGCTCTATGGACGCAGTGCTCACATTCACCCGATCGTGACTCCCCACGGAAAAATCGTTTCCGATGAATTTCCCCCCGACCATGCGCACCAGAGCGGCCAGTTTCTGGCATATACGAAATGCATTTTTGAAGGACGCCCCACCAACTTCTGGGAGATCAAAAGTAACAAAGGTCGGGTCCGGTTTCATAAACTGCTGTCAAAACAGTCCGGTCCCGTCTTTGGTGAACTGCAAGTCGAACAGGAATTCGTCGATCTGACCGGACCTGCAGAAAAAGTGGCTTTGCGGGAAATCTGGACCATCCGTGTCTGGAATCAACTGGAGAAAAACCCCGCCTACTGGATGTACGATATCACGTCCGAAGCCCGCTGTGCGACGGACAGTCCCCTGATTCTTCCCGAATATCATTACGGAGGCATGGCGATTCGTGGTGGGCGTGGCTGGACGAAGGAAAACTGTCGCTTTCTGACGTCGAATGGAAAAACACGCGAAAACGGCAATCATGACCGTTCCCTCTGGTGTGATATTTCCGGCAGGAATGCGGCTGATGAATCCTTCAGCGGGTTTACGATTTTGAGCCACCCGGGCAATTTTCGCTTTCCGGAACCGGTACGCATTCATCCTTCCATGCCTTACATGGTTTTCACTCCCAGCGCGCTCGGCGACTGGAAAATTGAGCCTGGCAGCCCCAATATCAGTCGCTACCGATTTCTGGTGCACGATGGTCCGGCGCTCTCGGGTACCGATTCCATCTGGCAAAGCTATGCTCATCCTCCGGAAGTCGCTTTTACCTTAGCTGCCAAACCCAAAACCAAAAACTGAAAGAATCACAATGATCTGGGACCTGCACTGCCACCTCTCCGGAGTGGAAGGAAAAACGGTCGATGAACGGATTGCCCAGTTGATGGTCTATGCAGACCGGATGGGCGTCGAACGTCTCATCTTTTTCATGGGCTGGCCGTTTCTGACCGACCCCACGCCCCAACAGTTCCGGGAACAGAACGATCAGGTCATGCAGGCGATCAGTCACTGGCACGACCGGGCCTTCGGCTTTGTCTACCTGAATGCAAAGTATGTCGAAGAGAGCCTGCAGGAGCTGGACCGCTGCGTGAAAAACGGTCCCATGATCGGCGTCAAGTTGTGGGTCGCAGCCCGCTGTAACGACCCGGCCATCGATCCGATAATTCAACGCGCGGGAGAACTGAAAGCCCTGATTTACCAGCACACCTGGTTTAAAACCGGTGGCAACCTGACAGGCGAATCGACGCCCAGTGACCTGGCGTTAATGGCGGCCCGGCATCCGGAGATTCCCATCGTCGCGGGACACACCGGTGGCGACTGGGAACTCGGTCTGCGGGCGATTCAGAACAGTCCGAATCTGTATGCAGGCATTGGAGGTTCCGACCCGACAGCCGGCATGACGGAGATGGCGGTCCGGACCCTGGGAGCAGAGCGTGTGATCTACGGCAGTGACATCGGCGGGCGGAGTTTTGCCTCCCAGCTGGCCAAAGTTCAGGGAGCCGATATTCCCGAAGTTTCCAAGCGACTGATTCTGGGTGGTAACCTCAAGCGTCTGTTGACCCCCATTTTGAACGAGAAGGGGATCAAAGTATGATTTTTGACGTCAACGTTTATCTGTCACGCTGGCCCTTCCGCCGACTGCCTCACGATGAAACAGCAGCGCTGGTCAGAAGGCTGAAACAGAATCAGATACAGCAGGCGCTGGCCGGCAGTTTTGATGGCGTACTCCATAAGGACCTGATGGCGGCCAATCAGCGACTGGTGAAAGAGTGCCAGACCAGCGGTGAAGGGATCCTGATCCCTGTCGGCAGCATCAACCCCCGGTTGCCCGGCTGGGAAGCGGATGTGATCGCCTGCCATGAACAGTGGAAGATGCCCGGCATCCGACTGCATCCCAATTATCACGAATATGAGCTGAGCGACCCCGCGGTCAAGAAACTGTTCGCGATGGCAGCCGAACGGGGCCTGTTCATACAGATTGTGATGCGGATGGAAGATGATCGGACACACCATCCACTGATGCAGATTCCTGATGTGAAATTTGATGCATTACCCGGCCTGATGCAGCAGCATGACCAGTTACAGGTCACCATTCTGAATGGCATGAAATCGCTGCGCGGCGCCAACCTGACACGGTTAACAGAAAATCCCAACCTGACGATCGAAATCGCCATGCTGGAAGGAGTAGGAGGCATTGAGAAACTGATGAAACAGGTCCCCTATCAGCAGATCCTGTTTGGTTCCTATTTTCCGTTCTTCTACCTCGAGTCCAGCCTGAATAAACTCAAGGAATCGCAGCTGGGACAGGAAATCGAATCTCAGATTACCTGGGAGAATGCGAAGAATCGCCTGCTTCCCTCGCAAACATAGAGCACAACTCTATTCGGTCCATTCCAGATAAGGGTCGAGCCCCATTTTATGAAACATCTCAATCCGGAATTTTTCCTGTTTGAGCATGTCCTTACGCTGCTTGCGGTGCAGTTTTTCCAGGAAGTCCTGGGTCTTCCTGAAAAATGAAATCCAGCCGGACGACAGTTCGCCACGATCGTCTGCTTTAGCAGAGCGGATGAGATTCTCCAGCTGATTCAATTCCAGGCACCGCAGCAACTCGTCTTCCAGTGAAAGAAAGAATTGATAGTGCCCCGGATCTCCCTGACGGGCCGCCCGCCCGATTAGCTGGCGGTCGATCCGGGCAGAGGTATGCATCTCTGTGGCGATGACGTGCAGACCGCCATTTTCGCGAACCGTATCTTTCAACAGAATATCGGTTCCCCGCCCTGCCATGTTCGTGGCGATGGTCACCCGGGAGGGTTCACCCGCTTTTTTGACAATCTCCGCTTCCTGTTCATGATATTTGGCATTCAGGATCTGATGCGGAATCGCCTTCATTGCCAGCAGGTCCCCCAGTTCTTCTGACGCTTCGACAGAAGGAGTCCCGACCAGGATCGAGCAGCGTTTTTCGCGCAGCCGCTCAATCTCTTCCACAACCGCTAACCGCTTATCCTGCAGGGTTTTAAAAATGCGGGGCTGACTGCCTTCCCGGATACAGGGACGATGTGTGGGAATCGAAGTCACCGAGACTTTGTAGGTTTTACGGATCTCCTTTTCCGCCAGTGCCGCCGTTCCCGTCATCCCGGCCAGATGGGTGTAATTCTGAAAGAAACTCTGCACGGTGATGCGGGCGGCCTGTCCGGTCGCCGCGGTGATGGGAACGTGCTCCTGTGCTTCGATCGACTGATGTAAGCCGTCCTGCCATTTACGACCTTCCATCATGCGCCCTGTGGATTCATCAACAATCACGACTTCATCATTCACGACAACGTAATCGCGATCTTTGAGAAATCCGAAGCGGGCGACCAGTGACTGTTCCACCTGCTTGTAAATGCGTTCGGTATCGATGGAATCCAACAGCGAGGGCTTGGGCATCAGCAGGACTTTACGGCATCCGTTATCAGTCAGATAGGCAGACCGCTTTTTGGGTTCGTAGACATAGTCGACTTCGGATTCCAGCTGGTGTGTGGCCCGATTGCTCCAGCGGAAGAGGTTTACCGAAGCGGCATCATTCGGCTGGATCAACCCGATGATCAGCGGTGTCCGGGCTTCGTCGATCAAGACACTGTCTGCTTCGTCGATCAGGGCAAAGTAATTTCCCCGTTGGACCAGTGGTTCTTTTCCGGAAGATTTATGGTTGGAAATGGCCTGCTCCAGTTGACCGGGGGCACTGGCTCCAATACGAATGCGGTCCCGGAGAAAGTCGAATCCCATTTCATTTGCGGTGCCATAGGTAATATCGAGACCGTAGGCGATCCGTCGATCATCGTCTTCCATATCAGAGGTAATACAACCGACTGACAGCCCCAGCTTATTGAAAACGGGCCCCATCAGCTCGGAGTCACGTTTCGCCAGGTAATCGTTTACTGTAACCACATGGCAGCCTTTTCCCATTAATGCCCTGAGATAGGCAGGCAGAACGGCAGTCAGCGTTTTCCCTTCCCCGGTCTGCATCTCCGCGATGCCTCCTTCAAACAGCGCCATCCCCCCCATCAACTGTACGGGGAAATGGGCCATTTTCAGCGTTCGCCAGGCTGACTCGCGCACCAGTGCATAAGCTTCAGGCAGAATTTTCTTCAGTGGCTCTCCCGATTTCGCACGCCAGCGGAGTTCCAGTGAGTAGCGTTCCAGTCGATCATCAGTCAGTTTCTTCAGCGATTCACCGCGTTTGATAATTTGACCGGCCAGCGCGCTCCAGCGGGATAATCTGGATTTCGAAGGGCGAAACCCGGTTTTCATCCAATGATAGCTATGAGATGCGATGCTCAAGTTGCCTCCAGGAGCGGTTAAATTACAAATTCGAAAAAGCGATCAGACTCGTGACGTTTGATGCCACTGAACAACAGACGGCGATTACTTATAGAAAAGACGCTCAGACGGGCTAAAAATAACGCAGTAAATCGAACAGCAACTGCTCGAAGCCAGCACATCTTCTCGCCTGAGGTCCTGAAACCTCATATTCATATAAGGTTTGATATTTAAAACACTTAGGACACAGAGATCATGATTGATCTGTCCTGTTTCAGCATCATTTTACCCATTGAACGAAGTGACAACCAAACAAAAACAGGAAATTCCCGGCGAGGACTACAAAATCAAATCGCTGTGGTAAGTTGTTACAGTTTGTTGACTTAAATCAACATTAGCAGACTTGTTCAGTCTGCAAATGTTAGATTGATTGCAACCAATCGTCATATTCGATGCAGATTGTTTTTTGGCTATGTCATATAGAAACTGACCACCCATTCGGTACAATTACCCTAAAGATCGAAAACATTCCAAATTGCCTGTTTTTTTAGGTACTGCTGCTGCTTTAGAATCATGACCTGAACATGCAGGTGCTGATCCCCTGCAGAGGACATCCACCAGAGGGCCGCATTCAAATGACAACTCTGATTTGCCCATACACAAAGATACCGAATTAATGATTTCGAAATTGATTGACAACCTGTGGAGACCACGACGTCGCCAGCATCATCGCCGGCTCAAAAAAGCGACGACTCCACTTGCAGCGACAGAAAAACTGGAAGACCGGACCCTGCTCAGTGGTCAGGATCTCATCGCTTTTGGCCAGGCACTCTCGGCAGCGAATGTGACACTGTATGGAGCTGCCTGGGATGCGGATACCACCGCACAAAAAGCGCTACTGGAAGATGGCGCTTCCTACCTCAACTTTGTCGACATTACGAATTTCGATCGCACTCTGAATGGCAGTGCTAATGATGTCGGAATTACAAACGTCCAAGACATTCGGCCGATCTGGAAACTGAATGATGGCACGTTGATTGAAGGCAGTTCGATCAACAGCCTGCAGGATCTGGCAACTGCGACCGGGGTTGCCATCACGAATTCCGACGGTCCCTATCTCAAAGATATCCCCACTCAAAATCTGCTGGCCAACACGGGACTGCATGTTGCCCTGGATGGATTTGATCCGGATGGCGGTCCGCTGACCTACACTGTGGAGAGCAGTAACCCCACTGTCTCAGCGCGCGTGTTGACCGGAAATCGCAGCCTGCGCATCTCTGTTGCCGGTTACGGAGATATGGTCTTTGAACTGTTCGAAGGCCGAGTGCCCCGCGCCACAGATCACATTATCGAACTGGCAGAGAACGGCTGGTACAACGGCTCCCCCTTCTTCAAAATCCTCAGCGACTCATTGATTCGAGGTGGAGATCCGACGGGTGTTGGAAATGCCGGCTCCTACCTGGGACCGTACAATGATCAGTTTCATCCGGAACTCCAACATGTACAGTCTGGCCTGCTTTCCGCTTACAAGCCGTTTAATAACGCTCTGGATGACTTTAGTGATTCCCAGTTCGTGATTACAGAGGGGTCCGACCGGACACGCGACTTCCAAAATACGATTTTCGGCTACCTGGTAGAAGGGGAAGATGTCCGCGAAGCCATCAGCAATGTCCCTGTCGTCAACGGAGAAGATCCCGTTTTTGACATCACGATGGAGACGGTGGATGTCTTTACCGATCAGGAAAACGGCACCCTGTTCTTAAATGCGCCGGAGGGGTACAGCGGCAGTTCCACAATTACCGTCACCGTCACCGATCAGGACGGCAATCAGCAACAACGCCAGTTCCAGGTCAACGTTCAGCCCGATTCCATTACCCCTCCCCATAGTGAGGGAGGAGAGGTTGTTTTTGACCCGGCAGATGCCAATCCTTACCTGTTAGACATCCCCACCCTGGAAACAAGACCAGGCGAGACCCTGCAGTATCAGTTGCAGTCGGTCGACGTTGATGCCACTGCCCTCTACAACAATTCCGGGTTCTATTATATGAATGCCCAGGTCATGGTTGATAATGGGTTCACACCTCTCATCAACGATCCTGACGGACTGACAGTTAATATTGATCTGAACAATCAGGGTATTCTGACTATCACACCCGACGCCAACCTGGCGTCCGGCGTTTACCAGTTTGTAGTGGGTGTCGGTTATCAGAGTATTGGAATCGATTTTCAGATCGTCACACTGATTGTGAGTGACCCTCCTGTCGCCAATAATGACTTTGTGGCCCTCCAGGGAGATACGCCGGCGTCTTTTGATATCTTTGCCAATGACACGGACAGTGACGGTACCATCGATGAACAATCGGCGGAATTCGTATCCCAGCCCGCCCATGGCACTGTATCGCTTGTCCAGGTCGGTGAAACTGACTATGAAGTTCAATTTACTCCCGATGGATCGGGTTACATGGGCATCGATTCCTTTACCTATCGGGTCAAAGATAATTTCGGGGCTTATTCGAATGTTGCTACCGTCGAATTTTCGATTGCCCCGGAAGGCGTCATCCTGGTCACCAGCAAGTTCGACACGCATCCGAATAATCGAGTCACCTTACGGCAGGCAATTCTGGCTGCGAATCTGGATACCGCCCAGGGGGCTGCCCCGGCAGGCCAGGGAACTGACATCATCATGTTTGACCCGGCCCTGTTTGCCGGGAACACGGCACCAGTTGAAATCGCTCTTTCAGGTGATCTTGCGATTACGGACTCGGTCACCATCATTGCCCCCACCTCGGCAGAGGGGGCCCCTTTACTCACCCTGAATGCTTCCGCCAGTGATCGGCATTTCACGATTAACGATGGTCTCGTGAGCAATCTCGTGGTGGGGCTGCAGAACCTGAAGCTGATTAATGGCAAAATCGCTGATAACGGCGGCTCAATCTTTAATGCGGAAACTCTGGTGCTCACCAACAGCGAAATCACTGGTAACCAGAGTACCTCCGATCTGGGAGGCGCGATCTACAATACAGGATCGCTGGAAATCTACGACTCACTGATTCAGTCCAACAGTTCCCAGTATTCTTCCGGAGGCGGGATTGTCAGCCAGTCCGGTTCCGTCATTCTGAGCGGGACCACGGTTGACCAGAACAATGCCGAAGGGTTTGGCGGAGGAATTTACGCGATCGATTCGAGTATTACACTCAATAACAGCACCGTTTCCACCAATGTCAGTTCGAATGGAGGCGGTGGCGGTATTTACCAGAACGGTGGTACCCTGACCCTGAACGGTTCGACCATCACCGATAATACCACAGGGGCCGCCACAGATGGGGGCGGGCTTTATCTCTTTGATACCACGACCACCGTTACAGATTCCACGTTTTACCTGAATCGCAGTTCCGGATCCGGGGGCGGGCTCAGACAATCCGGCGGTTCGCTGACGGTCCGCGGCAGTACTTTTTATGATAACTCCGCTCTGTTTGGAGACGGCGGTGCAATCTCCTCTGGTGCCGATACGACGGCTTTGATCAATTCCACTCTGTCTGGCAACTCGGCCGAGTATAACGGTGGTGGAATTTTCTTCTCTGATCCGATTGATTTTGTAAGTGGCATCATCAACAACAGCACGATTGCCAGCAATACGGCCAACCAGTCAGGGGGTGGCCTCTATGCTGCTTTCAATACGATCACGCTCAATAACACGCTGATCGCCGACAACTCTGCTTCCAGTTCAGGCAACGATGTCAATGCTTATGTCAACGGCACATACAGCCTGATCGAATCTGCCACTGGCATTCTCAACGACATCAGTGGATTCAATTTTATCACCGGACAGGATCCGGGCCTGCTCCCCCTGGCAGACAATGGTGGTCTGACACTGACTCATGCCCTGAATACCAGCAGTATCGCCATCGATGCCGGCGATCCCGGGTTTGATCCGTCTGCGTTCACTCCCGAACTGACACTCGATCAACGGGGATCTGCTCGCGTTGCGGACGGGAACCACGATTCCACCAGCCGGGTCGACATCGGAGCCTACGAAGCCGAATCGGTCCTCGGCTCGGCAGATCTGACGGTGAAATGGAATGCTACCAACACCGGAGGAACAGGGCAGGTCGGCTCGCTGCCAGCCAATGTCGACTTTCTGGATGAATGGAGCCCGGTCGTTGTTGAAATCTGGGTCAGTATTACCAATTCCACGGAGAATGGTGTCGCTTCCGCAGCCGTTGATTTCAGTTTTGATGCCACTTACCTGACGGCAGATTCGATAGAATACGGCCCCGGATTTACCCAAAGTCAGACTGGCACCATCGACAATAACAATGGAACCATTACGGGGCTGGGGGCTTCGACCAGCCAGACAGCCTATGGCGCAGAAACCCTCGTCCTGCTGGCGCGCGTCAACCTGTCTGTGAAACCCATTGACCTGAATGCGGACGGAGAGTACATCCATCCTGTCGGGAATGTTGATTTCCAGATCTCAAACAGTGTAGTCAGCTCTGCTGTCGGGAATGCCGCAGTGACAGAAGGTGCGGCAGTCAACCTGGCCCTGGTGCCCGCGTTATATGACCTGGATGATAGTGGCAGGATTGATTTCAGAGACCTGATTCTATTCGTTGCCGTATACAACAAAACCACGGGCGCTTCCGGAGCAGACGGCACCTGGGCCGCTGACTTTGATCACTCAGGGCGAGTTGATTTTCGAGACCTGACTTATCTGGCAGCAAATTATAACCGCGTTCAGGGGGTGGGGAATGCTCTGGTCTACCCCCCGAATTTCGATGAAATCTGGCAGCAGAATAATCTGGTCGCAGCTTCAATCAACTCAGACGACACCGGCACTCAACCTTTGACCAGTGAAGCAGTTGAGCCTGTTCTGGAGGCGGCAAAACAGCAGGTCGCAGCCAGTACAGATGAAACCTCAGTAGAGCAGCTGAGTGACGTCAAAATTGAAATTGTGGAACTGTCGGATAACCAGCTGGCCCGTGCTGATTCCACCACAAATACGATCTATCTGGATGTAAATGCAGCAGGCTGGGGCTGGTTTGTTGACAGTACTCCCTTCTCGAATACCGAGTTTGATGCGACCGATGATCCTCGGATCTTCTCAGCAGGTCTATTGAGTCCTGCAGCGGGTCAGATCGACCTGTTGACCGTTCTGCTGCATGAACTCAACCATCTGCTGGGACACGAACATACTTCGGACTCATCCGTGATGGATCCGGTCCTGGCTACGGGAGAACGGAAACTGATGGAAACACAGGATACAGAGGCTACAGACGACTTTTTCGGCAGCTATCTGGATCCCGAATTTGGCGGTATCAATTGAGGGTCTCTAAAGTAACTTCATTTTTTAAGAGGAAATCGTCTTGCCAATGGTGAGAAATCCTGAGTTCAGACGTCCAGAAGATAGCGGTTCTGCGCCATACGGTCGTCAAAACCTGAATCAACGGCCCCTTTTCCGTCGATCTTTTTTATCTTTTACTTGACATACGTAGTTTTGCTGCTGCACAATCGGTGATAAGTTTGCCCATTTTAACAGATAACCGATCTTGTTGAAGTGGGGAGACAGAGAGCGAAGGCAGGGCCTGTCTCAGCCATCAGAACATTTATTTAACGTAATCCGTTTCACATAAAAGAGTTATAGATCCTCTTCAAGATAAGCGACTCGCTGAAAACAGCATGACCTGTTTTGGCATGATATGGAAAGATGCAAATGATGTTTATGAGAACTAAACGTCGTCACCAGCCTGGTCGAATTGGTTCATTTCTGCAACGTTTACGCAGAGGTCGTGCAAAGCGTTTGAAGAATCAACGCCTGAATGCATCCATGAATTCAATTTCGACAGTGGAATTTCTGGAAGACAGAACCCTGCTCTCGGCTGTCAATTCACTGGTCAATCCCAACCTCTATGAGACAATCGCCAGTGAATATAATCTAAATGAACAGGCATTGCAGGAATTAAGCAATCCGACCAACAGAGCGCTTACCAATCAGACACAGGCGCAACAACGTTCCCAGACTCCTACCTCGGAAATCGAAAAAGAACGACATAGAAATGACCTGGGCCAGGTAGACAATCCCAGCAGTTTTACTAATTTCTCGGTCAATGAAGGCGAGGGCATCAACACAACCGGAGTCAATGACGATCTGTCTACAGCGCAGTTGATCTCCGGTTTGGGGACCGGAATCACCGACCAGAACGATGCAGATATTGCAGGTTACCTCACTAACTCTACTTTCAGCTTTCTGTTTTCTGAATTTCCTGAGGATGACGGCTCTATCGACCTGGCAAATGATATCTTCATCTCAACTGGTCAGTCGATGCAGATTCTGGGTGCGCAACTGGGTAACGGTCCCAATGGCAGCAGCGGAACCGGTACCGGTGACTTTGATTTCTATAAAATCAGTGGGGTTCAGGCAGGTGAGCGGATCTCGATTTCCGTTAAGGACTCCACACAGTTCTTCAACCTGGACCCGATGGTCGCGATTTATAACAGTTCCGGCTTCATGGTCGATTTTGATGATGATGGCGGCACATTTCTGGACAGCCAGCTGGATTACACTGCCACGCTGTCTGGTGACTATTACGTAGCGGTTACCAGTTTTGCCACTGGATTCCCCAATGACCCCTATGATTCAGCAAGTGGAAACGGTGTTGGAGCAGGTTCTCTGGCGGAAGGGGCATACGACCTGACCATTGGTCGCAACGTCCAGGATATCGACTATTATGCAGTCCAGCTCGAAGCAGGAGACGTTTTGGGGGCCAATGTCACCGGTTCAGGTCAGACGGTTTCCCTGTATGATCCCTCGGGAACACTGATGATGGAGTCATCATTCTACCTGGCCGACCTGTATCCGGCAAACAGTCCACTGCCCGGTGATGGAAACGCCGCGGCTGCGGTCGTGGCACCGGTTGCGGGTACTTACTATATCGGAGTCACCGGAGATAACGGCTTCTACGACCTCCAGCTGCGAACCTATCGTCCGGAACTGGAAACGCAGCCGGTGGGAGCCATTCAGACACTGTATATCGACTTTGATGGTGCTGACGTTGATCCTGCTCTCTTCGACAGCGTCTATAATACGTCATCCGTCTCCCTGTCTGCCATGGATACGTTTCTGGGGAACTGGGGATTGACCAGTGCCGACGAAGAAGCTGTCATCCGGGCGATCATGGCGACAGTTGAAGAAAATTTTGCTGATGTGGGACTGGCCAATAACGGTGATTTTGCCACTTCCAATATTCCCGGTGATTATGGCATCCAGATTTTAAACAGCTACGACAATCCCGGCCTGGATGAAACCAATACCCCCAATCTCAGTCGCGTCATCGTGGGTGGTACGATCAATGAACTGGGAGTCTATACCATTGGTATCGCAGAATCGATCGATGTCGGTAACTTTGACACGACCGAATCTGCTGTCGTCCTGCTCGATCTGCTCAGCAGCACCAACGCGGCAGACCCTAACTCTTTGAATAATATTACACGAAACTTCTCCACCAGTATCATTGACCTGATCGGAGTGGCCGTCGGAAATATCGTCACTCACGAAGCCGGTCACTTCTTCGGCTTATGGCATACCCAGAACTACACCTCTCCCTCACAGATCATTGACTCGGGTGGGTATCTTTCAAATACGATCGGCCTGGGCAACGATGGGATTTTTGGCACAGGTGACGACGTCGACGTCGATTTCAACGTGGGTGCTCTCAGTGAATTCATTGGAACCCAGGACAGCCCCAATACACTGGCCTTTGGCCTCTCCACCGGTGCCAACTACGGTCAGGATTATGGGGACGCCCCGGATTCCTACCACACGCTCCTGGCGAGCGATGGTCCCTGGCATGATCTCAAGGGGGGACTGACCCTGGGTGCGACGATCGACCAGGACGTCGATGGACAACCTACCCCGGATGCCTCCGGTGATGGTGCGGACGATGACGGGATCGTTTTCCTGGACCCGCAAGGTAACCCGACCAATGGTATTTCGATAACCGATAATACTGTGAAGATTGACGTAATCGCTTCAGGAGAAGGTTACCTCCAGGGCTGGATCGATTTCAACGGTAACGGCACCTGGGAAGCCAGCGAGCAGATCTTCACAGACCAATTTCTGACGGCCGGTTCAAACCCACTGACATTCAATGTCCCTCATGGTGCGGGTGAGTTTGTCATTGGAGAGTCATTTGCCCGCTTCCGCTTCAGTACTCAGACAGGCCTGGGGGTCACCGGCTACGCTCCTGACGGGGAAGTCGAAGACTACCGTCTTGAACTGACGGCAGCTCGCTACGGTACGATCACCTTCGATAACAGTACGTATGACTCAGGCGACCTGATCACGATCACAGTGACGGACGGCGACCTGCTGGGAGCAGGAACAGTCGATGTGACTGTAACTTCGACCGGCGGTGATCAGGAAACCGTCACCTTGACAGAGGTCGGTTACGGAACTTTCACCGGAACGCTGGCTTCTTCCCCCGGTACTCTGGTCGTCGGAGATGGTGTGCTGCAAGTCGTGTTTGGTGAAACCATCACTGCCGCCTATGCAGATGCCGATACGGGAGAAGGACAGCCAGGTAACTATCTGGGGGACTTTGTCGCATCCGGATTGAACAGCCCGCGTGACCTGGTCTTCGGACCGGATGGCGATCTGTACGTCAGCAATGGTTTTGAAAATGGAGATGGTTCCGATCACACCGTCGAACGCTTTGACGGTCAGACAGGCGCCTCCCTGGGCTCCTTTGTGATCCCCGGTGCAGGTGGCATCGATGTCCCCAATGGTCTCGCCTTCGGGCCGGATGGCAACCTGTATGTCGCCAGTTCTGATACGGGTCAGATTCTGCGCTACGACGGGCAGACCGGTTCGATTATCGGCTCGGGGGTCTTTGCCTCCGGTGGTGGACTCGTTGAACCGCGTTTCATCGCCTTCGGGCCCGGATCAGCTCCCGGTATTCCCGACCTGTATGTGGCCGACACCGGCTTTCTGCGTGACCGCATCTTACGTTATGACGGTCTGACAGGTGCCTTTATCGAAGAATATGTCGCCCGTAGTGAAGGGGGCATGGGCAAGCCTTACGGCATGGCATTTGACGCCAACGGCAACCTGTATGTGGCCAGCTTCTCAACACACGAAATCCTGAAGTTTGATTCCAATGGAGATCCGGTTCCCGGAGGTCCATTTATCGCTGAGGGTACAGGAGGCCTTCGAAACCCCCGCGGTATTACGATCGGTCCGGACGGACTGCTGTATGTCGCCAACGGAGCCACGGAAAGCATCCTCCGATTTGATCCAGTCACCGGTGCTCCAATCGACAACGGTGATTACACATTCAACGCTACCATTCAACTGCCCTATGGCGTTTCCTTCGGACCGGATGATAACCTGTACGTCGTCGACACTGACCTGGGTAAAGTACTCAAATTCGCCGGTCCCTTTGGAACTGCGACCCCGAGAGTGATTACCGACACGGCCCTGATCGTCGCCAGCAACGGAGTCGATTTTGGTGATGCCCCGGCTTCATTCCCGAATCTCGTTGCTGAAGATGGTGCCCGACATGCGATCAACAACAACGGACTTTATTTAGGGACCGGAGTAACTGCAGAGGCCGACGGCCAGGAATCGCTGACGGCGAATCTGGATTCTGACGATGGAATTCTGCTCAACCCGATCATTGCCGGTGATTCCTCAACCACTGTCACGATCATCTCGTCCGGTGTCGGCTATGTTGATGCCTGGATCGACTTCAACGGTAACGGGACCTGGGAAGCCAACGAGCAGATTCTTTCCAGTCAGTCTGTCGTGGCCGGGGCTAATACCGTATCCATTACGGTGCCACTGGGTGTCGTTGTGGGTGACGTCGCTGCCCGCTTCCGTCTGAGCTCCGCTGGTGGGTTATCCGCCACTGGTGCTGCTGCGGACGGGGAAGTCGAAGACTACCTGGTCACGGTTGTGCCCCAGGGTTATACCGGCCTGCTCCCCGACCCGAACCGGCCCGGGAAAACAGCGCTGTTCATCACCGGTACGCAGGGTAACGATGTCATTCTGGTCTCGCAGACCAACGAAACCAACATCGTTCAGGTACGGATCAATGGTGTGAATATGGGTGAGTTCGCTCCCACCGGCGGCGTTTACGCCTGGGGACTGGGCGGCGATGACCAGATCATTGCCGACGATACCTTCTACGACCGGGAATCGATGTTCTTCGGCGGACTCGGAAACGACTATCTCGTCGGTGGCTGGGGCAATGATGTCCTGATCGGTGGTTATGGAAACGATACCCTCGAAGGGGGCCCTGACGGATTTGATATTCTGATTGGTGGTTTCGGGTCCGACTTTATCCGGGGGCATAACGAGTCGCTCTATACCGACTACGGCCAGAATGGCGACATCCTGATTGGTGGTGCAACGATCTATGATAACGGCATGACCCAATTGTTCGCCATTTACCAGGAATGGATCTCTGCCGACCCGTTTGGTGACCGCGTCGCCAGCATCAGTACTCGCGTGGGCAATACGACCGCCGGTGTGAATAACGTTCGCCTGGACGACACCACTGTCTTCGACGACGGGGAACTGGACCAGCTGTATGGTGCCGTTGCCCGTGGCGATGACTGGTTCCTGCTCGACCTGGGTCTGGATATCAATAATGCGGGTGCCAACGACATCCGTCAATAACAGTCACTACCCCACGTTAACCACACAGCCCCCGAGAAATGCGTTTCTCAGGGGCTGTGTTTTTTTATGACGTCTACCAGCGTTCCACTGGACCGTTGGGGGTTTTGACCAAAGCCGTCGGTACGGATGAAGCACGCTCCCCGTGTCGTTCACGAATCTGGGAAACGATCTCTGTGAACTCATCGCTGGACTCCAGGCGACGCAGGCGGTCTTCCAGGTCTTCCGGAATTCCCAGGCGGGCGCCGTACCAGGCGGCGAATTTCCGGATCAGCTGGCATCCATAATTATCGTAATGTTCGATCATCAGGCGAAAATGATGTTCCAGGAATGCGATCTGTTCTTCGCGGGTCGGTTCCGTAACCGGCGTATCTCCTGACACGGTCCGTTCAATTTTGCGAAAGATCCAGGGATCCAGCATCGCGCCCCGTCCAATGGAAACCGCCTGGCAACCGGTCTCCTTCCGCATGCGAAAGGCATCCTCGACCGTACAGACATCACCGTTCCCGACCACGGGGATATCCTGTACCGCTTCCACCGTCTGCCTGATCCCATCCAGATCGACACTGCCACCAAAGCCCTGATTGCGAGTTCGCCCATGAATGGTAATCGCAGCCACGCCCGCCTGTTCGAACTCCCGGGCCAGCAGCGGGGCTGTGATTGAATCGCGATCCCAGCCCAGTCGCATCTTAACCGTGACCGGCAAAGAAACGGCATCCACCACATCCGCCACCATCTGGGAGGCTTTTTCCGGGGAGCACATAATCCGGGCTCCGCCGCCATTGCCGTTGATTTTAGCCATCGGACAACCCATATTCAGATCCACGGCCTCATAGCCGGCTGCTTCCAGCCAGCGGGCGGCCTTCACCAGTTCTTCAGTGACACCGCCAAATATCTGGACAGTCAAAGGACGGTCTGCTGGGGAAGTTTTGAGTAACGCCTTTGATTTCCTGCTGCCGGCCAATAGATGCGAGGCCAGCACCAGATCGGTCGTACATAACCCAACGCCGCCCAGTCGGCGTAGCGCGACACGAAAGGC
Source organism: Gimesia panareensis (assembly GCF_007748155.1). Taxonomy (GTDB): domain Bacteria; phylum Planctomycetota; class Planctomycetia; order Planctomycetales; family Planctomycetaceae; genus Gimesia; species Gimesia panareensis. The sequence goes on from NZ_CP037421.1 coordinate 5,624,546, forward strand.
GTGCTGCGTGTAGCCTGCCAGGGGTGACAGGAAATAACGGGAACGGAGTCTGCGATTGCCGATGCTGATTTCAGGCGATTCGACGGTGCTCCACTTAATCAATGACATGAGATCTTTTTAACTTCGAAAATGTTTCAGCTGACAAACGGCAATAATTTTTCCAGGGGCAATCCTACTACATTGGTCAGGCTGCCTTCAATCCGTTTCACAAAGATACTGCCCGCCCCCTGAACAGCATAGCCTCCGGCTTTTCCCAGTGACTCCCCGGTCGAGAGGTACCAGTCCAGATGTTCCCGTACAAATTCCCGCTCGTGAAAACTGACCAGCGTTTGAGAGAATTCCATCACGGTTTTCGCGGACGAACGCAAACAGAGCCCCGTAATGACTCGATGCGTCTTGCCGGCATAATCTTCTAAAAACCAGTCGCGCACTTCCTGTTCCCAGCCGGTATTCGCTACAGGCTGCCCCAGAACCACAAAATACCCTGCCTGGCGCTCGACCACAATAATGGTATCGGAGGTCAACAGGAGCGTATTCTCGAAATCGTCAGACTGCACCTGCTCGAAGACATCTTCGTTTTTATCTCGACAGATCTCAGCCAGCCGTTCCTGAATTCCGGTCAGGTCATGTAAATCTTCAAATCCCGCTTCGTCGGGATCCAGAGGAGGAATGACTTGGATTGCCGATTCCGGGACCAGCTGCATTAACAGTTCCCTGCGACGGGGAGAACGAGACCCCAGAATCCATTTTTGAAATTGCATTCGCTGCCCATTCCCACTTTAAGACAAAAAGATCAGGCTGAAAATGGTCGCAACCACGCCCAGAATTCCCAGGAAAACCCACCACGACGGACGATCACTCAGAGGATCCGTATTGGCTGTCAGGTACTCTCCACAAATCGGACAGGAGACGGCGTCTTCGTAAACGTCCGCGCCGCAGTGGGAACAGACAATCGTCTCTGATTCCCAGTCATCATCAAAGTCGGAATCGGGACCATAATCTTCGTCATATTCAGAATCCCAGTCTTCATCCATCCCTGCTGCGTCCAATCACTGTTATCAGATCTACTGATTGAGAAACTTGTACATTTTTTCAAACTGCCCCTGCCCTGAATACAGACACTTGATCCCCAAGTTCAGGAACACTATATTTTGAAACTCTTAAAAATTTTGCGTGAGATTGAGCCAGCCAGCGGTATCAGAATATGGAATCGCTGTTTGCTAACTTCAAATCAGCATAACGAGCCGTCTCTGTCAGTGTATCCATCAGCTTCTGCTGATGCCTCAATTACTATAAGAGTCCCTCCCTGTTGACAGCCTTCCCGGATCGCGCTCCCGCGTGCTTCCCACAGTTTCATTCATCAATTTTTTATTCTAACTACTGGAGAGTCAAGATGCAGCCTCGCAGCATCAAACCCGTCCGTCGTGTGGGTTTTACGTTGATCGAACTACTCGTCGTCATTGCCATTATTGCGATCCTGATCGCTTTATTACTGCCAGCCGTCCAGCAGGCACGCGAAGCCGCCCGCCGCAGTACCTGTAAAAACAATGTCAAACAGCTCGGTCTGGCATTTCACAACTATCATGAGACCTTTCGCTGCCTGCCTCCCGGCTGGGTACAGCGATCGCTGTCCGCTTCCTGCCAGCCTTCTGCCAGCAGCACAGGTGGCTGTCTTCCCGGCTGGGGCTGGAGCACCATGTTGCTGCCTTTTGTTGACCAGGCAAACCTCTATAACGCACTGAATGTATCGTCTGCCAACCTGAGCACCACTCCGACTCAGCAGACGAAAACAAAGATCCCCCTGTTCCGCTGCCCTTCTGATGTCGGCAGCGATCTGAACTCGGATCGCGGCGGGCATGCTACTTCCAATTACAAGGCAGTCTATGGCAGCCGGGGGATCGGATCAACCATCAATTCCAGTCCCCATAATGCCGCGGGCGGGAATGGTTCCTTCTGGTCAAACAGTAACACAAAAATTCGCGACATCACCGATGGCACGAGTAATACGGTTCTGATTGGGGAAACGGCACGAGGTCGTGTGGGCGCAAATACGTATAACGGCGGCATCTGGGTCGGTTACTACGACAACGGAAAAACCGCCTCCTGTGTCTGGAAAACCGAAAACCACCCCGGCTCACTGATCAACGGAACGCTGGCCTGGGCCTTCAGCAGCCAGCACACTGGCGGAGCTCATTTCCTGCTGGCCGACGGCGGAGTCCGTTTCCTGAGTGAAAACATCGACGGCACCACCTACGAAAATCTGGGAAAGATCCAGGACGGAAATGTCATTGGTGAATTCTAAGATACGAATTGGCTGACTTCTTTCAGTCGACTGATTTGCTGATTGAGTAAAACAACAGAGCCCCGCTGCATGGTTTTGCAGCGGGGCTCTGTTTGATTAACTCTTTATCGGAGAATCACAGGATAAATTTACTGAGATCTTCGTCTTCCACGATCGTATGCAGTTTCTGCTGCACGTAAGCGGCGTCGATTGTGATCTTCTTGGTTTTCAGATCAGGTGCTTCATAGCTGACTTCTTCCAGCAGACGCTCCAGAATCGTATGCAGGCGACGCGCCCCGATGTTCTGTGTCGTCTGGTTCACCTGAAAGGCGATATCGGCCAGTTCTTCCAGTCCGTCCTGTTCGAACTTGACCTGCACACCTTCGGTTTTAAGCAGTGCCTGATACTGCATCGTGATCGAACTGGTTGGTTCGGTCAGAATGCGAAGGAAGTCCTCCCGGGTCAGTTCCTGCAGTTCGACGCGAATCGGGAAACGTCCCTGCAGTTCGGGCATCAGGTCAGAAGGCTTGGTGCGGTGAAACGCGCCCGCGGCGATGAACAGCATGTAATCGGTTTTGACCGAACCGCTGCGGGTCTGCACCGTCGTCCCTTCCACGATGGGAAGCAGGTCGCGCTGTACACCCTGGCGACTGACATCGCCGCTGCGATTCCCCCCTTCCTCGGAGGTACAGATCTTGTCGATCTCATCGATGAACACAATCCCGTGCCGTTCGGCAAGTTCGATCGCTTCCTCGGCAATCGCATCCTTGTCCATCAGGCCTTCCACTTCCTGTTCGAGCAGCACCTTACGCGCCTCTTTGACAGTCAGCTTACGATGCTTGCTCTGCTGAGGCATGATGCGTTCGAACATGCCCTGCAGATCCACGTCCATCTGGTCCATCCCCATGTTGGAGAAGACCTGCACCGGGGAGCTTTTCTGGTCGACTGAGATTTCGACTTCCTTCTCTTCCAGGGCGCCCTGGCTGAGCATGGTGCGAAACTTGTCCCGGGTTCGCTCGTAGCGTTCCTGGGAATCCTCTTCCTTCGCATCCTCCGTCGATTCCCGGAACGAAGATTCCCACTCCGGTCGGGGGATCAAGAGGTCGAGCAGTCGTTCTTCGACGCGGGCTTTGGCTTTATCCACCAGTTCCACCCGTTTTTTCTCACGCACCAGGTTCTTGGCAGAATCGACCAGGTCGCGAACCATGCTCTCGACATCGCGACCGTAATAGCCGACCTCGGTGTACTTGGTGGCTTCCACTTTGATAAACGGAGCATCGATCAGTTGCGCCAGCCGGCGCGTGATCTCGGTTTTACCAACCCCGGTCGGACCGATCATCACAATGTTCTTCGGCGTGATCTCCTTGCGGAGTTCATCCGGCAGCTGCTGCCAGCGCCAGCGGTTTCGCAGGGCGATTGCGACAGCACGCTTGGCATCATCCTGACCGACAATATGTTTATCGAGTTCGGCAACAATCTGCCGGGGGGTTAATTCGTGCACTCCAACTCCTCCACGATGATATTATTATTCGTATAGATATCGATTTCAGAAGCGATACCTAACGAGGTTTTCACGATTTCCGGTGCAGACAACTGCGAATGTCCCACCAGCGCCCGGGCAGCGGCGGTGGCATAGTTGCCCCCGGAACCGATGCCGATGATTCCATCCGAGGGAACCACGACATCCCCTTGCCCGGTGATCAGCAGACTGTGCTCGGTGTTGACGACGATGATCAGCGCTTCGAGTTTCCGCAAGATACGATCGGTACGCCAGTCACGGGCCAGTTCGGTCGCCGCACGGGGCATATTGCCGGGATAGTCACGGGCCTTGACTTCAAACCGTTCCAGCAGCGAAAACGCATCTGCGGTCGAGCCCGCAAAGCCGCAGACAATCTGACCATCCAGAATTTTGCGGATCTTGCGGGTATCGCTTTTCATCACAGTATCGCCGTGTGTTACCTGTCCATCACCGCCGATGGCCACTTTTCCGCCATGCCGGACTGTCAGGATCGTCGTCGAACGCCACTTCTTTTTGTCTTGGGAACTCATAACTGCTGTTTCATAAATAGAATCTGATAAAAAATGCTGCTCACAGCTGCGGGTAGACACCATAGAACAGAGACGACAGACATGCAAGCATCCGGTCTCTGAATCATAGTCTGCCCGGATTGCGTTTTTCAATCGCTGCCGGAAGACATGCGCGCTGATTTATCTTAATCTCAACGCACCCCCTGAAGACAGGGATCAGACAGACCTGAAAAATAGTGAGGTTTGCGCAATAAAACAGCCCTGACTCAGAAAAGCCAGGGCTGTTAAGTATTTACTCTCATGTGCAGACGAACTGGACACTTACGCCAGCACGCCGTGTGCCACATGACCGGCAATATCGGTCAGGCGGAAATCGCGACCGGCATAGCGATAGGTCAGCTGCTCATGATTCATGCCGAGAATGTGTAACATTGTCGCGTGGAAATCGTGAATGTGCATTTTGTCTTTGGTGGCATAATATCCGAATTCATCGGTCGCCCCGTACTGGAAGCCGGCTTTCACGCCGCCACCGGCCATCCACATCGTGAAGCCTTCGGGGTTGTGATCGCGGCCGTTCTTCCCCTGGGCCGTCGGTGTCCGGCCGAATTCGCCTCCCCAGACCACGAGGGTATCCTTGAGCAGGCCACGCTGCTTGAGGTCTTTCAACAGGGCTGCGATGGGCTGATCGACCTCTTTCGCATTTTTCGTATGCCCTTCATACAGGTTGCTGTGCTGGTCCCACTGAACTTTCTGGTCACTGTGGGAAACCTGAATGAAGCGGACGCCCCGCTCTGCAAATCGACGGGCCATCAGACACTGACGACCGAAGTCGGCGGTCTCTTTCTGATCCAGTCCATACATCTTCTGGGTGGCTTCGGACTCGTCTGAGATATCCTGAACCTGGGGGACTTCTTCCTGCATGCGGAAGGCGAGTTCGAAGCTGCCGATGCGGGCATCGAGGACCTGGTTGGGACCGGTCTGATCCTGGTGCATCCGGTTCAGTTCGTTCATGAACTCCACCTGCTTCCGCTGTACTTTGCGGGAGAGGAACGTGTTCTTGATGTACTCGATCTGTGCATTCTCTGCAGCGACGGCCGCATTCCCCAGCGGTGTTCCCTGGTAGGGAGCGGGCAGGAAGGCAGAGCTCCAGTTTTTCACACCACCATGTGCGAGTGTCGGGCAGATGGTGATGAAGCCGGGCAGATTCTGATTTTCCGTTCCCAGGCCGTAGGTCACCCAGGAGCCCATACTGGGACGCACGAACGCATCGCTGCCTGTATGCAGCTTCAACAGGGCACCACCGTGGGCGGCGTTGGTTCCATAGACCGAGTTGAGAATACAGAGATCGTCCACGCATTCTGCGACATGGGGAAACAGTTCGCTCACATGAATTCCGCTCTCGCCGTACTGCTTGAACTTCCAGGGCGACTTCAACAGATTGCCGGTAGGAGCAAACTGCACCCGGGGTTTATCGAAGGGCAGCGGTTTGCCGTCGTATTTCTGCAGCTGGGGCTTGTAATCGAACGTGTCCATGTGGGAGGGGCCTCCCTTCATGAACAGGAAGATCACCCGCTTGGCACGCGGCGTAAAATGTGGCTGTTTGGGAGCCAGTGGATCTTTCGACGAGGCTGCTTTGGACTCTTCATTCAACATGGAGAGCAGCGCGAGATTTCCGAAACCAATTGCTGATTTCTTTAACAGATCCCGGCGGGAAAACAGTGATTGAGGCAGGATACTCATGGCAGGTCTCGATAACTTTTTATAAATAATGGATTCATGTACTGGCTGGAGGAAACACTATCGCAGATAGATGAATTCACTCGACGCCAACAGCGACTGGCAGAGCACCTGCCAGGCACGTGTGATCCGTTCTTCCGAAGAACTCGTTTCAGTCTGGAAATCCTGTTCAACTTCCTCCAGGAACTGCAATGATTTCGTGATTTCCATTTCTGTCGGCATGCGTCCGAATGATTTCAGAAACAGTTTCTGAATCTTTTGTTCGGGTGACAGGGATGTTTCATGCTGAATCTGATCCGCCATCCGCTGCGACGCATTTTCGATCAGATGACTGTTGAGCATGAACAGCGCCTGCGGAGCGACCGTGGTCGACGACCGGTTCCCGTTGAGGACGCTGGCGTCCGCATAATCGAACAGCATGAACATGCCAAACAGGTGGTTGCGAATTACCGGCAGGTAGAGGGAGCGTCGGTTGAAATCATATGTGACGCCATCTTTGGATTCGTGATTGAAGACAAACGCGCGGTTGGCAACGTTCATCAGCGACCCGCCCATGGTGAGGTCCAGCCCGTCACTGACCGCCAGCATCGAATCGCGAATCGATTCGGCTTCGAGGCGGCGGATATCCGCGTGCCAGAGCAACTGGTTATCGGGATCGACGGCAGCCGCTTTCGCATTCCATTCGCTGCTCATCTGCCAGGTATTGGAGAGCAGAATCATGCGATGGAGATCCTTGAGCGACCAGCCCTCATCCATCAGGGTAGCGGCCATCCAGTCCAGGAGTGGTTGATTGGTCGGCTTTGCGCCCAGTTTCCCGAAGTTATCGGTTGTGGCTACAATCCCCTTACCAAAGTGCCAGCGCCAGACCCGGTTGGTAATCACCCGGGAAGTCAGTGGATGCTCGCGGTTGACCAGCCACTCGGCGAACTTCAGGCGACCGCTCTGCTCTTGGGGGAAGGGTGTTTTGGGTTCAGGAGTCAAGACGACGGGAACGTGCCGGGGCACGGTTTCGCCCAGCGTCAGATGGCTGCCCCGAATATGAATCGGCACATCGGTGATTTCCCGTTCTGCTGCCCCCAATGCGGTAGGGATTTCAGGACGGGCCTTTTTCAGCGATGCCACCTCGGCCCGCAGATTCTTCAATTCCGCCTGGGCCTCTTTGGCATAAGAACCTTCCGGCTTCGCGGGAAGTTTGAAGTCTTTACCCCCCTCTTTCTGCAAGCGTTCATTTTCTGATTTGACCAGAGCTGCGATTTTGTCTTCTTCGACTTTAATCTTCTGATCCCATTCGGCCTGCTCCTTGAGCTGTTCCGGTGTTGCCAGGGGATTTTCGTACCAGCGGGCCACCTTATTATAGTGTTCCATGATCTTGGTACTTTTGAGAATCCCTGCCAGACCATAGTAATCGTGGGCAGAAATCGGATCGAATTTGTGATCATGGCAGCGGGCACACCCCAGGGTCAGCCCCATCATGGAGACGCCGATCGTATTGATCTGCTCGTCGATGATATCCATTTCCATTTTAGTGGCATCGACTTCCGCAAGGACTTTGGGGCCCAGCGAGAGGAAGCCGGTCGCGATCAGTCGTTCATTCCGCTGCGCCACGCTCTCAGCCGGTTCCATCAGATCGCCGGCCAACTGCTCCTTCAGGAACACGTCATACGGTTTATCTTTATTGAAGGCATTGACGACATAATCCCGGTACTTCCAGGCGGTGCCGTAGGCGATGTTTTCATCCAGGCCGTTGGAATCCGCATAGCGGGCCACGTCCAGCCAGTGTCGGCCCCAGTGCTCACCGTAATGCGGCGAGGCCAGCAGGCGATCGACTACTTTCTCAAACGCATTCGGAGAAGTATCGTTGAGGAAGTTCTCGATTTCTTCCGGCGTGGGAGGCAGTCCGGTCAGGTCAAACGTGGTCCGTCGAATCAGCGTGCGTTTGTCGGCAGGCGAGGCAGGTTGCAGGCCTGCTGCTTCCAGCTTGTGCAGGACAAACTGGTCAATGGGATTTTTCACCCACTCCTGGTTTTTGACTTTCGGCAGAGCGGGTTTGCGTACGGGCTTGAAGGACCAGAACTCACGCTCCTTTTCCAGATCGTATTTGCCCTTGTCGCTGGCAGCACGCAGCTTGCTCAGATCGGCATTGGGATACGGTGCCCCCATCTTGACCCAGTCACTCAGGTCCTTGATTTCCTGTTTGCTCAGCTTCTCTTCGGGGGGCATCTGCAAATCGTTCGACTGATAGTTCACCGCCGTGATCAACAGACTCTGCTCCGGTTTACCGGGTACGATCAGGGAGCCGGCTTTGCCCCCTTTGACGATGCCCTCAAAGTTGTCGACACGCAGGCCCGACTCCTGGGCATCTTCGCCGTGACAGTCGTAGCAGTGCTTGATCAGCAGTGGTCGGATTTTGGACTCGAAGAAGTGAACCTGTTCCTGGTTCGGTTTCTGCTCGGCTGCGTTGACGGGAGAGAGCGTCAGCAGACAGATCAGTGTAAACAGTCCGGTAGTCGTCTGTGTTACGAAAGAAAAGAAACAATCTCGTAAACTCGCAGGCATCTTCATTTTATTTCCCGGCAGTTTTCAGGTAGGAACCACAGTATGACGTAGAGGAGCGCTAGCTTCTCACTCTGACACGGTGTGGTCTGGAGTGAAGGTAAGATTCTTTGAAGATTGAGCTTATGCTTACCTTCATTATATTCCATCTGGTTTAAAAATCAGCAAAAATACGCAAATGTCGTCCATTTCCGGACGATTTTCTGTCACTCACATGTGGCTAAATCACCTAATTTCCGACAAAATTCTTCGACAGGGCGTGGTGCAGTTCCCTCAGGAAGGTCTCCACATCGTCCATGGTATTGTAGCCATGCAGGGCCACGCGAATCCGGCCCGCGTGGTACATGGGATGAATCTGTTTACTGTGCAGGTGTTGGTAAATCTGTTCCGCTTCCGGATGGCGGAAGGCGATAATTCCCGCCAGATTTTCCGCACTCTGGGGTGAAATCAACTCGACATCCACTTTTTTGAGTCCTGCGAGACAGGCTTCCACCAGGGGTGTTGCCGCCCGATCGATCTGCTCGACTCCGGTTTCCGAAATGTACTGCAGCGCGGCGCGGATCGCATACACGGCCGGGTAGTTCGGCATACCGACCGTAAAACTGGCCGCACCAGGCAGGCTTTCGGCTTTTTCAAACCGCTGGTCGCCAAAAGCGTCCTTCAGATTAAACCAGCCTCCGGCGGGAACAGTCCACTCGCTGGCCTTCTTTGACGGCACTCCGACGAGCCCGCCGCCATGCGAAGCCAGAATCCATTTGTGAGTACTGCTGATCACCAGATCGATGTCTGTCAGGTCCAGGGGGATGCGGCCTAAGGCCTGAGTCACATCTAACGCAATCAGGGCGGATGAATTTTCCCGAATCGTCTGAACCACTTCCTTGAGCGGGATCATGAATCCATTGAAAAAGCTGACCAGCGAAATGCTGACCACGCGGGTTTTATCCGTGAGCAGTGACTGCAGATCTTCCAGACGCAGTTCCCAGTCGCGGGCTTTCCAGATTTTGATCGTCGCGGGACAACTCTGCTGCAGGCCAAAGGTATAACTGGCGGGGAAATCCAGATCGCTGATGATGACTTCATCGCCCTCTTTGAGTTGCAGGGCCTGGTAAGCCAGGTTGAACGCCTCGGAACTGCAGGAGCAGATACTGACTTCCTCAGCACTCAAACCGTACATGCCGGCAATCAGTGCCTTGGCGGCATCCCATTGGGCTTCATGAAATTTGCGACCATCCATTCCGAGCAGTTTGTCCTGGAAATACTGATCGAAGGCGGCTTTGACCTGCAGTGGCGGAATGCCTTCGGCAGCAGTATTGAGGTAGACCCGCTCCTGCAGACTGGGAAAATCCTGATTCCGTGTTTGTAAATTCAGCATGATGACACTCCGTTCATTTTCCCATTTAATTTATGTCGCGGTCTGGGCCGAAGCACCAGACGGGTTGAGCATGGTTGGTCCAAATTCGCTGGAGATGGCCTGAGCACATTCGAGCATCGCGGACGAGATCCGGGTGGAATCTTCCGACTCGCCGACCCGCAGGATATGTGAAACACACAGGACCGCCAGCAGTTTTCCATCGGCGCCCAGAATCGGTGTTGCCGTATCCCTGACACCGACGATCAGAGAACTTTCCATAGTGCGATAGCCGGCCCTACGGGTCGCAGCAAATTCGCTTTCGCACTGCTCAATCTCGGCGGCAGACAGCCCTGTTTGTTCCCAGTATTTGCTCCGCTGGTCTGCCGACAGGTAAGCCAGGGCCACGTGTCCGCTGTTGCGTTCGTGCAGTTTAAAACTGGCTCCGACACGAACCGCCAGCGAAACGTCGGCATCGCAGTTGACGCGGGCAATCACCAGCATCTTGTTCCGTACGACCAGATTCAGGTGACACGACTCGCTTAGTTCGTGCGTCAGATTTTCCATATGCGGCGTGGCGCGGGCAATCAGCGCTTCCGTACTGGCGTGCTTCGAGCCCAGTTCGAACAACTTGGTACTCATGCGGTAGCCCTGGTTCGCATCGCGGATCAGATACCCCTGCTCATTCAGACAGGCCATCACCCGAAACAGCTCCTGTTTGGTCCGTCCCAGACGGTCTGCGATGTCGGTCAGTGAGAGTGGCTGCGAGATCCCAGACAACAGCTCCAGCACCTCCAAACCCTTCTCCAGAGCCGGTACTCGGTATGACAATTTCTGTTCTGTGCGTTCTAATGTTTTACTCATGAAATATGATTTTACATATAAAACACGAATCGTCAAGCACTAATTTCACCTTTCTATTTCGAAGCGCAACATCAATACAGAAAAAGCCTTAAGATCGTTTCATCTTAAGGCTGATCCATTGAGAGCAGGAAGATTTCAGGACGGAATCCGATCAGGGGACCGTATCGATCAGGTCCTCAACGAGCTTGCGGAGGACCTCATGCGTGATCTGCATTTCGACCTGCGTCCGACCGGCCTGCCCCTTCTGGGAGGCGAAGCGTTTCAGACTGAAATTGCCGTTGGCGTGGGACGAAAGCATGACTTCATAATAGCGGCTGCCCGCCTGCTGCTTGTCGGGCGGCGTGGAACGAATCAGGACCTGGCCAGCGTCTTCGTCGTACTCCAGCGGTCCGATATTCTCCAGGAGATACGTAATCCGCTGACAGAGTTTCTGCCCCCACTCTTTGAGCTTGTCAAAGGTGGTCTGCGAGAGCGAAGGGACATTCACACGGATTTCCATCACCGAGCAGCTCATGGTGTCGACCGAGGTAAAATCGAGCATCATGTCAATTTTACCGGTCGCGGAGATGGTCACAGTCCGGGGCTGTGAGGAATGGTAGCCCACCAGTTGAATGAGTTCATGATTGAGTTGGTTCAATACAGACATAGGTTATCCTCCTGACGAGGATCTTATTGCTTTTCTTTGGAGTTTGTAGAATGTTTTTTGCCGTCGTAACTCAGGATTGTGGGCCGGTCATCCACGACGGTGCCGATATTCACCGGACGCTTCCAGATCGAATGCAGGTTGGCCAGTGTATCCTGGGCATAGTCGAGTTTGAGCTCGATGCCCATGTATTCGTGTTCCAGATACAATTCGCCCCGGTTTTTATAGTTGGCATCCTGCACGTAGATGACGGGCCGCCCATGATTGCTGAGGCTGTTCAACAGCTGTTGCTTGATCTGCTGAAATTCCCGTGACTGAATTTCGTAGGTCTTGTTGGAATCGTTATAGGCAAACGAGAACATGCGATGTTTAAAGCAGAACTCCGGAGTCAGAAACGTATCGATGAAAGTGATGTCGTTATGAATGCGACGGACTTCGAAAATCTTTTCCCGACCGAGCCCGAGGTCCTTGTCCCAGTGTTCTCTCTCGTACATGTCGGTGCAGTTGTCATACTCAGGACCGAACTGTCCCTTGTTCCAGCGTTCTTCGATATCCTTGAGCAGTTCAATCCCCAGCTTGTAGGGATTGAGTCGATTCGGACTGGTGGCCATCGTGCCGCTGTGATGATCGGCATAGTTGATCAGGCCTTCATCCGTCAGACCGTGACGGGTCATGATGGTGGAATGCCAGAAACTGGCCCAGCCTTCATTCATGATCTTGGTCTGTCCCTGTGGGGCGAAGTAATAGGCTTCGTCACGGATGATCGTCAGGATATCCCGCTGCCAGTCTTCCAGGGGAGCATACTGTAACAGAAAGAACAGTACATCCCGCACGCGTTCTTTGGGAAACTTCAACTGATCAGAGAGTTCAATGGCTTTCTGCCGTTTCTGATTCGCTTCTTCTTCCAGAGCGTCTTCCGGATTGATGTAGCGATCCATGTAATTCTTGGCGGGGAAACGGCCCCCGGTACTTTCCGCATCCTCTGCGATACGTCTTTTCGTATCTGCCTTCGACTCCGCTTTATGCGTACGTCGAATGTGTGGCGCATACGGGTCAATCAGACTTTCCAGAGAAAGACAGGTATCGATAAAGGTCTCGACCGTTTCGTAACCGTGATTATCGATGTGGCGATTCACGCGGGTGGCATGGTTGGCCATCTGATCGAGCATCTTGCGGTTCGTCTGGGAAAACCAGGCATTGTTTTTGAAAAAGTCACAATGGCCGTAGACGTGGGCGATCACCAGTTTCTGGTCGGTGATATCATTGGCACTCAGCAGGTAGGCGTAGCAGGGATCGGTGTTAATCACCATTTCATAAATTTTCTGCAGACCGTACGAGTAGCCTTTCATCAACTCGTCGTACTGCGCGCCAAACCGCCAGTGGGGATAACGGATGGGGAACCCGCCGTAAGCGGCGAACATGCTCAGCTCTTCGTAGTCGAGAACTTCAAAGATGGTTTTGAAGAAATCGAGGCCGTAATCGAGCGCATGCTGCTCCATCTCCTGCTGGATATCGCTGAGTTCTTTAGGTAAGGGGCGGTGAGTTGTGACGACCATACAAGCCTCCATCAGCCGGCAGTGACTGCTGTGCGAGCAGAAGCAGACTGTCGCTGCTGTTTATTTTCCTGTTCCCAGAAACGTTTTAATCGAGCCGTAGATGCCCTCTTTATCTTCGATTTCTGAAAGAATCAGGTTATCAAATTCTTCTTCGACCTTGCGCAGTTCCTTGATGAAGTCACCAGAACCGTAGGGACTTCTGACCTGTCCATAACAGAAGAGGTTACAGACTGGAAACAGGTTCTGCTTCAAGTTTTCGATGCATTCCGAGTTGTCTTCTCCCCAGTTGTCTCCATCGGAAAACTGGAAACAGTAAATGTTCCAGAGTGAGGGGGGGAAGTCCCGTTGAATAATGTGGTCTGCTGCCCGGTAAGCGGATGAGATACGCGTCCCGCCGCTTTCGCGGACACGGTAAAACGTATCTTCATCCACTTCATGAGCGACAGCGTCGTGCACAATGTAGCGTCGTTCGATACCGTCGTACTGGCTTTTGAGCCAGGTATCGATCCAGAACGCTTCTGTGCGAACAATTTCCTTCTGGACGTCGGTCATGGAACCCGAGACATCCATCATGTAGATCACGGCCGCGTTGGTGTGCGGTTCGGTGACGGTTTTCCAGCTGCGAAACCGTTCGTCATCCTTCGTCGGCACGATCATGGGATCCTTGGGATCGTAATTATTCGTGGCGATCATCCGGCGGAGGGCCCGTTTGTAGGTGCGTTTGAAATGACGCAGCGAGTCGGGACCGGTCGGCCGGATCGATGTGTAGCGGTCTTTTTTCGACGTCAGGGCATCGTCGCCTTTGGGTTCGATCCGCGGCAGTTCCAGCGCTTCCCCGAGCATGTCGGCCAGTTCGTCGAGGGTCAGTTCGACTTCCCGAATATGCTGGCCTTTTTCGTTGCCGGCCTGTCCCTGCCCGTCTCCGTCTGATTTGCCGCGGCCGATGGGCTGACCAACTTCGCCTTCCCCCTGTCCGACACCGCCGCTCCCCTTCTCACCATGCTGAAAGTGGGGAATCTCGATATTGGGCACGGGAATACTGACGGTTTCGCGTCCCTTGCGGCCGATCATCTCTCCGTGATTGATGTATTTCCGGAGCTGCTGGCGGACCTTCCCTTTGATAATTTTATCGAACCGTTGCTGGTCTCGATCAATTCTGCGCACCATGCTGTCGCGCCCCTTTCAGAACAGGGAATCAGAGTTAGCCGCTTCTAAAACTATTCCTTCTTATCCTTATCCTGTTTTCAACGTCATTAACTGGTTCGGGTTTCCCCGGCCGCTTATGCGGCGTCACTGTTCTTCTTGGAATCGCCGCGGGCGAAGATGCTGGCAACGTACTGCAGCACGTCGGTCGCCGATTCTTCGTCGTAGCCGTAATTGCGGATCAGACGGGCTTTGACGATATCGATCTTTTCTTGCGTTTCTGCATCGACCACGTTCGAAACCAGACTGGTCAGTTTGATTGTGTCCTTCTGATCTTCGAACAGTTTCATTTCCAGCGCCTTCTGCAGGCGTTCGTTGGTCTTGTAATCGAATGTCTTGCCGTCCAGGGACAGGGCACCGATGTAGTTCATGATTTCGCGGCGGAAATCGTCTTTACGCGTTTCGGGAATGTCGATGCGTTCTTCGATCGACCGCATCAGGCGTTCATCCGGCTCTTCGTATTCGCCGGTAAACTTGTTTTTGACACGTTCCTTCTGCGTGTAGGCCTTCACGTTATCGAGATAGTTGCCGCACAGACGGGTGAGTGCCTCTTCGTCAGCGGCAATCGCACGTTGTACTTCATTCTTCACGATATCGGTGTACTCCTCTTTCACGACGGTAATCAACTGGCGGTAATGATCGCGCATGTCATCGTTGGCAATCAGCGAGTGATGCTTGAGCCCCTCTTCCAGTTCATTGAGCAGCATGAACGGGTTCAGGTTGGAGCTGTGCGAATTGACTACCAGGGCGTTCGAAATCTTGTCCTGCACATAGCGGGGCGAAATTCCGAACAGACCTTCCGACTTGGCTTCCTTGCGCAGCTGCTCGACGTTCTCAGTCGTGAAGCCGGGCAGAGATCGGCCGTTGTAGAGGTGCATTTTCTGAATCAGGGTCAGCCCGTGATGCTTGGGCGTTTCCAGTCGCGTGAGGACCGCCCACATCGCGCCGATTTCCAGTGTATGCGGAGCAATGTGCTTCCCGCGCACGCGTTTGGAATTGTAATCCTTCTCGTAGATCTTGACCTCTTCACTCAGCTTGGTGACGTAAGGCACATCGATCTTCACCGTCCGGTCGCGGAGGGCTTCCATGAATTCATTGGACTGCAGACGCCGGTATTCGGGTTCGTTCGTATGCCCGATAATCACGGTATCGATATCAGTCTGTGCGAATTTCTTCGGCTTGATCTTATGCTCCTGTGAGGCACCGAGCAGATCGTAGAGGAAGGCGACATCCAGTTTGAGCACTTCGATGAATTCGATCAGTCCCCGGTTGGAGACGTTGAACTCGCCATCGAAGTTGAACGCCCGCGGGTCGCTTTCGCTGCCGAACTCGGCGATTTTACGGTAATTGATATCACCGGTGAGCTCAGTCGAATCCTGGTTCTTTTCGTCCTTGGGCTGGAAGGTACCGATGCCGATCCGATCCTGTTCGGAGAAGATAATGCGTTTGACCACGATCTGTTCCATCACCTTGGTCCAGTCGCCGTCCGCTTTTGCCAGGCGTTCATTGAAGATGAAACGGCTCAACGGGCAGACTTCGCCGGTGATCTCGACCGAATAGGACGATTCATCATCCGGATCGCGACCTTCGTTGAGGTAATCACAGAGCTCCTGGCGATATTTCATGGGCACCAGTTGCAGCGGATCCCCGTTCATGGGATCCCAGAGAATCATGCCGTCGTCTTCTTTCCAGCCGAAGGTATAGACGGCCCCTTCTTCCGTACGGGAGTAGCGCTCCAGCCCCTGCTTGAGCAGTCGGGCAATGGTTGACTTGGAGCTTCCGACCGGACCGTGCAGCAGGAGCACGCGGCGTTCACTGCCATACTTGAGGGCGGCTGACTTGAAGACGTTGACGAGTTCCATCAGCGGCTTGGAAAGACCGAAAATACCATCGCGGCCATCGTTGACGGGATCATCAAAAAAGCGATAGCGGATGAGTCCTTTTTTGCCCTCTACGGGATAGGTGCCGTAGCTCATAATCATGTCGTACACGCGTTGAAACGCGGTGCGAGTCACCTTGTGGTCTTTGCGAACAATATCAAGGTACTCGTCGAAAGTCCCCTGCCAGTGTTCCTGACGAAACAGATCTGAATTCAGCTGACCTGAAATTCGGGTTAAAAATGATCGACCATTTTCCATGGGACTCCTCCTCCTGGCGTCACGGCTTGCGTTCATGCAATTCTCGTGGAAGGCCAATTTGTTCGAGGTAATTGATTTTTGATTTGATTAAGGGCTTTTTCGAGTGCTTCTGCCTTTCACATAGACCGAAAATAAATCATTCAAGAGACACAAACTGCGCACGGATAGTTCCCTCATTCAAATCGAAAAATTGAAATGAGGTTGTTTACGAGACCATCCATGGCCAACACCAAGTTGTAAAAAAGGGATAAGCGTGTGGACGTGACTCGATTGGATTCAGGGCATGCCACACAGGAATGTTAGAGACCGAATATCATGTTTCGAGCAGTACTATTATTTCCCACGTTCCAGATCGAGACAATACCAATCTTGATCCGAGCAATTCTCCGTTTAAATAAGAGAGTTTAACTATCAAGGATAAGTTACTGTCTGCAAATCAGTTAGAAATTCATTCCCCGACAGACTACACGCACAGGAAATTGAACTTCGGACAGCTGAACGAAGCCTCCCTTTTGGGATTAGACAGAGAAAAACCCTACTTGTTTAAACGGAAAATCGCCGTCTAATCCACTGTAATACTTACGTGGAAATGGATGCGGACGTGAGAACTTTTCTCTGGTCACAAATGAGGATCCGCACCAGATTCCGGTCATGCGGATAAAAAGGAAGACTCAGACAGGGAGCGTTATTTCTGCTGCAGCATCGCATGCACGAGCTTGATAATGCGGTCTTCTACGCCCGGTTGAAACGGTCCATGCCAGCCAAAGTATTTCATGGCACCGCCCCCTTCGTAGCCCCCTTCTTTCAGAACCCGTTCCGAGGGGACATACGCGAAGACTTCATTACAATAGCCGGCGACCCAGATCCGTCGCGGGGAGAGTTCTTCGTGCAGGCGAATGGCGTAATCGATGACGGTCTCGCCTCCCAGACCGATGAGTGTCAGGTCATCGCCGAATTCAAAGATTTGCACCGAGAACGGATAGGACGTTGGAATGCTGCCCTGCTGATCCAGCTGCCCGAGCAGGTAATCGTTCAGCCGCTGGGTATAGACGTCTCCCTTCCCCTGCTGCGCGATCAGTACCGCTTTCGAAGGAGGTGCGACAAAGGGCAGATCGGTTCGCGCGAACCTGACGGTCAACGGTCCCTGAACGGGATCCAGCTTCCGATCCACCGCACGGCTGACGGCCTGGGCCAGCGCATCGCCATGCTGCTCGGCCAGTTCCATGGTGCCCCGCGGGTCAGGATTGGCATCCCCTCCACAACCGAGCACGAACAGCGCCAGCGTTCCCGGGTATTTTTTCTCCAGGGCGATTTGTGCAAAGCCGGCATAATCGCCACAAAATTCGAACAGTGCAATGGTCGTGTTATGACAGGCGTAGCCGAACAGGATCGCTTTTAATTTTCCTTCGCTATCGGTGACTTTCAAAACGGGCACGCTGTGATCGACAGGGCCATCGGGATTGATCCGCCCCCGGCGGTTGATAGCAAACGTGGCCTTCTCTTCTCCATAGCTCAGATTCGCCGGCTCCAGCGACCGGCTGGCTTTGACGATCACTTTGACCAGATTCTCTTCCAGTGTCCGTGCGTAATCATCAACTTCTTTCTGCTGTTGAGGTGTGAAATCGTAGGCGAGTGCCGCACAGCCTTTCACGACCGGACTGCAGTGCGTGTGCGAGGAATTCAGCATGATCTGCTCACGTCTGATTCCGGTCTGTTGCGCAACGCGTTTGCCAACGGCATCGGAGAGCTCGCGAGTCAGGCCAATCAGGTCCGTGGTGACGATCACCGCCTGCTCCCCCTGCGGATCCTGGAAGACCAGCGCTTTGGCCCAGAGTGGATGTTTTGTGCCTTGTGCAGGCTTCTTGCGGGAGGCATAACCAGCCAGCCAGATATTTTTGGCAGGGGTAATATCCACCCGGGCCTGTCCGACTTTCCAGTCGGCGGCTGCCAGCACGGTCTGATTTCCCAGAATCAAACCCATCAACAAACACAATAGCGCTCTGAGCATGGTCATCGTCACGTTCCTGTTTCCTCACTTTAAAACCGGTCACCGGCTGGCGACAGCATCAGCCGGAGAGGATCTTCACATCAACATTGCTTTATCTTACATCCCCTCGCCTGGAAAGCGAAGTCTCAGCGTGCAGAGCCGCGGTTGACAATCCGATGTCGGGGGCTACCATGATGCCAGTAAAACCAACGCTGAGACTGACTTCGACCGGGAGCGAGAGACATGGACGACTTGATTGCGACACTACCCAAGGCAGAACTGCACCTGCACATTGAAGGGACGCTGGAACCGGAACTTGCGTTTCAGCTGGCTGATAAAAACGGGATTTCGCTCCCGTTTGCATCCGTCGACGCGATGCGGGCCGCCTATGATTTTCAGGACCTGCAGTCGTTTCTCGACCTGTATTACGCTTCGATCAGCGTCGTCTGTACTGAAGAGGACTTCCATGAGCTGACGCTGGCTTACCTTAAAAAAGCGGCCTCTCAGAATGTCCGGCATACCGAAATCTTCTTTGATCCCCAGTCACATCTTCCCCGGGAGATTCCTTTTGAAACGATGTTGAGCGGTATTACTTCTGCACTGAAACGGGGGGAAACTGAACTGGGCATCTCTTCCCGGCTGATCCTCTGCTTCCTGCGTCACCTGTCGGCCGAGTCGGCCCAGGAAACGTTACAACTGGCGCTCCCCTTTCGGGACCAGATCATCGGGGTTGGCCTGGATTCCTCGGAACTGGGACATCCGCCTTCCAAATTCGTCAACGTCTTTGAGGAAGCCCGTCGGCACGGCTTTCGGGTGGTCTGCCACGCAGGTGAGGAAGGGCCGCCGGAATACATTACGGAAGCCCTGGATCTGCTGCACGCGGAACGCATCGATCATGGCGTCCGCTGCATGGAAGACCCGGCCCTGGTCGAGCGGCTGGCTGCAGAACAGATCCCGCTGACGGTCTGTCCGCTCTCCAATGTGCGTCTCTGCGTCTTTAAGGAGATGTCGGAGCATCCCCTCAAACGGATGCTGGAAGCGGGGCTGCTGGTGACCGTCAATTCCGACGATCCCCCCTACTTCGGCGGATATGTGAATGAAAACTTCACCGCGGTGCAGCAGGCACTCAACCTTTCCCGCAGTGAATTGATCCAGCTGGCCCGCAACTCGTTTACCGCCTCGTTTCTGTCAGAGCCTGAGAAACAGAAGCTGCTGGCTGAACTGCCTGCCGAGACCGACTGACTCTGATCAGTTGAGCGTATCCAGAACCTGGTTGAGGTACTGCTTCATCTGGGGATCGAGCTTTTCGTAACCCTTGTCAGACCGGGGCTGGCCCATGGCGTGCCGCATCGCGTTGTGCATCAGGTAGCGGCCCGTATCGAGTTTCATGTGAATCGCATCGCGGTAGATGTCCGTGATCTGATCGAAGGGCGCTTTCCCCGCTTTGATGTCGTTATCCACCTGTTCCAGCAGATCGATGGCGTGGGTCTGTTTGAAGGTGCGATCGGGATATTTTTTCTGCAATGCGGCCAGCAACGCTTTGATATAAGCGGGGCTGTGCTGCAGTTTCCCCGAGACGTCTTTGCTGTCGTATTCCTCTTCCCGGGTCTTGCTGCGAGCCCAGCCGGTATGAATGATGAAGGTCGCTTTGGGCTGCATTTCAATCCATTTGGAAATCGTAGCCACATCTTCAGCGAGGGTGGAACCGTAGTGCGGCTGCACGGAGATCAGATCGTACTGCTTTTCTTTGAGAGCGGTCGGCCAGAGAGTGGAATTTTTCACGCAGGGCTGTTCCGGATGATCAAAGATATAAGGCAGGCTCTTGCCACAATCGACGTGCCACTGCACATCGCCGTCCAGCAGTGAAGGCACGGTATCCCAGGTCAGCGAATTGCCGATCAGGTAGTAACTTTTCGCTTTCTCTTCCGCTTTCAACGCGCTGCCGGCAAAGAGGATTCCGACAGTGGTAAGACAAATCGCGAGCAGGTGGAGCGGCTTCGACATGGGAAGGTTCCTTCTGAGGACAGAAATTGGGAGTTGTGCGGGCCATCCCTGAGAAAACATACCCCCGGCAGGGTTCAAACCTGCGAGCTGTGCTTCAGGAAAGCAACATAACGCAGACAGTCAAAAACAACCGAGGGTATTCACGGAATACAGCACGTATTGTAGCCTCTGCTGTATCCCGAGAACAGCCTGTGCCATATTTGAAACGCATGCGGATGCCTGAGCGTTGATCAATTCATTGATCCGTAGAGAAATATTCAATTACAGTGTGCGGAACTGCTCTCCCAATTGTTGTCTCTGGTGTGCAAGACCATCCGTCGTGCCAGAGATGACCTGACTTCGCTGCTTAGCTTATAACCCGGGTAAAATCACTTTGTTTTAGACACGGAAAACCGCAACAGTTACAATCCACGCTTAGAACGATCCCCGTCTAATCCATACGAGAAATTTCAGCTTAGCAGTAAATCTCAAAATAATTCGGTCTGAACTGAGTCAGGTGAGAATCTAAATGGCGACCACAAACGCAATCACAAAGATGAGAGTCGATGTAATCGTCATTTGCGGTTTCGCCAGCGTCTTGCTTGCCGGGTTATGGATGCGCAGCTTTACATGCAGCGAAGAATTCGTCTGCAGGGCGCCCATTGTCAGACCCTTCAGTATCTGGTCCGGCGTGGGGCGCATTGTTCTCACGTTGCACTCTCGGCCGGTTGGAGGGGTGGGCATTAATTACCTTGGCCCCTGGGATCAGAATGACCGCTGGCAGGCCACACAACAGCGGATGGACCGAGCGATAAGGACAACGCTGGGCTTTGGAGCAGGCAGGATATCGAACGGACAGTTCCGACTGATGATACCGTATTGGTTTCCTGTGCTCTTCGCCGCAAGTCTGGCCGCGACTTGTGGGATCAGTTCACTGCTATTCCGGCTACGCACGACACAGGATGCCTCCCCATCCAATCACAAATGTTGAATTTGATGGGTTTGAGAATACCCCCGGCAGGGTTCGAACCTGCGACCTATGCTTTAGGAAAGCATTGCTCTATCCAACTGAGCTACGGGGGCTGATGTGTCCTAATATAGTTATGGCTCACGGCTTTCGTCAAACGATCGCTTCCCGTGTTTTGAGAGTGACACCAAAATGCTGTATCAGGCTCGCCTGATCGATTCATTTCAACCGTGGATTCAATTCAAGGGCATCGATTCATTTCAAGGGCTCGGCTTTGACATAGAGCTCCGGGGGTGCTTTCTCGTAATATTTGAACATCGCAGGACAGATCCAACCTTCCATTTCCGAATCAGAGAAGCGGTAATAGTTCCCGCCCCGGTCACCGCGGAGCCAGACCAGTTTTTTCTGGTAGTCGGGAAAGGGGTTGGAGGAAAAGAGCAGACGAAATCCTTTGTCGGCGTCAGGGATGTCTTTGACGATCACATCGATCATTTCCGGCACTCCCGCCACGAAAGGCTCCTGCACGAGACCGGCGGAACTGTCGTCGAAGACCCAGGTTCCCTGATGCTTGTAAGGCGCGATGATCATGATCGCATTCTGCCGCGGCAGCGAATTTCCGAACGGCAGCAGCCTGAGCTGCCAGGCAACGCCGAGGGCAATCAGAATCAGCCCCAGTGTGAGCAGGCCCAGACGCCCCCAGTTCGTGTGACGGGTATTTGTTTCCTGCGGATTGGGTTCGTCAGACATGCGGTGTTGCTCCTGAGGGATCTATCAGTTGTCCGTTTCTACCAGTTTAACTGATTGTCCGTCAAAAGCGAAAACATTGTCTCACCACAATGTAATTGACGACATTAATTGAAGTATCAGTTTTTTGTGGTGGATGAGGAAACGTGGCGAAACGCAAACCAAACGAACAAACGAATGTCAATCAGTGGGTCGCCGCCTTTTGCGGGTTGATTCTGGGCATTTTGCTCGAAGCGATTCTGGGCGGCTATGCCTGGATGGAGACCGGGCCGATGCTCCGGTTTCAGAGCGGCGTGCGGCTGCCCGTCATCGGTCCTCTGCTGGGAGGCGCGCTGGCTTACCTGTTTGCGCTCCATTATGGACAGGTCAAATTAAAAGGAGCGCTCAAGCATTCGATTATGGGTGCGATTGCCGGGCTACTGATCGGCTATGTTCTGGGAGCCCTGGTACTGGCCCCCCTGATGGCCCAGCAGGATCCGTATTACAACTTTCTCAGAAGTAAGGTCACTGCGGGCTATACCCGGTATTTTATCTTGAATGGCATGCCCTTATGCGGGATAATAGGTTGTTTGATTGGTCTCATCTACAGCGTGAAACTGAAACGGCGTTGACGCCATGCTGGATTTCTCGAAAACAGTTCGAATCACTTTCACCAGAGTCATACGATTTCTTGGTCTGACATTCCTTTTTCTGATTGTAGCTTACGTCATTAGCATCGGACCAGTTTACGCGTACCTGCTTACCCCTCGAGGTCCTCTTTCCCTGGAAACCAGGTACCAGATCATGAGCTTGTACTCTCCGCTTTATGTTCCCTGTGGTAATGACCCGATCAGCCTGGCGTTCATCCAATATATTTCATTCTGGATCAAAATTGCTGCTTGTTTCTAATGTATAAGCTCGATCGTCTTTCTGAGATCCAGTGACTTTCAAGTCGGGAAACCAGCGATCAGAGTAATACAGTTCAAAGGCAGACTGAAAGAGTGCAATCGCATTGTGTACCATTTCCTGGTCCGGGGTTGCCTGCTGATCCAGCTGATGATTCGCGCGATTCAGTTCAAATTCTTCTGCCGATTTTCCAAAGCCGAGAACGACCATCTGATTGTCAGAGTTGAGCAGCGCGACATCATGATTATGCTGCATGATCGCCCGGCCGTGTTTCGGATCTGCCTGGAGCACATCATAGCCGAAAAAGACGGAACGATAGTCACTCCCCAGCCGCCCCAAAATGGTCGGAGCGATGTCCAGCGAACAGCCCAGCGTACTGCAGCGTTCCCCCTGCCCTTTACCGCCAGGCTGAATCATCAGCACCGGGACGCGATAGGAGCTCATGGGAAACAGCTGGCTGCCGGAAACCCGGGCGCCGTGGTCCCCCATCACGACAAAAAGCGTGTTCTGATAAAACTCGTGACTTTGTGCTTCACGAAAGAAGTAGCCCAGTGCCCAGTCGGCGTATTTCACCGCGTTATTCCGTGTCTGTTCCATATTGGGAATGCGACCTTCCGGGTAAGTATAAGGCCTGTGGTTGGAAACGGTCAGAATCGTGGCGAAGAAGGGACGTCCTTTCGAGTGCAGCTGGTCAATTTCCCCCAGTGCCTTGCGGAACAGGTCTTCATCGCTGACCCCCCAGGCGTTGGCAAACAGAGGATTCTTGAAATCAGACTGCTCAATAAAGTGATTGAAGCCGTTGGCCTTCATAAAGGACCGCACGCCATCAAACAGGCCCCGGCCCCCCGTCATGAACAGTCGCTCATAACCCCGTGCCGCGAGTACGTTCGCCAGCGTATAAACCCGCTCGGAATGATCGCGTTTCAGTATCGACTCGGTCGGGATGGGAGGCATGGAGGTCATTACGGCTTCCAAAACACGTGCCGTTCGGTTTCCGGTCGCATAGAAGTTGTCGAACAGCAGTCCTTTTTTGCTCAGCTCGTCGAAATGGGGCGTCAATCCCCGGTTATCCCCCAGGACGCCGATGAAGTCAGACCCCAGGCTCTCTTCCAGAATTAAGACGACGTTATAGTCCTGTCGTGGTTTCCCGGTCGCAACCACACGGTCCACGGGGTTACTCGAACCCGATTTCAGTTCATCGCCGGTCCCCACGATCTGTTCGCGCAGACGCTGATTGACTTCCTCGTTCTCCAGCGTCAGATAATTTTTGTTGAAGTCGAAATGGCAGGTCCAGGCGTAATACACAAAACTGTACAGCCCGTTCCAGGAACATTCATTCGCGACACGGTCCCGGCTGATTTGCCTGCTCTCCGCACTGGTGGAAGACCAGAGCACGGCGATCCCCGTCAACACGGCTGCAAAAAAGCCAAACCGGCGACGAAACGGCATCGGTGACGAGATCTGATTCTGAAAGTTTTTCCGTAGCAGAAACCAGCAGCAGCCACCAATCAGACCCACGACTGCCAGCAGTTCCACAATCGGGTAGGACTGCCAGATGTTACAACAGACTTCGGTCGGGTAGACGATGTATTCAAAGGCAATATAGTTCAACCGCGACTGAAACTCATCAAAGAAAATGTATTCCGCGATGCAGATCAGGGGCAGAAACAGAAACGCAATGATCCAGGTCAGATCGAGCAGAGCCCGGTTGAAGCGGCCGGTAATCCGTCGATCGGAGGTGAATGTAAAATGTGTCAACTGGGGAATGATAAAGCAGAGTGCCACCAGCACATCGTATTGCAGGCCCACCAGAAAGACAGAAATTCCCTGGGTAAAGGTCAGTTTGTGCAGGTCCGCATAAGTCAGCACCATGGCCGAGCGGAGCACCAGCAGGTAGGTCAGTGTGATCGCAAAGATGATCGCCAGCACGGAATAACGGCCCGACCAGGCTGCGAATGCCTGATACCAACGCCTCGGCAGAGAGCGAGATTTCTCCGTTCCGCTGGCAGTGGCATTAGATTCTCTGGACGCCTCCGCATCCGTTCCCGGCAGGTTTAGAATCTGATCGGCAGGTAAGAGCACTTTCGACATAAATTGAATATCCTTATTCCCCAAAGCTCATTGCGTTCCTGCAAGAGCGTCATTTCGAATCGACAACTCCGAAACTTTTAGTAGTTCACGTTAAATCAAAGTACCAACGGTTCGTCGAATACTATCGCAGGCAGTTCAGCAGCCTGGGATCCAGCCGGCTCAACTCCTAAAACTATAGTATTCAGACGCAAATTTTTTTTGGCGGGTACGGGCGTTTTTACCGAAGAGAATCGGGGGACGCGATTTGGCGGGTGCTGTTTTGTTTTAGCAGTTCGTGTAATTCCATCCGGCCGTTATAGGCTTCAAAGTCATGCACTGAAACTCCGAAATCATGGAGTGCATCAGCGGACCAGGTCGGCCAGGGAGACCAGCTGGCCCGGGGAGATGCCAGCACATCCACGGGAAGCCAGATCAGAGCAATCAGCAAGGTTGCCAGTGCGAGACTGAAAGCAGCAGTGCCGCCGGAAATGGAAATCTTTTTACGGGCAGAATGATTTCTGGCAATCTGAGTCAGGCGACGCGCCCGGCTGGCGATGATACTCTGCCCGCGGCCAAATGCCAGGGGAGTAGGAGTTTCATCTGCCTGGGTTGCACCATATTCAATGATCGTCAGTAGAGTACGCAGGTATTGTGCAATTTCCTGTGGCGTCTGAATGGCGGCTTCGTCACAGGCAAATTCCCGACACAGAGCCGACTGCTGTGAGGCCCACCAGACCATCGGATGAAACCAGAAAATGACTTCCACCAGTCGCTGCAGAAAGAGTTGCAAAGGATGCCCCGTCTGGAGATGTTCCAGTTCGTGCCGAATGACAAAATTGAACTTCTGTGTTTCAAAACTCAGCAGAAACTCGGGAATCACAATATAGGGATAGTGTAACTGAGAACAGAAAGGAGTGCTCAGCCGATCTGTGGTCAGGAAGCGCACCTGTTGCTTCCCGGTGAGGTTCAGCCTCCGGAAAAGCTCTTCCAGGGTTTCCTGCGAAACATAATCCGTGATCTCAACCGGCTGACAGGATTTGAGAAAGCGGTTCACCTGAAATGCCCGCAACAGAAAGACAGCCAGAGACAGGATCGTCCCTCCCAGCCAGATCCAGAACAGTACATTTCCCAGTTGCATTTCGAAGCTGACCAGGGTCGAGGCATGATCCGAGCTCATTTGCTGCCAGGGACTGAAGAACCGGGGATGTGGCAAGAGGACCGAAACCAGAATCAGCATCAGCAGAATCCCGTAACAGACCGTCCAGAGACGGCTCTGAACCCGTTCACTGTCTACCAGGCGGCCCAGCCAGTGGGAAACGATGATCACAATCGCGACCTGCACTGTCAGCGAAACAACTAATTCCAGAAACTGTGTGGAACTCATGTATCTGACTCCAATGACTGGATGGCGAGTTTCAATTCTTCAATGTCTGACTGCGACATGGAATCGCCTTCGACCAGGCTGAGTACCAGCGATTTGACCGATCCGCCAAACAGCCGCTCTGTCAGATCTGCTGCCATACTGCGACTGATTTTTTCCCGGGACACAATGGGTTCATACTCGTAGGCGCGGCCCTTTTTCTTTTTACGGACGACGCCACGTGTCTCATCGAGAATTTTGAGAGTCGTCATCACAGTCGTATAGGCCAGTGGTCGCTCCAGCGAATCAACGACTCCCTGAACAGTCACCCGGCCTTTGCGCCAGACAACATCCATGACTTCAAGTTCACATTTTGTCAGATGAAGTTTTGCCATCACAATGGTTCCTTTTAATCGACATCAGACCAATCGTCAGTATCGATCTGCAATTCGGGCCATCCGGCCATAAACTGTCTGCTTAAGTCCTTATTGTGCTAATCGGCGCGCCATCTGTTGATACGTTCTCGAATCGATGGAATCCGAGACGAATCGAACTCGACCGTCACCCCACAAAAAATTAGTGCCGCCCGGATGGCGACTCGAAAATTCACATTCATCACATAATTTACAGTTGGGAGATGTCATGGCACTCCCCAGGAGACGGCAGGCCGCATCTTCTCCAGCCGCATCCACCCCCAGCCACGTGGAGGGCACCATAGACATCGTACGTTCGCCCACAAAGAGCGTATTACTTAACCCGCGCTGCAGGTGAGCAAAGGTGATTGTCTGCGAATGGATCAAGGCACCGTCCCCGGGTGGGGGAGGCACACCATCGTCTGCTTCCACAGTGCCATACACGCCGACATAACTGCCGGTCGGCAGTTCGAAAATCGGCGGAATTGCCCCACCAGAGGGATTCTCAGGATACAGCAGGAACGTCGGATCAAAAATGTCAGACGGACAGAGAAAACTGGCGATAGATGTCTTGCGGGCAGACTGATTCGCAGGATCTCCCAGAACCCGATTGCGATCGATGCTGGTATAGATGGCTCGCTGCTCCAGATAAGGCAGGAGTGGTACCGACCAGCCGTAGAGGGATTGTCGGGTCGCTTCAAACTGCCACCCTGCCGGCAGGCAACGGTGGGTCTCGTGATAACTGTGGAGTGCAATTCCCACCTGCTTGAGCTGGTTTTTGCACTGTAATTGACGCGCTGCTTCACGTGCAGAACCGACGGCAGGCAGAATCAGACTCATGAGAGTCCCGATGATACCGCAGGTCACCAGCAGTTCCAGGACGGTGAAACCTGTACGGGAACTGGAATGCGACCTCTGTCGCTGCTCTCCTGGCGCAGCAGAAACCTGCTGCGAGCAGATTGAGTCGTCGCGGAGGCCCACACGTCCCTGATACATGTTTGAAAGTCCTTTTCGCACCGTTCGATTCCATTTAAGGGCCGCTTTTTACTAAGCCTTTAGTATCATGTCAAGAGGAAGCAGAATCCGCGGAAGTCCTCCCCGGACCAGGGTGAACAGAATCTTCATTTCGAAGCACTCTTGAACGAACTGAAAAAGTAGCCGTAAACCAGTGGCGGTCAATTGACTTCCGTCTCTAAACAGACCACCATGAAACCGTGTTCAGGTATTCTGATACCAGAATGCTGACCGGAGAGAAAATTCACCAACCTTTTCTTGACCATGGGATAAAACATGATTGTGCAACAGGGCCCCTCAGAAAATCAGTCAGAACCGCAGGAAGCGGAAGCCAGAAAGCAACGCTCCCACGCGATTCTCAAAGCGGAGCAGGTTCCCTTTATCGATCATCTGCCCCTCAGAGAAACAGAAGCCGAATCCCTGCGACGGACGACGGAAGAGGTCGCGCTGAGAGCGATGGCATTATGTATCGTTTCTGTCAAAGGGGAAGGGCTGGAACAGGACATCGTGGAACGGCTGGTGGATGATTTCCAGCTGGCCGATACATTCTCGCCGGACGAAAAGAAATTCATTGCCGATCCGGATCCCGATCAAATGCTGCGCGTCCAGTTTGCCTGGCGTTACGAAACCTATTGGGTGCTGTTATGGGCACTGGAATTCATTGATGAACTCCCGCGACCGGATCAGATCTGCGATGTCCCGGCCGCTGTCGCCTGCTTGCGCGATCTGGGTCGAGAAGGCTTCCTCGAACAGGCCAGTCTACGGCCCCAGAGTGAAATCCTGGATGCAGCGGATCTGATTTACCGTTATCACTGGGCGGTCGTCGATGCCCGGTTGAAGCAGCAGGATGCCCCGGCTCAACTGGACGGAGGCGTGGTAATGGAACGGCACTATGCCCTGAACTGGCTGATCGGTTATCAGAATCAACTGTGGGACGATATATCAACGGATACCTGAGACGACAGTACCAATTTTCACTGTCTGTAACAGTGCTTCCCTCATTTCCCTGCCGGATCTGCAGAGCGTCATCAGCCGAAATCGAAGAAGTATTCATACTTCGCTCACGATTTATTAACACTCTAAAGTTAGGATGCGGTCCAGCATCAGGAAAGGGCTCCCGCGCCCTGTTCCCTAAGGTCAGACAAGACCCATACCGGCACACCCCGCCTTGATAAACTAATTCGCTGCTCTACATTCCATACGACTTTCTCACTTTAAGGAGACTGGAAAATGAGGACGTTACGTCCATTTCCTACCCCCGCTACCGGTACGCACCAACGTCAAGCTGCCAAACGTCAAGGATTCACACTGATTGAACTGCTCGTCGTGATTGCCATCATCGCCATTTTAATTGCCCTGCTGTTACCCGCAGTTCAACAGGCCCGTGAAGCGGCCCGCCGCACCCAATGTAAAAACAATCTGAAACAGATCGGTCTCGCGTTTCACAACTTCCATGACGTCTTCGATCGTCTGCCGACAGGTGCCCGCGACGGTGCCGGTTCATCTTATGCCTGCTGTAACGCCACCGCCCGGGAAGGCTGGAGCTGGCTCTACCACATCCTGCCTTACATGGAACAATCCACCATCTACGATGTAGGGACCGATGCCGACCCGAACGGCACCTATCCCCTGGTAGGTCGCAAAGGTGTGAAAGCCTATTACTGTCCCAGTCGCCGCAAGGTGACTTCCTATGGCAGTGGTTACTACCGCAGCGACTATGCCGGCAACGGCGGTCAGCGCGAGGGGGGCGTCACGAGTACGCTGAGTATCGGTAAACGGGGCGTCGTCGTCAGAACGGACTCCAAAGAAGTGCGCATCAACGATATTAAAGATGGTGCTTCCAACACAATCATGGTGGCGGAAAAAGCACTGAACCCCGATCGACACGGTCTGGACGGAGGTGACAACGAACCCTGGGTGAACGCCGGCTGGGACGAAGACATCGTCCGTCACGGTGCCGGTAGAACCAGTGCCGGCGTCGAATACGGGCTGACTCCCCTGCCCGACGTCAAAGCGCCAACCGACACGGTTGCCGTGATTGACAAGGGGGGCGTCTCCTGGACGAACTGGCATCCGTTCTTCGGTTCAGCCCATGACGGCGGCATGAATGCCTGCCTGGCGGATGGTTCGGTTCGGCTCATCAACTACAACATCGACGGGGAAGTCATGCGTCGGATCAGTCTGACCGATGACCGACAGCCCCTGGAAAACTTCTAACGCAGCGTTTTAGATCGACTGCGTTTCTGCCTGCATCATCGTGAGCGCAGGGCATCTGATGGTTTCCCCCCCGGAGCCTGATGATGCCCTGTTTGAATTTTTCCCCTGATGCGGCTCCCTTGATTCAATATTACTTTATCGTTCTCTACCCAAGGAAACTGCTGTGAAACTGATGTCTTATGTTCTACTGTTTGTGACTACCTGTCTGTTTACTGCCTGCGGCTCCGATGCGCCGCTGGATTCGGGCGACATCACTCCCGATGTGCAGACTGAAATGGAAAAAGAAAAGCAGGAAGTGTTTGACGCGGAAGCAGCACATCGCGCTGCCCAGGAACAACCAAAGAAAAAGTGATCACGTTGTGTCTGTACCCTGCGTCATAGATTGAACACAGTAATCGATAAATTCCCTGAGGCACCAGTCCTGCTGCCATGCCAGTAAGAGGACATCACGTGGAACATGGCAATTGAATTCCTTATGAATCTCCATTCCCACAATTAAGGGTGTCAGATCATCGAAGGGTCCCCAGAATAACAGTGAAGAAGGATCTTCAGGATGTAGTGGGGGTGGATTTTCCAGCCCCTTTTCCAGACAAATGGCATCAGAAATGATTTCTGCAATTTTCTGGTGACGTGATGTAGCAAAACCAGAGGAGATACTGGACCAGTCCGCAATCTGTGGACGAGCCTCAAGCTGTTCAACGATCTCTTCGGCGATGGGCTCCAGGATCTCATAATAATGCTTCCGCCAGCGAATGTGTCGCAGTATCCATGAAGGAAACCAGCCGAGGAGTGGAATTCGTCTGAATTTTGCTTCTCGGCTCTCCGGAGAAGGAGCTGGATAGCCTGGCGGAGGCCAGACCAGGGGATACTTCAAGGGTTCATACTGATAGTCGTTCATCTCGATCCTGATCGGAGTGAATCACCTGGGCAGCCAGCTGGCTGTTCAGGTTTTCTGCAATGATCGCTCCTGAAATCAGCACGGCCCCGGACAGCATCACCAGTCCATTGGTAATGATTCCGAATGCGAGCAGAATAAATCCCCCAATTAAGACCAGCTTGTTCAGCAGGCTGTTATGTTTGATGACTTTCTGCATTCTCAATTCCTTTTTCAACGGGCCATCGCGGCGGCATAGCGTTCCATAATCAGCGTGCTGTCCGTCGCTTTCAGACGGGGTTCAACCAGTTGATAGAGTTTCTCTGCTTCCCGGGGATCCCCCAGTTCCGCCAGGGCAATCGCCAGGAAGCCTCGATTGAAATCAACAAACAGCTGCAGCATGGGCTCGCTGTGCGAGATGGGCAACAGGAGAGACTGGCACTCGTGAAACAACTTTTCGGCCTCATTTGGTCGTCCCTGATTCAGAGCCAGAATGCCTTTGAGGTAGGGGAGCATGAATTTCAATAACTCGCTCAAGTGCTGCTGCTCCGCCTCTGCCATGAGCTGTTGCGCGAGTGGCAGATTCTGCTGATATTTGAGCAGTGCATAGGCATAGTCCAGCTGAACGGTCGGATTGTCGGGAGCGGCTTCGTATGACAGGCGATGACATTCGATGACCTGCTCACCATCTTTAACGACCTCATATAGTTCGGAGAGTCTCCCCAGGTACATCCAGCGCGGGATATCCTGAATCTCTTCGAACTGTTCTATCATATCCATGCCTTCCTCGAATTTCCCCTCCGCTGCCAGTGCCACGGCATGGCGGCATGCCAGTTCAAAACCGGGGATTTTTCCGCGCAAGGTAGGGCAAAGATCAATGACTTCGTCCCAGAGCCCCCAGGCAAACGCCTGCATTAACTGCTTGTATTTCCGGGCAGGAGATAAATAAGTGTACCAGAGAGTGATGACCAGCGGTAATAAAACGACCACCAGCAATCCCAGATCGATCGCGTCCAGCTCTTCAACATTACCGAACCACCCGAGCTGGTAATGCCAGCGGTAGACAAAGGCCAGAATGACCAGCAGATAAAACCAGCGCGACTGCCAGTAAGCACGCCGCAAAGTGAACAAAAACTGCTGGAAATCACTGAGGTGCTGCATCTGAACCAGGTCCGCTGCAGTCAGATGTTCTTCCACATCGTCATTGGCAGGGAACAGGTCGGTCGTCGCAGCAAACACGTCATCGCTGTGGAGTACGATATCGCTATAACCGTTCTCTTCAAATTCGTTGCAGGCCTGCTGGGCACTGTCAGCCGTCACTCGATGCGTGTCCCGTTTTCCGTGTTGATCCGTAGCGGTAAGCAGATAGACGGGCATGGGTTAATCCTGCTTCTGAAATGATTGAGATGAAACTTTTTTTCAGCGGGGAAAAGTGAATTGAAATTCAGAGACGTGATAATTCGCTATTAGACACCACCTCACACCATCTGCACAACAGCATCGTCAGTTCTATTTCCGAATTTGTAAAATGTGAATTATATGTTGATTATCGATTCCATTTTCGTTGGCTGAATCACTGCGAATTCATTGTGGTGACTCAACCCGTCACCACAATGTCCTTCTTCTCGATGGCCACGTGTCCCGATTTCCTAAAGGGGCGCGGCAGGGGTTGGGCTTTGCCGTTGGCGTCGATGGTGCGGCAGCGAAGTGTGTATTTCCCTGCCGGCAGGCCGGGTAAGAGAATCGCCCAGTGGGCTTTCATTAATGGCATGGGCCAGGCATCCGGTTTTCCAGTTCCGTTGTCGAAGCCGATGGTATCGGATGGGATTCTGTTTTCCGGCAAGTCACCGCCCCACTGGTCAGCCACTGGTGCTGAGAGGATTTCCGCATCGACCCAGGGTGCGGTGGTGAAGTAAGTATCATCCTGGGGAAAGCTCTCACCATTCTTTTGTATCCAGACCTGAACCTTCGCCAGCCCCGCGGTTCCCGCCTGCGCATAGCCGGTAATGGGAATCGGCTGCTGTGGCTTGACCTCTTTGGGGAAAGAAAGCGTGGACGCGTACGTCTTCAGCGTGCTGTCGATGTCATTGTTCCCTTTCGCATAAGTATCGTTCGCGTGAAAGAGATTCGAAAAATAAACGTGCGTCAGCCATTTCACATTTTTGAAGCCATATGATTCCGGAACCAGCATTCGCACGGGCGCACCACGTTCGGGAGTCAGCCACTGGCCGTTCAACTTATAGCAGAGAATCACCGGCGGCAGTCCCGGGGGATCTTCCAGGACACGATCGATGGGGAGCGAGCTTTGAAAGATCTGTTTCGGATCGTCGTTATGATAGCCTTTGAAAAACACGCGGCGGATATTATCGCGCGGTTTCGTCAGCCAGAGAATTTCACGCAGGGGGACGCCTTCCCAGATACCCGTCCCCAGCGGATCCCGGATATTCAGACAGGTCATCACCTTGGAGAACCGGACCGCGTGCTGTTCCCCCAGCTTGAGCAGCGTTTCAAAGTCGAGGGCGTTTCCTTTTTCTTTCGTGAGCGGATTCCCCAGCCGCGCCTTGTGCTCCGGATCGCTGATGACTTCCAGCGACCAGGTATCGCGGGTCAGACCGACCTGCTTCCGTTTTTCTTCGCTCAACGTATGCGGTTTGGGATTCCCCCGCGAAACGTCACGAAATGACTTCGGAACGGTGAGGTTGGTCTCCAGCCGCTCAATGGCCTGTTGCAGCACAGGATCCCGACCTGGTGCTTGCGCCTGCAGTTGATTAAGCGCGGTCAATCCGGTTGCCCCTGCGACGCCGCATTTTAAAAAGTAACGTCGGGACAGCTGAGTATGTTCTGCCAGGAACTGGTCAATCGTGTCTGCCATACTCGCACCTCTCTGAAAAGGATCCGAAGTTTCAGGTAGCGTTTCTAAATTCGGATGGTCTATACTAAAGTCGTTTCAACCGGGGCTAACGCCCTGCGACTAATTTTGCTTTTCTGCTGTTGAAGATCTATTAACAAGAGTAACAGCATACCCTCGGCCAAGGTGAATACTGACAGAGCTAACGCTGTCGACTTCATGGTCACGCAGAAAACTAATAAATAAACACTACCTGGCACTCCATTGTGATGAGTCTGACTGGAGAACGTCAATAACTGACTTCCGGATTCGTCAGTTCAGGCTGCGTTTCGGGTCGATATTTCTCTCCCTCTCAACTGCTTTGGGGCATAAAAAAACATCGCGGACCGAAATCAACGATGTCTGTTCTGATTCAATTTTCAAATGCGTTTCGAGACTTTCGCTCGTCGAAGTTACTCCGGTACGACGGGTGAAACGAAATCGGCTGGTTTGAATGTCAGCACGGAGCAGTTGACCTTTTCCAGCATCCGTTCGGCGGTATTGCCGATGAAGAAACCGCTGATTCCGGAACGGGCGAGTGTGCCCATGGCGAGCAGATGCACTTTGCGTTCGGCGATAAATGCGGGAATGGCGACCTCGGGAGAACCTTCGAGCACATGCACCTGGACGCCGTAAGTCAGCGTGCGAAAATCGGTTTGCGCCAGCTGCTCGTTGAGTTCGTTCTCGATTTCGGTTTTGATGTCTTCCGTGCACTTTTTCAGAGTTTCTTCATTGACGCCCAGCCCCGCAAGTCGTTCGTCGAGTCGCGTATCGATGGCATGCACCAGGTGCAGTTTCATGTCGGCCACCTGGGCGCAGGAAACCATGAAATTGAGGATGTCGCTACTGACTTCACTCAGATCACTGGCGATGACGATTTCGGGAACTTCGGGTTCTTCATCAATCTTGACGGCAAACACCGGACAGGGACACTGACGGAAGAGGTTCATCACGGTGCCGCCAAACAGGCGACCGGTAAATCCATGCGGACGTGTTCCCACCAGAACCATGTCGTGTTTGTTGTTGATCACTTCGAGAATGATTTCCCGCCACGGATGACCGAAGGCAACTTTGGAAGAACTTTCGACTCCCTGCTCTTTGGCCTGTTCAATCAACTTGCTCATCACCTGGTGGGCTTCGTCTTCCACGTTGTGCGTCAGATGATCCCGATCCTCTTCCAGCAGGTGCTTGGTATGCGCCGACAGATCCATGGCTGCAAAGAATTCGAGCCGGGCATTGAACATGGCTGCCAGCCAGACGGCCCGTTCGACCGCTTCGGCAGTCTGTTCGTTTAACTCCTCTGCCACCAGGCGATCCGCGTGAGTCAGATCGACTCCGACCAGGATGGAATTGATATTTTGCATGGGCTTTCTCTCGTTGTATTGTTGAGCTTAATCCGGACTCTCCGCATTCATTATGACAGAAGTCAGATCAGGTTCCTAGTTGAAATCCAGAGTTGAAATGTGAGTTATACAGACTCTACCTGATGAATGCCAATGCACGGCGGGTTGTCGAGACTATTGTTTCGGCTTTTGCATCAGCAGAATGAATTCGTGGACTTTATTCACACGAAAGACAGAAGGGAAGCCCAGGGGTCTGAGATTATTGTACTCAGCCTGACGGTTCCAGATGATCAGATCATCGTAGATCATCCCGATCTCCTGCAGACGGGCAGCCAGATCGCTGTGAAACGGGAAAAAGCGGCTTTTCTTGCGGAGATCCATGACGATCACACAGCAATACCCCCCGGGCCTGAGTGCGGTCTGCACTCCTTGAAAGACATGTGACAATTCCTGCAGGAAGTCTTCGTAATCTTCCACAACTCCCAGGTCGTGTTCATGATTACCATAATGCCTGACCTCCTTATGGTCGGCCGAACGTCTCTGATTCAATACGTTCCAGTAGGGAGGCGAAGTAATACAGAGGTCCACACTGCCCGGCGACACGTAGTCCGCAAGATGCAACGCGGAACCATGAAGGATGCGGGACTGAGTCCCCTGCGCCTGATCAGTGTTTGTCTCGTCCCTGGTTTCCGTGAGTTCTGTCAGTCGCTGGCTGGCGATCTCGGCATATTCGGCAGAGAGTTCCACGCCAATGCCCGTTTTCCCCATCTTTTCCGCCGTGATCACGGTGCTGCCGGAGCCGGCAAACGGATCGAGAATCACCTCCCCATCCAGGGGCAGAAAGGTTTCGATCAGGCGCTCGACCAGCATTTCGGGGAAGATGGCGGGATGTTTGAGTCGGCCTTCCTCGGTCGATTTACGGATGTCGCTCCAGACGCTGATCGAATTCTGAATCCAGCGCTTGCCGTCCAGCTCATTATAAGGAGGCGGCAGCGTCCTGGTTCGTTTCTTTTTGGCTGGTTTCGGATCAGAAGTCGACACGCGAGCAAAGCCTCCTGCTGAAGAACGGGTCACTCAGTCATCTCTACTGCCTACAGGGTACCCGGTTTAGAGACTTTGTAAATAGGCATTCAGGTCAGCCAGGTCCTGGGGTGTCAGATCCTTGAGCAGCCCTTTCGGCATGAGTGAGGAATTTTTCTTGCTTTCAAAATCAATTTCATCCGCTTCAATGCGCGTTGTCTGGTTATTCGAGTCGCGGAGAGTCAGCCCATCCACCGAACGGTAAACCACCAGACCGGTATAGACTTTGCCGTCCACCGTGCCGATGACCGTCGTCTGATAGCGGGGAGAGACATCCCGGTCGGGAGAGATAATCGCGGTGAAGATGTCGTCTCGCGAAAACCGCCGGGCCACTCCGGTTAATGCGGGTCCCAGGGCACTCCGGTTTCCGTGACACTGCACACAGGCGCGTTTACGGAACAGGGCTTCGCCCCGTTCCCTGCTGCCCGTCTCCCAATCGACGTCAGCCAGCATGGCGTTGATTTTTTCCGTCTCAGCTCCTCCCTGCTGCAACACTGCTCGATAGACGTCGGGCCAGGTCTTCGCGATCCAGTCTTCCCAGGCCTGAATCAGGGCGCGGCCTTTTTCGGGATCTGCCAGATCCTCAATCGGACCGAACTGCTGACCGGTCCAGCTCTGCAGCAGCGGAATGATCCGTGCCTGCAGATTTTTCTCGCGTTTGTCATGCCCCAGGCGACGCAGGGTGGCGAACAGCCGCACGGTCTCGTCGGGCTGCTCAGGCGGCGCCAGTTTTTCCAGGGCCGAGACACAGGACTCGAGGACTTCAATCTGCGACGACGACAGCCCTTTCAGGAATTTGTCCCGATCCTGTTCTTCAGGCTGAGCCGAAAGCACCGCCAGCACGGCCGGCTGGAGGGCAAAATCATCGTAGAGGTCGCGAATCATTTCCCGATGTTCCGGCTTGGTCGATTCACCAAAGACGAAGATCACATCACTGTTCCACTGAAAGTCGGGATCGGCTTCTATCTTGCGTTCGAAGGCGGCAATCGCTTTGTCCAGAAACTGCGGAGGCAGTTGACTGAGAAACAGCACGTGTCCCGGCAGACCGAAGTCCGGCTGTTCCACAATCTGTCGGGGCAGGTCGGCATCGATCTTGACCAGCCGGGTGTAGAGTTCCTTAAAACGATCATCCCAGTTCGTATCCTGGGGGAGATTGAGCTTGAGCAGTTTCTCGTCGATGTGCACCAGGGCACTGGCGATTTTCTTTGACTGTTCCCGGCTGCGGTCACTGGGGATGCGGGCGGATACAATCAGATAATGAATATCGGTTACCGGATCAGAATCAGCAGTAATTTTCGCCAGAATACGATCCAGCAGCTTCGGATTGTAAGGCGCGAGCATCGCCAATACTCGAGCCAGTTCATGGTCGAGCACCTCATGGCTGCTGGGGAACGCATCCATTAAACGAATGCGGATCGGGTCCAGGTGCCGTTCGTGTTCGCTCAGATCGACACCGTTGGCATAGCCATCAAAGACCGCGGCCATTTTGGTCGGCGGCCCCAAGTCGCCGAGCCCCAGTTGAATCAGTCGCAGGGCTTCGAGTCGCAGATCGGTCTGGTAATCGCCTTCGAAGACGGTGATCCCGGTTCGCACTGCCAGTGGAACGACACCGCCCCCCTGTTTGATGACCGACGCATAGGCGAGTGTGATCAGCGCGGCACCTTCATCCGGTTCCACCCGTGATGAAAGTGTTTTGAAATCTTCCTCACTCAACGTGGCTGCGGCTCGGGCTGCGGTCTGGCGCACATAACGGGCCGTCGCACCCAGATTTTTCTGTAATCCCTCCAGACACGCACTCTGGTCAATCTGATCCCCCAGTTGCAGGAGGCTCTCCAGGGCAAAGCGGTTCGCCAGGTCGGACTCATCTTTGAGCAGCACATTCAGCCATTCGGCTTTCCGGGCCGGTTGATCATGGTAAGCCAGGGACCAGGCCAGCCGGGCACGCACCCGCTCTGATTTGTCCAGAATCAGACGCTCGACAATCCGATCCGGGAAACCGCTGTGTTGTTCGGTGACAATTTCAATCGCCCGCACGCGCTGCTCATCCGGGCGGCTGCTGTCGAGCGCTGCACGATAGAAGTCTTCCGGCTGGAGTGCTTTCGCCAGGGGAAGCCAGTTTTCTCTCGACCAGCTGCTCAACGGCTGGGGCGCAGAGAGGCAGGCATCGAGTTCGGCGGGAGCTTTTACGGTCTCTTCGCTGGAGTTCACAGCATCGTCAGCAAGCGCAGGTTTTCGGGCCGCGACCGGGCCGACATAATCGATCCGGAACACACTGCCTCGCGTGCCGCGACCTCCGACGCTGACATAGAGCGCGCCATCCGGACCGACGGCCAGATCAGTGGGAGCAAAGCCGAACTGCCCGACTCCGGTGATGAATTCGGTCGGCTCGCTGGCATAGCTGCCGTTATAGTTCTCCAGTGGAATCGCATGCACACGACCGAAAGTCCAGTCCGCTGTGAACAGAGCGCCCTGATATGCAGCGGGAAAACTGCGGTGCCGATAGCAGGTGACTCCGGTGGGCGAGCCTCGATGAAAGGCAGCGACCGCGGGAGGCATGTCTAAAAACGTATCCGGGCGTTTCCAGCTGCGACTCCGCCAGCCGGCATTGGAACCGGGGAGCACATGAAAGACTCGCGTGGGCCGGTACCAGGGAAGCGAAATATCCCGCTCACCATCGCTGTCATAGGTGAAGACATCGCCGTTCGCTGAAAAGGTAAAATCATAAGCGTTGCGGAAACCGTCGGCGCGGACTTCTCCTTTGGTGAGATCGGGAGTCAGCCGCATCAGCGTGCCGGCATAGGGTTTCCTGACGGGTGAGTGATCGAGCGTGATATATTTTTCATCGATGCCCGCGGTGTTACCGAGCAGCAGATACCACCAGCCATCCGGTCCCTTCTGAATGGAATGCGTATTGTGTTCGCCGCCGGTGCGGGTTTTCAGGAAGACATCCGGCTTGCCGTCGGCGCGGTCGTCCGCATCCTGATCGCGATAACGGATCAGGCCGGCGTCTCCGGTGCAGAGCAGATCGCGTCCCAGGAAGTACATCCCCTGGGCGCCGCTGGCAGGCCCGTCGGCGTACTGTTTGAATGAGTCGGCCACGCCATCCTGATCGCTGTCGATGAGGATGCGCACATAACCGGGACCGGAAACGACAACGCGTCCCAGTGAATCGACGGTCATGCAATAGATATCGTGTGCCAGATGATCATCGGCGAAGAGTGTCGCGCGAAATCCTTCCGGAACCTTGAGTCCCGGGAAACTGCCGGTGGGCTTTGTCTGTGCGAAGAGTGATTGTGCTCCCGCCAACACACAGATGAACCCTACTCCGAGTCGATATCCAGTTCGTCTGGCGGGGCGTCGTGTATCAGAAAACCGCATTGTGCCTCATTTGGTTTGTGGTTTGAATTCTCAAAAGATCCCGATCACTGAACCAGAAATCAGCCAATGCCAGGTCTGAATGATGTTTTATTCCTCGGCAGTATCATAGTGCCTGCCAACGGTTCAAAGCAATCCCCGCTGAACAGAGCCTCAATGCTCTTACGTGGATTACGGCTTCTGGGCAGGGGAAGTTTTCCAGAAATCGGGAAGCGGCTGGAGCGTTTCTGCAACAATTTGCAGGATGGCCGTCCGTTCCGGGTGGGGGAAGTTCTCTGGATCGACGTCCCACTCCTTCACCAGAGTCGCAGCGTCTGCGTTCAGGAATTCATAGATATCCTGAAGGACCCGAGTCCGTACGGCTGCGGGCATTTGATTGAAACTGTCGGTGTAGATCAGGTAACTCAGACGATACTGGAACAGCCGGGTTTTCAGATCGAAGTCCTTCAGTGAACGTCCCCGGGAATCCCGTTTGCCCTGCCCGGAGAACCAGCTTTGATAATCGGTGGTGCCTTTTACGGGAGCCGTTAACCGGGCTTCATCCAGAAAGAGCAGATACCGCACGAGTCTCTGTCGGGCGTCCGATTCCAGCCCCAGTTGATGTTCCATGCTCACGCGGGTGATCAGATTATGGGCCTGCACCTGGTGGTCCAGAATCAGGTGTGCCACCAGATCGGAGTGGGGATTGAGGTATTTGCTGGTATCGAAAAACTGGTCGACGTGTGTCAGATTGGTGCGCAACGCCGGATTCGTCTTGGATTCGGCAATCGTCTCTCTGCCAAACAGATTCCCCAGATGCGTCATCTCACCATGAGTGCCGGTGACGTACCAGCCGCCCCAGCGTTTTTCCAGCGGTTTGTCGTGGGTGATCTGTGAATAGCCGGAGATCGGGCGTCCGTGGTCATCGGTCACAAACGAGCGAACGAGCAACCCTGGCACTCGAGAACTGGAATCGCCGGCGTGACAGGCCAGACAGCGTTCCGAACGGACAAACCGGGGCCGGGCAGTCGCTTCGAGTTTCAGTTCATAGAAGATCGTTCCCCGCACTGGGTCGAGGGAGGCCAGTTCCATCGACTTCGCCCCGGGCACCCAACCCAGGTAGACATCGTCATTAAAATAGACGACCCGAGGATTTTCCGGATTGATAATGCGGGGATTGAGGGCCGTCTTGGAATAGACCATCAATTGGGATGACTCGGGAATCTCCAACTGTCGCAGTACGTCACGCAGATAACCCCAGTCCGGATCGAATTTGAGTTCCCGTTTTTGTCGCGCCAACTGTTCGTTGAGCTGAGTCACCGGATCTGTCAGAGGCCCCGTACCATATTCCACCGGCTTTAATCCGTAAGGAACAGGGGCCCTAAAGTCAATCTGCTTCAAAGGTTTCGCTGGTTTGGGAGCGACCAGCGGTTCCTCACCCTTGGTAAAACCCACCAGCAGGATCAGTAGAATTCCAGATGTCAGCAGATATTGTTTCATTGATACGGAGCGCCAATTGATCAATTCACGTTGATGGGTTAAGATATTGGTACACAAGAAGTTGTTCAATCACAGCGGGATGACTCTTCCCAGTTTACCAGAATCAGAGTCAAAGTGTGCGGATCTGGTAATCGATTGTCAGTGTTGACTCAAAAATCTAAAATCCGTAAGAAACGGCAAGGTTTTGTAACTTACTT
The DNA here is from genome assembly GCF_007748155.1 of Gimesia panareensis. Lineage (GTDB taxonomy): Bacteria > Planctomycetota > Planctomycetia > Planctomycetales > Planctomycetaceae > Gimesia > Gimesia panareensis. Next base: position 5,665,772 of record NZ_CP037421.1, read on the forward strand.
CACAGAAGAAATCAGCCCTGTCACCGATATCATTCTATACGTTGTATAATTTAACAAACAGGCTCACCGAACCGTTAGTGTTTTGTCAGACCTGAATTGACTCGCACGCTTGTTGGCGTGCTCGTCTGGTGTCGACTTCCTGTCCATTCAGGATCGATAAACATTACGTCTTATTACCGAGTTTTCTGGAAGGGTTTCATGTTGAAAACTCCCCGCCGCAATATCGCCATCGTCTCCTGCCTGACCATCCTCGCCTCCCTGCTCTGTCTTTCCCAGACCCTGCCCGCTCAGAAACCATCTCTGCCCGATCTGTTTGGCCAAAAACAGGCAGGTACAACCAATCAGAGCGCAGCGAAAGCGGAAGTCAGCGTCAGCCTGTTGCCGCAGGATGCGAAAGCCGGCGATACGGTGACCCTCTCGCTGACGATGCTGATCCCCGAGGGATCTTACTCTTACTCCACCAACCCGACCTTCGGGGGCGCGACCAAGTTTGTCATCGAGGAAGCGAAAGGCTTGACCGCCGTTGATCAACACTTCAACGCCGACCATCCTCCCAAGACGGTCTTCGAACCGCTGTTTGGCAAAGAGATCGAAAAATACACCAAAAGCGTGATCTGGACGCGACGGTTCAAAGTCAATGCCGACGTCAAGGATCCGAGCCAGGTACTGATCAAAGGACAGATGCTCTACCAGGTCTGCGATGCAAAAAACTGTGTCCCTTCCCAGTTTGCTTTTACCGAGACGCTTTCCGGCAAGCAGGAGAGCGCTCCGCTGTCGCTCACCATCGTACCGGAACGGCGTAAAGTCCCTGATCCGCTTTCATTGAATTTTGAACTGGAGCCGTCCGCTGCCAATCCCGAAAAGCTCGTGGATCTGAAAATCACGATGAAGCTGAACGATCCGGAGTTCCACACCTTTGCTCTCGATCAGGATAAGACCCAGGCGGGCCTGCCGACTCACATTGAAATCTTCAAGCTGGAAGGTTTGAAACCGGTCTCCAGACAGTTCACGGCGAATCCGGAACCCGAAGAAGAGACCCACGACGATATTCATCAGCGGACCCACTACAACGAAGTTACCTGGACGCGTCAGTTCGAACGTCTGCCGGAAGCGAAAGAGATTGGCCTGGAAGGAAAACTGACGTACCAGATCTGCAACAAGGGAAGCTGTCGGCGTCCAATGCCGATCGAATTCCAGCTGGGAGATATTACCAACGCCCAGCCGGTGGCGATGTCCTCGCTGGCAGAACTCAACAGCGACAGTGCAGACGACGATGAGATTATCATCAGCTCTGAAGAATCGAACCGCAGCCTTGGTTCCGTTCTGTTTTTTGCCTTCCTGGGCGGTCTGATTCTGAACGTGATGCCCTGCGTACTGCCGGTGGTGGCGATCAAAGTCATGAGTTTTGTGCAGCAGGCAGGCGAAAGCCGGATGCGGATTTTCCTGTTAAACATATTCTATTCACTGGGAGTGCTGTGCGTCTTTTTGAGCCTGGCCTCGCTGGCGGTCTTTGCGGGTTTGGGCTGGGGCGGGCTGTTCCAGAGTACGAAATTCAATATCATCATGGCCTGCATCGTCTATGCAATGGGCCTGAGCATGCTGGGCGTCTTTGAAATTCCGGTGCCGGGCATGGTCGGTTCTGCTGCAGGCGGGCAGCAGAAAGAAGGATTGACCGGTGCGTTCCTGACCGGGATCCTGGCGACCCTGCTGGCAACCCCCTGCAGCGGTCCGTTCCTGGGACCGGTGCTGGCCTGGTCCGTCCAACAGACTCCTCAAATCACTTACCTGGTCTGGCTGGTGATGGGACTGGGGATGGCTTCACCTTATCTCGTTTTCAGTGTCTTCCCGAATGCAATCAAATTACTGCCCAAGCCAGGCATGTGGATGGTGCGGTTTAAAGAATTTTCCGGCATCGTGCTGATGGGCGCGGTGATCTTTATCATTTCGTTCCTGGATGAATCACTGACCATTCCCGTGCTGATCATGCTGCTGGGGATTACCACCGGCCTGTGGATGATCGGCAGTCTGTATTCGCACAGTTCCCCGATGCGGCTGAAGATGACCGTACGGGTTATGGCCCTGCTGCTCACTGCCGGAATCTGCTACTTCGGCTATAACATGAGTCAGAAATCAACTAACGACCTGCCCTGGGTCCCCTTTAATGCCCAGGAACTGAAGAAACTCCGTTCGGAAAATCGCACGGTACTGATTGATTTCTCAGCAGAATGGTGCCTGAGCTGTAAGAGCAACGAGAAATTTGCGTTGAATACTCCAGAGACACTGGAAATGGTCAAGAAATACGACGTCGTCCCGATGTACGCGGACTACACTGACGAATCGCCGGCGATCAAAGAATGGCTGGATAAGTTTGAAAGCATCAGCATTCCCCTGACGGTGATCTTCCCCGCCAATCGCCCCAACAAACCAATCATCATCCGCGACGTGTACACGCAGTCCACTCTGTTGAGTGCACTCAAAGAAGCGGTTGATGACTCTCCCACCAATAAGCCCCCCACGAAACAGGCGATGGTTTCCACCAGGAGTACAAAAACAGACTAGAGGTCCTCTGGCCTGCGTGGGTGACCGAAACTCCTGAAGCGAAATTGAGTTCAGGAAACGCATCAACGCTTTCCGATTCCTGAGTTTTATTGTAAGGTATCAATCTGTCTGCGAACGGGCTCTGCCCGTACGTTTCAATGACTCTGTTTTTTATCAATCTGAGCGGCATGGCGCTAGCCACCGGTAATCGAAAGCTCCTTACCGGCGGCTAGCGCCGTTCCGCTCATTCAGATACAACCGTTTTACCTGACACCGAGATCCACCATGCAAGATACTCCCTCCGCTCCTGAGCCCGAACAGAATGATGATATCGTCGTCGCGGCTCCCCGACGCCCGATCTGGTCTGAAATGAAAACCGCTGAAGACTGGTGGGCGATCTGGATTGGTGGATCTCTGCTGGTGATCTGCTTTCTGGCAATGTATTTTTCGCTGCCAGCCGATTTTGCCGAGCAGGTTAAGACAGCGGAAGCGGCCGGCGAAAAAGTGAGCGTGCACAGTCCATTGAAACCCTGGCTGGCCAAGCCGGGCTCCTGGAAGGATAATCCGCTGGACTCGCTGTTTCCCGCTGAGAAGTCAAGCCTGCTGCTGCCCATCGGCGTGGTCTTTGCGGTCAGTCTGATCGTATTTTCGATCGGGGTGACTGTCATGGGCCAGAAAACAGTTCCGTTTGCCGTTGGTTTTGTGGCGGTATTTCTACTGGCCACACTGGCCTATATTCTGACCGGGCAGGCGGTGGTCAAAAGTTATAACCTGGAGTATGCGCTGTGGGCCCTGATGATCGGTTTGATCATCAGTAACACGATTGGTACGCCGGAGTGGATCAAGCCGGCCCTCAAAACGGAACTTTATATCAAGTCGGGCCTGGTGATTATGGGTGCCGGCGTACTGCTGAACCGCCTGTTGATTCTGGGTCTGCCCGGTATCTATGTGGCCTGGGTCGTGACGCCGGTCGTACTGATCAGTACTTACTTTTTCGGGCAGAAATTCCTGAAGATGGAATCCCGTTCGCTGAACATGGTGATCTCGGCGGATATGTCGGTCTGCGGTGTGTCGGCTGCGATTGCTACGGCTGCTTCCTGTAAGGCGAAAAAGGAAGAGCTTTCGTTTGCCATCGGACTGTCGCTGACCTTTACGGTGTTCATGATGATTGCGTTGCCGGCTGTGATTAAAGCAGTGGGCATGGACCCGATCCTGGGGGGTGCCTGGATGGGCGGAACCATCGATGCCACCGGGGCGGTCGCTGCCGCCGGTAATATGCTGGGACCGGAAGCAGAACAGGCCGCTGTGACCATCAAGATGATTCAGAATATTCTCATCGGCGTGACCGCATTTGGCGTGGCCGTCTACTGGGTCAGTTGCGTGGAAGGGAAGGAATCGGGCATTAAACCGGATGCCTGGGAAATCTGGTACCGCTTTCCCAAGTTCGTGCTGGGCTTCATTGCGGCTTCTGCCATCTTCTCGCTCTTGTACGTGACGCTTCCCGGAGGGGACTCCGTCATACCGGCAATGACGAAAGAATCGTCCAAGGTGTTCCGCGGCTGGTTCTTCTGTCTGGCCTTTGTCAGTATCGGCCTGGAAACCAACTTCCGCGAACTGGCCAAGTTCCTCAAAGGGGGCAAGCCGCTGATTCTGTATGTCTGCGGTCAATCCCTGAACCTGATTCTCACGCTGCTGATGGCATGGCTGATGTTCAATGTCTTCTACAAAGACGTCGTCAATCAGGTCTTCAACAAGTAGCCTGCAGCTTCAGACTGAGGCGCAACGTCCACTACTGAGAACAGTTTATCTCCAGGTCTTTCGCGGCGATCGGATACAATGCGTGTTCAAACCCGCTGTTTCCGGTCAGGCCAGGAGATTTCTCATGTTGCTGTTAGCGTCTCCGTTTTCAGTCCGTTCCGTTTCTCCAAGAAGAATGGAAGCGCCTCGCTTTACGTCTCCGGTCAACGCGAACGAATTTATATGCGGGACGCGCGGTAAAAACTGGTCATTTCCGGTCTGTTATGCGTATTTCTGTGTCAATTCGTGTCCAAAAACGGTCTTTTCTGGCAGGCAAATCAGTGCTCAACGGGAACCGGTGAAAAAGGGAACGATCAAAATTCGCGTCAAACCAGAGGTTTTTATGGGGAGCAGATTCACAGGAGCAGATCTGTCAGGTTCATACCGGGTACCGTGCTCGCGCGCGCGACGCATAACACGCAGTTTCGCTGACGGCGCGAGCGGTTCAAGTCCAGTTTCTGCACCTGAACCTGTCAGGAGAGTGCGCAAAAGAAAACCCCGGTTGTTCAGGACCGGGGTGGGAAATCGTTTCAAGACCATTCAGGATGACTGTTGTAACAGCCAGACCAAAAGGCCTTTCGCCAGGTGCTTGCGGTTCTCCGCCTGGTCGAAGACGATGCTCTGGTCACAGTCGACGACTTCGTCCGTCACTTCCAGTCCCCGCTTGGCGGGCAGACAGTGCATGAAGCGACACTGTTTCCCGGCAGCTGCCATCAGGCTTTCGGTCACCTGATAGGCGGCGAAGATCTGCTTGCGTTTTTCGGTTTCAGCTTCCTGTCCCATGCTGGCCCAGACATCGGTGTAGATTACCGTGGCATCAGCGACCGCCTTCTGAGGATCCGCTTCCAACTCTAATTGCACGGAAGGATAAGTTTTCTTGATCGTTGCCACCAGGTCGGAGCAGAGTTCAAAACCTTCCGGAGAAGAGACGACAAATGGCACATTCAGTTTGGCACAACAGTTGGCCAGAGAATAAGCGACGTTATTTCCGTCTCCCACGTAGACCAGTTTCTGTTGGGTCAGATCGCCGAGCAGTTCCTGCATCGTAAACAGGTCGGTCAACGCCTGGCAGGGATGGCTCAGATCAGACAACGCATTGATTACAGGGGTTCCTGCATTCCGGGAGAACTGTTCGATCAGTTCGTGAGAGAAGGTTCGCATGGTAATCACATCGGAAAAACGACCGATCACCCGGGCGACATCTTCGATCGATTCCCGACCATCGAGGCCCGCTTCCTTGCAGGTGAAGAAGCTGGAACCGCCGCCCAGTTCCCACATGGCCGACTCAAAACTGAGGCGGGTGCGGAGAGAGGGTTTTTCAAACAACTGAGTCATGGTATATCCCTGCAGCAGTTGAGGACGTTCCCCCTGCTTCCGCTTGTCTTTCAGCTCCTGAGCCAGAGCAAAGATCTCAGTAATTTCGGACGATTCCAGGTCGTTTAAAGTGACTAAATGCCTCATGGACGCTCTCAATTAATGACATGTTAAAAACAGGAATTCCTGTTCGCTTCTTAAATAAGACTCGAACAGGAATGTGTGAATAATCCAATGATTTCAGTGACAGGGGCCGCTGGCGTTATGCTTCTTCGGCCATTTCCCGCAGGACAGTCGCGATCAGTTCGCAGCCTTCTTCGACCTGTTCGGCAGTGACGTTCAGAGCCGGCAGCAGGCGGACGACGGTATCGTGCGTCGCGTTGATCAACAGACCGCGTTCCATACATTTTCCGACGGCGGGTGCAGAGGGGATATTAAGATCGACGCCGATCATCATGCCTTTGACGCGGACCTCACGGATGATGGGCAGCTCATCCTGGAGTTGTTCAAAGAACTGCTGGAACTTATTCGACATGGCCTGGCAGTTGTCCAGCAGGTTCTGATCTTCGATCATCTGACCGGTCGCGAGACCAGCTGCCATCGCCAGGGGATTGCCCCCGAAGGTGCTGGCATGCATGCCGGGCCGCAGGCTGGGGGCGACTTCATCAGTGGCAATCAGAGCTCCGGCAGCAACACCGCCGGCGATCCCTTTGGCCATCGTCATGATATCCGGCTGTACGTTCCACTGCTGATATCCGAACCAGGTTCCGGTGCGGCCCATGCTGGTCTGCACTTCGTCAAAGATCAGCAGGCAGTTCGCTTCGTCGGCGATCTTCCGCAGACCGGCGAGATAGTCCTGATCGGGAACGTTGACGCCCCCTTCGCCCTGCACCGGCTCGACCATGATGGCACAGGTCTCATCGTCGACGAGGCTGGCGATCGCTTCCAGGTCATTAAAGGGGGCATAGCGGAACCCGGCGACCAGCGGTCCCAGACCGGCGTGATACTTGGGCTGGGCCGTCGCGGTGACGGCAGCGAAGGTTCGCCCGTGGAAACCGTTTTCGCAGGTGATGATCTTGGGCCGTTTACCATCATAGTGCAGGCGGGCCAGCTTGAGTGCGCCTTCGTTGGCTTCCGCACCACTGTTGCAGAAGAAGGCTTTCCCGAAACTCCGGGTACAGAGGAATTCAGCAAAGCGTCCCTGGGCTTCGGTGTACCAGGTATTGGGAACATGAATCAGCCGGGAAACCTGGTCCTGAATCGCAGAGACGACCGGTTCGGGACAATAGCCCAGGATGTTACAGCCCCAGCCGGGAAACAGGTCGAGGTAGCGGTTGCCTTCAGCGTCCCAGACATAGCTCCCCTCGCCGCGTACCAGACTGATGGGGTAACGACCATAATTGGGGATCACATACTTGTCGAAGAGGGCAATCGTTTCCTGACTACTGGCATGTCCCGTTACTGACACTGAAACACCTCACTTATAAGAGAAATCCGTAAATTCACAATATCGGTTGACCGGAAAGGAATTTTGACACTATTTCTTGAACTCAAGTTCGAAAAAAAAGCAAACTTTTGATAACCGGCTGTCGGGGCAGCAGTTCAAGACTCAATCCCGCTGACAGCAGCCGGGCAGAAAGAAGCGGGAGATTATAGCAGAAGGCTCTATTTTTCGCAGCAATCCGGGAAAAAAGAATCGGATTCCTCACCAAATATTCATTTATCCAGCCTGGAGGATTTCCGCAACTTCTTTAGCAAAATAGGTTAAGACCCCATCGGCGCCAGCCCGCTTGAAACAGAGCAGGCTCTCGAGCATGCATTTCTGCCGATCCAGCCAGCCGTTCTGAGCGGCTGCGGAGATCATCGCGAACTCGCCACTGACCTGATAGGCATAGGTGGGGACTTCGAATTCGGCTTTGACGCGGCGGACAATATCCAGGTAGGGCATCCCCGGTTTGACCATCACCATATCGGCCCCTTCGCTGATATCCAGTCCGACTTCCCGCATCGCTTCGTCGCTGTTGGCCGGGTCCATCTGATAGGTCCGCTTGTCCCCCGTTCCCAGGTTGGTTCCGGAACCGACGGCATCACGGAAGGGACCGTAAAAGGCAGAGGCATATTTGGCCGCGTAAGCCATGATCTGCACGTGCTGATAACCGGCTTCGTCGAGGGCTTCGCGAATGGCCCCGATGCGGCCATCCATCATGTCGGAGGGTGCGATAATATCGCACCCCGCTTCCGCCTGCACCACGGACTGTTTACAGAGCACATCGATGGTTTCATCGTTGACGACGTAACCGTCTTTAACAAGACCATCCTGTCCATGGCTGGTATAGGGATCGAGGGCCACATCACAGAGGATGCCCATGTTGAGGTTCTGCTCTTTCAAAGCACGTACCGCCCGGCAGACCAGGTTTTCCGGATTATATGCTTCTTCTCCCCCTTCGGTTTTCTTCGCCGGGTCGGTCGCGGGAAAGAGTGCCAGCGCGGGGATCTGCAGCTCGGCTGCAGCTGCCGCCTGTTCTACCAGATGATCTATCGTCAACCGGTGGACTCCCGGCATGGAAGGAATCTCTATTTTCTGATTCGCGCCTTCCTGTATAAAGACAGGCCAGATCAGATCATTCACAGAAAGCTGATTCTCGGAAACCAGGCGTCGAGACCAGTCGGTTCGACGATTTCGCCGCATACGCACCTGTGGATACATGAAAAACAGAGTCCTTTTTTATTGGAAATTCGGGAATGCCTGAAAAATTCGGGATGGAACCCTGATTATGATCTAAGAGGCCCTGAATATAAAGGTACAGCCTCTTTTTAAATCTGGATGAGAGAACAGATTAGACCATTGCAATACCCAGAAAAGTTCAATAGTGTATTATATGTAGGGGATTTAACCCTCCCACCTTAAGAGCTGAGATCACAGGCCTGGCAACCGGTCCTGTCGTCCTTCATCAGTGATACCACATTCTATAAAAGAACAGTGAGGATCTTCTATGCGAAGAATTAACATGGTGCTCGTCAGCTCCATTATGCTGTTATTCACAACGTCGCTTGCCTCTGCAGGCGACTGGGCACACTGGCGCGGCCCGGAGCATAATGGGATCTCCCGTGAAACAAATCTCGTCGATGAGTGGTCTCTCGATGGTAAAAACGTGCTCTGGACTTCAGATATCGGCGGTCGTGCCGCCCCGATCGTCTTGAATGGTCGCGTGTATCTGAACTGTCGAACTCACCACGATGTGACCGACCCCAAAGATAAGATTAACGCCCAGGAACAGGTTGTCTGCTGGGATGCCAAAACCGGTGAAGTGCTCTGGAAAGATGTCTTCAACGTCTTCCAGACCGACATCCCTTCTCCCCGCGTGGGCTGGGCCAGCATGGTCGGCGATCCGGAAACCGGAAACGTCTACGTGCACTCGGTCAGCGGTCTGTTCCGCTGCTATACGGGTGACGGGAAACTGCTCTGGGAAACCTCACTGGCTGAAGACTACGGAAAAATTTCCGGTTACGGCGGACGAACCCAGACTCCCATCATCGACGAAAACAATGTCATCGTCAGCTTCCTGCAGATGAACTGGGGCAAAACCGCTGCTCCCCCTCCAAAGCAGACCTACTATGCTTTCGATAAAAAGACCGGCAAGCTGATGTGGACCGCCGCTCCCGGCGGTGCTCCCTTAGACACCAACTACTCGGCCCCCATCGTGACTGTGATTGACGGCGTTCGCCAGTTGATCGCCGGGAATGCCGATGGTGGCTGTTACGGTATGAATGCCCGCACGGGAGAAAAACTGTGGGGCTTCAAAATGTCGAAACGGGGTTTGAACTGTTCCCCCGTGGCAGATGGGAACCTGGTCTACATCACTCATGGTGAAGACAATATCGACAATGTGGAATTCGGCCGGGTGCAGTGCATCGACGCTTCCAAGCGGGGCGACATCACGAAAACCGGCAGTGTCTGGCGGGTCGATGGCATTAAAGCCGGCTACGCAAGTGTGCTGGTGAAAGACGGCATTCTGTACGTCGTCGCTGACACCGGTCAGATGTATGCTTTCGACAGCAAAAATGGCAAGCAGTTCTGGACCCACAACTTGGGCACCGTCGGCAAAGGCTCTCCTGTCTGGGCGGACGGCAAACTATATGTCATGGAAGTCAACGGTAACATTTTCATCCTCAAGCCGAGCAAGGAAAAGTGCGAAGAACTGTCTCACGTTCAGCTGCTGGCCCGTGTCGACAAGGGGATGGATGAAATCTACGCTTCTCCCGCGATCGCCAATGGTCGAATTTATTTCGTCACCCGCGACCGTACGATCTGTATTGGTGACGAATCGCAGAAGCCCACCAGCAATCCGATTCCTCCGCTGGCAGAAGAAAAGCCGGTCCAGGACAAAATCGCGAGCATTCAGCTGGCACCTTTCGAAATGGCCGTCCCCCAGGGAGATAAAATTGATTACCAGATCCTGGCGTACGATGCCAATGGACGCTTCATTAAAGAAGTGGAAGGCAAACTGATTCCCGGCCCCGGCATGGAACAGGCCAAAGTCGATGGCATGACGGTTACCACTCCAACCGATCTGAAATCTCCGGCAGCGGGTACCATCTCGGTCAAAGTCGGTGAGGCCACTGCCGAAGCCCGTCTGCGTGTATTTCCCCCTCTCCCCTGGAAGTTCGACTTCGAAGGGTTGAAAGGGAAACAGGTCCCCGGCACCTGGGTCAACGCGTTCCTGAAACTTCAACCAAACGAAGTGGATGGCACAACAGCGTTGAAAGCCAGCCCCGGAAAAGGACGTCCCAGTGCCAGCGTCTGGCTGGGTCCCTCCGACATGAGCAGACTGGCACCGAACGGCTACACCGTTCAGGCTGATATTTTCATGAAAGAACAGAAGCGAAAGCTGGCCAGTATCGGTGTCACAGTCAATCGCTACGACCTGATCGTGAAAGGGAACTCCAGCAAACTGGCCATCCAGAGCTGGGCACCTCATAAGCGGATGACCAAGGAAATCCGCTTCCGTTCCGATCCGGACGTCTGGTACACCATGAAGTTGAAAGTCGAGATCAAAGATGGTCAGGCGACGGTGAAAGGCAAGGTCTGGCCTCGCAAGAAACCGGAACCTAAAGAGTGGACCATTGAAACGGTCGATCCACATGCGAATGAGAAGGGAAGCCCAGGGCTTTACCTCTACCGTCTCGCCGATGTTTACTTTGATAACGTCATTGTCTCTGAGGATAAATAATGAAAAAGATTCTATTACGATTTGCCCTGTTGAACTCATTTGCATGCTGTGCGCTGCTGGCTTCCACAGGTTGCGAATCCCGCGATGCGACTGAAAAACCGGCAACCCCGCCGGAAACGGCTACGGACCTGGGTGGTTCTGCTCCGATCGAAGAAGCAGGATCGACCACGGGTGGCGCCGGCGTCAATGTTCCGGAAGAGAAGCCGGACATGAAAAAATCGGAACCGGCCCTGGATGCGGATGGCAACCCTTTCAAAGCGGAAGCCAAGCCCAAGGCAGAAGAAAAACCGAAAGCCGATCCAAAGCCCGAGAAAAAAGCGGAAAAAACTTCGCAGACCAAACCGGCTCCCAAAGCAGAGACGGCCAGCAAAGATTCCAAGTCTACTGCCAAAGTCACTGGTGACTGGCCGATGTGGGGCGGTGACCCGACCCGCAACATGGTCAACCTGACTACGGGAATCACTCTGAACTTCAAGCCTGGCGAAGGCGATGAAAAGGGTGAGAACATCGTCTGGGTCTCCAAGCTGGGATCTCAGACTTATGGTAACCCGGTCGTTGCCAATGGCCAGGTCTATGTCGGGACCAACAACGGTGGTAAATACCGTCCCGAGTACAAAGAAGACCTGGGGGTTGTCCTCTGTTTTGATGAAAAAACCGGCGACTTCAAGTGGCAGCTGTCACGTGAAAAACTGCCCCAGGGTCGTGTGAACGACTGGCCGGAACAGGGAATCTGCTCGACTCCCTGCATCGAAGGAGATCGTGTCTGGGTTGTCACCAACCGTTGCGAACTGATGTGCCTGGACGCAGATGGTTTTTATGACAACGAAAACGATGGTCCCTTCAAGGAAGAAAAAGACGCTGAAAAACAGGACGCCGACATCATCTGGAAGCTTGATATGATCGAAGACCTGGGTGTCTTTCCGCATAACCTGGCAACCAGTTCTCCCGTCGTGCACGGTGACTACATCTTCCTCTTAACTTCAAACGGCGTTGACGAAGCCCACCTGGAAGTACCTGCTCCTCGTGCTCCCTGCTTCCTGGCAGTGAATAAGAAAACCGGTGAGATTCTCTGGGAAGACAACACACCGTTCGACCAGATTCTCCACGGTCAGTGGTCTTCACCCGCCATCGGTGTTGTGAATGGCCAGACCCAGGTTTATTTCCCCGGTGGTGACGGCTGGCTGTATGCTTTCACTCCCGAAGGAGATGGCGACGGCAATGCCAAACTGATCTGGAAGTTCGACCTGAACCCCAAAGACTCCAAGTGGGAACTGGGGGGGCGTGGTACTCGGAATGCGATTATCAGTACCCCCGTTTTCAAAGACAACAGCGTCATTCTGGGAGTCGGACAGGACCCGGAACACGGTGAAGGCGTGGGCCACATCTACCGGATCGATGCCACCAAGAAAGGTGACATCAGCCCCCAGATTTCTGACGGTAAAGAGGGCTGGAAAGCCAATCCGAACTCCGGACAGATCTGGCACTACGGTGGTGAGGATGTCGACGGCAAGCTGACCGGTAAAAAAGGTGATCTGCTGTACCGCCGCACCATGTCGACTGTGGCAATCGATGACGGACTGGTTTATGCACCGGACCTGAGTGGATTCGTCCACTGCCTCGATTTCGCAACCGGCAAACGTTACTGGGAATACGACATGTTCGCCGCCTGCTGGGGTTCCCCGATGGTGGTCGACGGCAAAGTATTCATCGGCAACGAAGATGGCATGTTGATCATTCTCAAAGCCGGCAAAGAAAAGAAACTGCTGGAAGAGAAGACATTCAACTCCTCAATCTATAGTACGCCGACGATCGCCAACGGGCACATGTTTGTCTCCGACCGTTCGCGGCTCTACAAGATCAAAGTGACTGAATAACAAGCAGTTACGTCGATCAATCAAATCAGAAACAGCAGAAGTCTTCCTCGGGGAGGCTTCTGCTTTTCTGTGCGCTCCCGATTTCGGTTTTGACATAATTTCACTTTTTTGATACACCCCGGCTCACAATTCCGTCGAAACCCTGCAACCAGCAGGGCGGGCCCTCCTCGACTTTGAGCAACTTTTCCAGCTTGAACGGACTTCAGCCTGGCTGTCCTTCAGGTGAATCGGGTATCAAATCATTCATGTCATCTGCCATTATTGTCATCCCCTGTTATAACGAAGAGAAACGCCTGGAGGTCCTGCAGTTTCGAAAGTACGTTCTGCAGAATCCACAGCATTCCTTTCTGTTCGTTAATGATGGCAGCAGCGACCGGACCGCCTTGATTCTGGACGACCTGAAAGACTCCAATCCCGACCGCTTCGACGTGCTGCATCTGACACACAACCAGGGCAAGGCGGAAGCCGTCCGCCAGGGCATGCAGCAGGCTCTGCATGCGGGAGTCGATTTTGCCGGCTTCTGGGATGCCGATCTCGCGACTCCACTGGAAATGATTCCCCAGTTCGCAGCGCAACTGGAACAGATGCCCGAGCGTTCGATGGTACTCGGCGCACGTGTGAAGCTGCTGGGTCGGCAGATTGAACGTCAGCAACTGCGTCATTACCTGGGACGGATTTTTGCAACCGCTGCTTCGATCGTATTACAGCTCCCCATTTACGACACACAATGCGGAGCGAAACTGTTTCGTGTGAACCGGGAAAACCAGTGTCTGTTTTCCACTCGTTTTCTCACGAACTGGATTTTCGATGTGGAACTGCTGGCACGGGCCCGTCAACTGGAGCGGTTCTTTGACTGCCCCCGACTGGAAGACACCGTCTATGAGCTGCCTTTGACCTGCTGGAAAGATGTGGCGGGGTCGAAGGTCAAGCCGCACGATTTCGTCAAAGCCTTTTTCGAACTCTGTTCGATTTACTGGCGCTATCTGCGTCCTTCACTCAAGCTTCCCTACACGCAATTACCGGAACATGCTTCTGCAGAAGAGACGCGCAAAGCCGCGTGAAACTATCCGGGTCCGCTTTCAGTCGCCGTGAATGTTGAACCAGTTTTTACAATAACTGCATTTCACATCCCCGTGCGGTGAGACATCCGAATCTTCACCAATCGGCGCATTGCAATGCGGACAGGCATACTTTCGCTTCTGTTTCGCCGGCGTTTTACGGGATGACTTCGACTTCACACGTGTCAGTCCGTTTCCCGTAGCGGTCAGTGATCTGAAAGCCGTAAATCCCCCGATCAAGACAAAAGGGATCGCGATCAGTGAACCGAAGAGACGAAAAAACAGGGGCGGCGAATGAAACGCACCAAAGGGTTGTGACCATAAAAAGCCGAGCACCAACAGACCAATTCCACCAAAGACACAGCCAATCACAACGCCGACGAATCGGGCGCCCGCGGTGATATTTTTCTGCTGCTCTTCCTGATCGTTCATGCTTCTCCCTGTGCTGCTGCCCTGAGATCTGTCGTTATTGACCGGTGTATTCCGCTTTTTCTTTCGGCTGCATGACTTTCCGATAAGCGATATCCTGCAGCAGAGCATAGCGGACGATATTCAATGCCAGATTCGCCGCATCCTGGGGCACGTAACCGGCACAAGCCACAGAGGCCTGCTGCTCCAGGGCACAGCTGATATCGTACTTACTATATATCACAGCCAGGTGTCCATCAATTTCAATTCCTTCCAGCAAAGGTTCGACCACCAGCGTTTCGGCTTTCAGAGGCTGATTCACATCATTGACTTCCATCTGTCGGCGCCTCACGCGGCGGACATCATATCCGGTCTGCTCGGAAAACAGGGGATGATCGATGGGAATGCGTTTGAACTTTTTGGTGGGAAACATTTCCTGCATCAACTGACGAAAACTTTTGTCAAAAGGCTGAGACCCACAGCAGGCATCGGCAAACAGCACCGCCCCGTTTTCGAGTGCCTGTTTCAGATTCGACTGTTCTGTTTTCGAAAGGCTGAACTGGCTCCTGCCATGCATATAGAGGAGTGGATACTGCATCAGATTGGGATCGCTGGCAGGCAGAGTGGGCGTCTTCGTAGAGGCGATCATCCCCGCTTTCTGATTCAGGGCCTTAAGCAGATTGGTTAGAGCACGAGGGGCGGCATCCCAGGTGCCATTATGCCTGATCTTGGCGATTTGCAGGAATCCACGCTCGATCTGATTCTGCATTCCGTTTTCGCTGGCCAGTTCTTCCTGATCCAACTTGTTGGGTGGTTCGCGTCCGGTGGCATATGCGATCACATTAGTCCCAATGCGAACAGCACGGGTAATCATGGATTTTGCATTGACCGACTGGTCCCGAGAAGGAAAACGCATCCATTTGTCCCACAGACAGGCGAGATCATCGGGGCAGTAAATAATCGAAGTCCGGCAGCCCACATCCACGCCATACAATTCGACGCTTTCCGCGTCGAGCAGATATTCACAACGAAAGACCGGATGCTCTGCTGTCAGTCGCTTGAGCTGAGCTTCGCCCTGAGGATACATTTTCTGAATCAGGTCCCGGAAACCACGATCAAAGCCGGCCCCGTTACAGTTGTCGACGGCAAAGATAAAGCCTCCCTGCTCGACATACTGTTTGAGAATGTTGACTTCTTTCACTCCGAACCCGGGATTATCCAGACCACTGATAAAAAGCACCGGAGCCTGTCTCAGAATCTGCACGCCTCCCCCCTGGATCGCCAGATCCAGATTGACGGTCTGCCAGGTGAGCAGCTTCGGCCAGTCAGGACGCCCTGAAAGCGCATCGGTCAGATTCAAAATATCATTCTGATGGTGATTCCAGTTGGGAACAGCCCCTGGTTTCAGATTGACATGCCTCTCCGTCTTATATTCCAACTTGTTGATCAACACCGGGGCCAGCCCCTTGGACAGAAAGAGCAGTACAAAACTGGTCCCCAGGACCGGATTAGATTCCAGTTGACCGGCACCGCGCCAGGATCCATCCCGCACTGATTGTCTCTGCGTCAGAAACGCGGCTCCTTCCCGGTACCAGTCGTGCTTGCCAAAGAACCGGGTGCCACTTAAGCGACCGGCCCGCTCCAGACCATACAGATAGTACAGCAGCCAGGAGTTCACGCCGGGATTGGTTCCGACAGTAAAATGGGTGGTCATCCAGTCAATCGCCCGCTCGATGGATTTATCTTCCTCTTTCTCATCGCAGCAGACAGGAGTTCCGTCGGGGTTGATTTTCAGTTCCTCCCCCAACATGGAATTGACGATCACCATGGTGGCGATCCCCGCGACAGTCATACTGCCACGGCTGGAACCGCCGTTCTCCTGGTAGCCCCAGCCCCCATCGCCGCTTTGCTGAGTCTGCCAGTACTGCTTGATGAGCTTCCAGGTTTTCTGGCTGACGGGCACTCCCGAATGCACGGCGTCTCTCAGTGCCAGCACCGCGTACTGGCTGTTACTCCGGTCCGCAACACCTCCGCCTCCAATTGCCATTCCGGGACCATAACTCCAGCCCCCCGCATTGGGGCCGGTCGTCACCTGGCTTTTCTCCAGCCGTTCGACCAGCGACTGGATCAGAGGCAAATCCCGTTTGCCATCTTTCGCAGCAGCCAGGGCCATAATCATCAGGCTGGTCTGATATGTTCCCCTGGGCTCAGGACGACGTAGCGACCGCAAATATTTCAGGCCCCTCTGAACAGGTTCATCTTTGGTCGTCATGCCGCAATTGATGATGGCCATCATCGCCAGGCAACTGACCCCGGGCGTATAATTATTCCCCGGGCCGGACCAGGAACCATTTTCTTTCTGCTCTTGCAACAGAAAGTCTTTACCGCGTTCAATCGACTTCAGAACAGCTTTCGCGGACAGTTCCTGTTCCTGCGCGCAGACGGCTCGGTCGAACTGAAATAAGAGTGAGATACACAGGACTGCTGTTAACGTCCAGCGCAACGCCCGATACGCTTTTCGATACTGAGAAAAATCCATTCGATTTTACTTTCAATCCCACAGAGATTCAGACCTGACAGAGGGCCGGAACGCCCCCTTCTATTGAGCTACATCCAGGATCAGAATCGTTTAAAGAAATTCCGATCTGACCCGTTTTCCTCCAAATTGCATGAATCCGCTATTTTTTGACTGTGTTCCTGATTGTAGCACATTTGCTCCCTCAAGTCAGCGGGTCTCTGTTTCTCTGGGGATTTAAGATGGCTATAATTGTGTGAACTGACAGCGTATTTTCACACTTGGACTGAAGGTCGTCCGGATGGAAGATCCGTGCCGGACAACCTGTTTATATCAGTCAGGCTTGAATCACAAGACAGAATGGAAATCCCTTGGCTAACGAAAAACGCGACTTCGATGACTTTCTGGAAAAACTGAAACGCCACCATGATGTGATGGTGGATGAACTGCATAAGGTCGTTATCGGTCAGGATGCCGTGATCGAGCAGATCCTGGCGGCTATCTTTACAGGCGGGCATTGCCTGCTGGTGGGGGTCCCCGGTCTGGCGAAAACCCTGCTGGTCAGCACGATCGCCAGGATTCTGGATTGCGATTTCAAGCGGATTCAGTTTACTCCTGACCTGATGCCCTCTGACATTACCGGCACGAACGTATTGGAAGAAGAAGACTCGGGACGACGTTCATTTCGTTTTGTGCATGGTCCGGTTTTTACCAATATTCTCCTGGCGGATGAAATCAACCGTACCCCTCCCAAGACGCAGGCGGCCTTACTGCAGTCGATGCAGGAACGGGAAGTCACGGTCGGACAGACAACCTATGATCTGCCGGAACCATTTTTTGTGATTGCGACACAAAACCCGATCGAGCAGGAAGGAACTTACCCCCTCCCGGAAGCCCAGCTCGACCGGTTCATGTTTAACATCAAGGTCGAGTACCCGAACCTGGAAGAGGAAGAAAAGATTCTGGCTGCGACCACCATCAGTGAGAAGCCCGAAATCCGTAAGGTCCTCTCAGCCAAGTCGATTCTCTATCTGCAGCGTCAGATCAACATGATCGAAGTCGGGCCGCTGACCATCAACTATGTCACTCGACTGGTCAGGGCCACACGCCCCACGGACGGTTCCGCCCCTGCGTTTATCAAACAGATGGTCGACTGGGGAGCCGGCCCCCGGGCAGGCCAATACCTGATCGCAGGCGGAAAAGCGATTGCCGCCATGGATGGTCGTGCCAGCGTCTCTCTGAACGACATCCGCCGCGTCGCGGTGCCGGTTCTGCGCCATCGTATTTCCACGAACTTTCAGGCACAGGCAGAGGGCATGGTCACCGAAGACATTATCGGCCGACTGCTGGAAGAAATCCCGGAACCCAATATTCCCAAGTATGAATGAGCTTAATCCACAGGCTCAGTAAGCGGTCAGCTCTGCGGAATCGTTGAGTTGATGTTGCAGCACCTTCTGGATCTTCGCGCGCAAATTGCGAATTTTGATTGGTTGGACCAGAATGCGCGAGCGATCCGTTTTCTTCAGCGTTTTCTTAACAGCAGCATTCTTTTCTGACAACACGAGGACGGCTGCCAGATCCGGATCCATGGCCAAGGCCTTATTAAAGGCTTCGACCGCTCCCTCCCCGATGGAGTCTTCCATAAAGACGATACAGTCAGGGGCATTTTCCTTTACGCGTTGCATCGCCCGCTCCAGATCTCTCAGAATCAAAACACGATAGCCGTGCTTGGTGAGGTACTCGCGTAATACATCCTGATGCCGGGGACGATTTTCAATGCACAGAATTGTCGGCGGGGCAATCGCCATCTTGAGATCCTGCTCTGCGCTCGCTTTGGCGTCGGAACTGGTCTGAACTTTCGGTGCCTCTTCAGACTCACTGATTTGAGCCCGAACTTCAAGCAGATCCTGAATCGCTTCCGTCGCCGACTGATATCGATCGTAAGGCATATAAGCCATCAGTTTTTCCAGCACATTTACAACGGAAGTCGGCAAATCCGGTTCGATAGAGGTGATCGAAGGCACCTGTGAATAGCGCGAAGGCCGCTTGCGTTCTTCGATGTCTTTTGTGCGAGGGAAAGGGGGTTTGCCGCAGAGCAGTTCGTAAAAAATGGTCCCCACGAAGTAGAGGTCGCTACGGGGATCGTTCCGGGGGGCGCCTGTCGATTTTTCCAGGGTCCCGTATTCCACTGCCCGCTGATGCGCCTCTCCGGCTCCGCCGGCATCATCTTCACCAGCCAGTCCGAAGTCGATCAGCTTGGCCACTCCCTGGATCGACATCAGCACGTTTGTGGTCTTCATGTCCCGGTGTGTATACCCCAGTCGATTGGCATACTCCAGGCCTTCACAGATATCGATGGTGTAATTGATCGCTTCGAGAGGGGATAGTTTTTTGCGAATCGTGATGAAATCCCGCAGGTTTCCACCTTCGACAAATTCCATGGTGAAGTAGTGGATATTGTCCTGCACGCCGACATCGTAAATCGGGACAATATTTTTGTGCTGGAACTGCTTGCAGACTTCCGCTTCACGGCGAAACATTTTGACCGTTTCCGGATCCTGGGCCCAGCGTTGTCTGAGAACTTTCACTCCGACCATGCGGCCGCTCACGAGCGATTCGGCCCGGTAAACTCGGGCAAAGCTCCCGGACGCGTTCTGGTACATCAGCTTGTTATCGCCCAGAACGAGGCCTTCCAGTTCATTACTTTTCAGCCGGCTGGCCTGGAAAGAAGTGATGAGGTTTTTGCGCTCCAGCAACCGAATCAGTTTATCGTCATCGGCTGAGTTATCCTGAAGCTCCTGCAGGCAGGCGTCCATCTCGTCCGGCTTGACGAGTTTTAAGTCAACCAACTGCGCACTGAGCTTCTTCTTGCGTGACTTCTTATTAAAAAAAATCATTCGTAGT
The DNA here is from genome assembly GCF_007748155.1 of Gimesia panareensis. Lineage (GTDB taxonomy): Bacteria > Planctomycetota > Planctomycetia > Planctomycetales > Planctomycetaceae > Gimesia > Gimesia panareensis. The sequence continues at coordinate 5,685,411 of NZ_CP037421.1, forward strand.
CCATGCTCTGCTGATGCACACCAGGCAATGAATCATCACTCAGTAAAACAATAAGAACAATGACAGGACATTCTTAGAAAATGCACCTGCTCAAAATCGGCGAATAAGAAAAATAAGTAACACGTTTCAACTGAGTTCCGATTACCGTGTGCCATCTAAAATGATTGCGAGCCAGATAAATAATAATAAAAGAAAGGCTCCCAAATAGACACAAAATTCCGTCGATGAAATTTTGATGTTCGGAATATGAATACCCAATTATAACATTGATATGCGCGGAAGGGAATCAGTGAACACGCGAGCAGAAAAATATTTTACATTTTCTGTGGCATGAGGAGCACATTCGGATTAAACAGCACAAACTCAGGAATTGACCAGCAGCGTGCCGTATTTCACCGACCCACAGGAGAGAGTTGTCTGAATATTCATCCGGGATCCTGCTCCCTCATAATGGAACAGGATCAGATCCGCCCGCGAACCGACTTCCAGTTTGATTTCCTCAAACCCCAGTAAACGGGCCGGGTTCAAGCCAGCCATGTCCAGAGCTTCCTGCAGGGAAATACCTGCCATATCGATCGCGGTCGTCACACAGGTGTCGGTCTCCAGCCCTGAGCCGGCGAGTAACTGCCGCTGACCGGCGATCACAATTGGGCCATCCTCGAGGACTTCCATCTTAACAGAACCTTCATCGTAGATGCCCGGTGGAGAACCAGCCAGTCCGGAGGCGTCACACGTAATGATCACATTCTCGACACCTTTGGTTTTAATAATCGTCCTGACGACACTGGCAGGCAGATGATGGCCGTCTGTAATGATGCTGGCCATCAGGCGGGGTTCGCCCAGTTGTTCCCAGATGTAGTTGGGATGGCGACGTAAAGTGCCATGTGCTCCGTTCCCCAGATGAGTACTGAGCCGGGCGCCCGCATCGACTGCTTCCGTGATCTGCTCGGGCTCTGCTGCTGTATGCCCGATCGAAACGACAACGCCGGAGGCAACTGCTTTTTTGATAAAGGGAATTGCGTTATCGACTTCAGGAGCCAGAGTAATCAGACGAATTCGATTTCCGGAAAGCTCCTGCAGTCGGCAGAATTCGTCCCAATCGGCAGCTCGTACCTGATCCAGCGGGTGTGCACCGCGTGGCCCCTGGATCGGCGAGATAAACGGCCCTTCCAGATGACAGCCGGGCACCATCTGTTCTACCCACTCGTTTTCTTCGCACGCCTGACGGATCGCGGAAAAGCCACTAACGTAAGCTTCGTATGAACTGGTAATCAGCGTGGGACAGAGCCGGGTAATGCCGTACTGGTAATGTTTCTCGAGCACCTGGCAGACTTCGTCTGAAGTCAGATCTGGTTTGTTGAACCAGATTCCACCATGGCCATTGATCTGCAAATCAAACATTGATGGAGCAATGAAAGGCAGTCCGGCTGCTTCTGAATCAGGCAGCAGATCGATCGAGGAGATTTTGTCTCCTTTGATCTTGATGCTGACAGCCTCAAATGTATCGTATCTTCGTCCGACTAACTCCATCAATTGCCTCGAGCTCTAAAACAATTTGTAAAGAAAATATATGGTAACCAATGAGCGGCTTGATAAGGTTTATTTAAACTTAGAAAGTATAAGAAATGTACCTCAATGTCAAAAAAAGAATTTTCTCAACACTGCCTTATACCACGAAATTCATGCAATTTACAGTGAGAGAATCTATGTTTATGTACTGGGAAAAAATTCTGTGTAATTTTTGATGGAAACGGGTGTTTTACCGCGCCCGAATGAGTAGAATTGATAGTAAAAATAATTTTTGTTCAGTAATTCTGTACCCTCTGGGGAATTGAGTACCTTCATGTATCTGAAAATGGCCAAACGCGTCTTAATGGAGACAGACAAAAGACTGGTCTGGAAACTGGCTTATAATTTCGGTTTTAAAGGTGCCCTCTCCGTTCATAAACACAAAAAACGCCTGAAACGGGGAGAATTCTTTCCTCCCTTCCTCTATGTCTCGGTGATTAACAGCTGCAATCTGCGCTGTCAGGGATGCTGGGTCGATGTGGCCGCCAAACAGGAAAAAATCGATGTGGAAGCCATGTCGAAGCTGATCCAGGAAGCGAAGGAGATGGGAAATTCCTTCTTCGGAATCCTGGGGGGCGAACCCTTCATGCACCCTCAGCTTCTGGAAATCCTGGAACGCCACCCCGACTGCTATTTCCAGATTTTCACAAACGGCCAGTTCATCACCGACGAGATTGCGAAAAAACTGCGGAAGCTCGGCAACGCGACCCCTCTGATCAGCGTGGAGGGAAATGAGATCATCAGTAATGAGCGTCGCGGACGGAATGACGTCTACGCCAAGACGATGCAGGGGATTCAGAACTGCCTGAATAACAAACTGCTCACCGGCGTCTGTACCAGTCTGTGTAAGTCCAACATCGACGATCTGCTGACCGAGGAATGGGTCGACAAGCTGATCGATATGGGTGTGATGTACTGCTGGTATCACATTTACCGGGTCGCAGGCCCTGAGCCCAATCCGGAGCTGGCTCTGTCACCTGAAGAGCAGTTACGCGCCCGCAAGTTTGTGGTTGACATCCGGGCCCGCAAGCCAATCGGCGTCATCGATGCTTACTTTGATCATGACGGAACCGCCCTCTGCCCGGCTGCCACCGGACTCAGCCACCATATCAATCCCTGGGGCGACATTGAGCCTTGCCCCGTGATTCAGTTCGCCACCGACTCCATTCATGATGAATCCAAAACGTTGAAAGAAAAGTTCGTGCAGTCCGAATTTTTGAAAGACTTTCGGCATGTCGTTCAACAGAATACCCGTGGCTGCATCATTCTGGAGCGTCCCGATCTGCTGGAAGATCTGGTCAAAAAACATGGTGCGAAAGATTCCACGTTCCGCAAACAGGCGATGCAGGAACTGCAGAATCTGGAAACGCGCACTTCTCAATACTCTCCCGGAAATGAAGTTCCCGAAAAGAGCTGGGTTTACCGCCTTGCGAAGAAATTCTTCTTCAACGATTTCGGCGTCTATCAGGGAGCCGACCATAGTCAGACCGCCGCTCCTGGGATCCTGGCAAATCGCAGCTCTTCCACTACAGCCGGGAACCCTCCGGATTTCGTCCCTCTGGAAGCATTGAACAGCGACACCCCCTGAGACCTTTTTCTCAGCGTGAGTCTGTTAATCCTCTTCCGACAGGTTCACGATTAATGTGGCGTCCGCCGAAGCTTTCGGAATCCGAGGCGTATCTGTAGCGGTCTTTTCCAGAGCAGATCTGGATTCCATGTGCTCTTTCCACCAGTCGCTCGCATCCTGCAGACTCCACTGGCAATCGTGCTCGCAATGAGTCAACGCCAGTACCAGTTCGGAGGCAGACTGCGGTCGCTTCGCCGGGTCCTTCTCCAGGCACTGCATGATGATCCGTTCCAGATCGGGAGAAACCGGTTTTCCCAGTCGGTCCGAAAGCCGTTCCGGCTCATCCTGAACATGTTTCATGCAGATTTCGATAATCGTTTCGCCGTCAAAGACCGTCGTCCCCGTCAGCAGATAATAGCCCACTGCTCCAAACGCATACAGATCGCTGCGTGCGTCAACCTGATCGGGGTGGTTGATCCCTTCCGGCGAAAGATACATCGGAGTCCCCGCCATCGCATTCGTGGATGTCAGCGAAGCCTGCTCTCTGCCATCTACGGCTTTGACGAGACCGAAGTCGAGCAGCTTGATAAAATCATAAACGCCCCCGCGATGCGTCAGGAAGATATTCGCCGGCTTGATGTCCCGATGAATGACTCCCCGCTGATGTGCTTCCGACAGTGAGCCTGCCACCTGTTTGAGCAGATGAATAACCCGGGCTTCAGGCAGCGGACCAAACTCTTTGACCAGATCATCCAGGTTGATTCCATCCAATAGCTCCATGGCATAATAGAAGACCCCTTCCGGAGTACGGCCGTAATCATAGATGGCAATCGTATTCGGGTGATTGAGCTGGCTGGTCAGTTGCACTTCGCGTTCAAAACGGGCCACCGCTTCGTCGGTTGTTTTTTCGATGTCCAGTAACTTGATGGCCGTCGGACGGCGGAGCATCGCGTGCTGTCCGCGATAGACGACCCCCATCCCCCCTTCTCCCAGTTTTTCTTCCAGGGCATACTGGCCCAGTTGTTTCGCTTTGATGACGGCCCGTCGCGTTTCCTGATCTTTTCTGGCGACGATCACTGTAAAGAAGAAGATCGCGATACTGCCGATGATCAACAGCCCAAACAGTCCCCAGAACGTGTAACGCAACAGGTAATATGACCGATAGGCTTCCGCCTGATCCATTTCGGTGGCAATCCCCATCCCGTATTCCGGCAGCCAGGTCCATGCACCGACGACAGGTACGCCTCGATAATCGCGGTAACCTTCCACATCGATGCCACTCTCATTCTGCACAGCGGAAGCCGCCATGCGAGTCAGGGAACGTTCTGCCATCCGTATCGTCGGGCGATCCCCCTCCGCCATGTTGACTTCAGGATCCCGAACCTGCACGTTGAGGATGGACTGTGAATCTTCACGATCGGGGATCAGTCCCATCAGTTTCAAATCCTCGTCAAAGCGGCTCTGTGAAAGCATGACGCCGTCTTTGTCGAAGGCATACGTTTCGCCTGTCTTCCCCGCCCGGGCGACTGACAGGATGCGGGTGAAATCGACCTCGGGTTTGATCAACAATGCCAGTGCCGCGATCGGTTTCCCCTCTTCGTCCCGGACTGGTGCCATCGCCAGCATGGTCGGCAAGTTGGCTTTCAGTTCTCCCGACTCCGTTTTGCGGGCAAACAGACTCTCAAAGGGCCGCGTCACCGTGGACTTCCCTTCGCGGACCTGCTCCAGGGCCGACTGCTGAATCGGTAGATCCGCTCTGCCGATGGGTTCATCGCGCGAAGAAGCCAGCACTTTCCCCTTCAGGTTAAACAGGCCGACATCCAGGTATCCCAGGTGCTCCAGTTCGGAACGAAACTCATCCCGTAACCCGGCGAGTGATTTCGAATGCAGCAATGCATCCCGGTTCTCCGGCTGCTGCTGCTCTATGCCGATTAACTCCTGGGTGAGTTCGCGCACACGAGATTCCTCCGCGAGTACCTCCGCCAGCGACTCTTCACGACCCAGCCAGATTTTTAAAGCCGCCACGTCAGCGTCCAGAATCGTCTGCAGCGTATCCGCCACGGTCTCCCGGCTTGATGTCTCCACGATCGCTCTCACCATCAATCCCAGCACCAGCAACAGGATCGTGCCCGCAATCGGCCAGATCCACATACTCCGTTTGGAGAAGAGTCTGGTGCGGGTAAAGGATTTCAGGAAAGATCGAGAAAAGGATCGACCCAGCGAAGTCTTAGATGCGTTCATAGATCCCGATTTCAGCAGTAACATTGAGAAAACGACACAGATTCTTAATTCTGACATCTCCCCGGAAGGACATCAAGAAATGAATCGATTTTAAGGTGGAAGTCCTCAGAATCATCTGCTGCAGGACAAACCATGAGCGCATAAAAAAAGCCGTGCCTGTGTCAGGTCACGACTTTCATAGTATCTGTCATTACATTGCGACGGTGGGGTCGCTGCAAGAAGGACGGTGAATCGGGTAGTGCCTGGCACTCACCACTATTGATTCCGGTCCATGCTAAGGTTTAGGATCCTCCGACGGAATAAAGAATGACAGAATACTGATTGAATTGTATGCATTTCCCAGACAACCGTCGACGGGAGAATTCCGTCTTTTACCGAAAATTCACCTCGTCTCGGAACGTCTGAATGAAATCAGTTTTCCTGATTTCTGAGATAGTAATCAACATCGGCATTTCAGGGCTCAACGGTTTGATCCGTTTTTCAAAAATTATGAAAAAGGACCTTCCCTGCAGGAACTCCCGGGAGAGCATTGTTCCCTGAATCGACCGGGGATCTTACTGATTTTCACAAAGCAGACAAGAGGAGATTCTTCAGAAACTTCGAATTCCCGGTAAACAAATCTCTCTGTTCAGGTTCCCCCTGACTCAGACTTTGCGCATGCCGTTTCGCATTAACAGCCAGCCGATGAAGGCGATGACCACCAGCACAATGCCGTACTCCATCGGCGAGATATTATCCCAGCGTTTATTAAGATAATTGATGTAAAACGTTGAGTACTCGTGCCAGATTCCCTGAATCGTGTCAATCATGATGTGACCTCAATGATGCGTGAACAAATTGCGATCTGCAGGGTGAGGTGACTTCCGCTGTCAGCCGGCGTTTCGGAACGAACCGCAGAATCGCTACAACCAGAATTGTGTCTACTGACAGCAGGGAAGTTTACAGATCCTGATTTAAAGCCTAGCTCATAGATGTGAGCTTGGGACGAAATTTTCCTGTTTTTGTCAGCCGAAGAAAACAGCCCCCTGCGATCGAAATCACAGAGGGCTGCTGTTGCACCATTTACGGTACTCGAATCTCAGAGATATTCATTGATGACATTCTCGATCCATTCCTGGCGACCGCTGAGATTGGGAGCAGAATCCCCTTTCTCCAGCATGTAGGCTTCCAGGTCACTGAAGCTCACGCTGCCGGCTTCGATCTGGGCACCGATGCCTTCGTTGTAACTGGCATAGCGCTTGGCGACGAAATCAGAGAGCACACCATCTTTGCGAATCTGAGCCGCGATTTTGGCCCCTCGTGCGAAGGCATCCATTCCGCCAACGTGTGCATAGAACAGGTCGATCGGCTCGAAGCTTTCGCGTCTGACCTTCGCATCGAAATTGACCCCTCCGGGAGCAAGTCCCCCCTGGTCCAGAATCGCCAGCATGCATTGTGTGGTCAGATAGATATCCGTTGGAAACTGGTCCGTATCCCAGCCCAGCAGGAGGTCCCCGGTGTTTGCATCGATGCTGCCCAGAGATCCTTGAATCGATGAGTAGACCAGTTCATGCATCATGGTATGCCCGGCCAGAGTGGCATGGTTGGTCTCGATATTCAACTTCACATGATCGAGCAGATCGTACGCCCGCAGGAAATTCAGACAGGCAGCAGCATCAAAATCATACTGATGCTTGGTCGGCTCTTTGGGTTTGGGCTCGAACAGGAACTGCCCTTTGAAACCAATTTTCTGAGCGTGTTCTACGGCCATGTGCATGAAACGGGCCAGATGATCCAGTTCCCGTTTCATATCGGTGTTGAACAGGTTCATGTAGCCTTCCCGGCCACCCCAGAAAACATAGTTTTCACCACCCAGACGATGGGTGACTTCCATGGCCTTCTTGACCTGAGCTGCTGCATAAGCGAAGACATCCGCATTGGGGCTGGTGGCGGCACCATGCATGAAACGGGGATGCGAGAAGAGGTTGGCTGTTCCCCACAACAGCTTGACACCGGTCCGCTCCTGAGCTTCCTGCAGTTTGTCGGCAATCCGGTCAAAATTCTCGTTCGCCTCTTTCAGTGTCTCTCCATCGGGAGAGACATCTTTATCATGAAAACAGTAGTAGGGCGCCTGTAACTTTTCAAAGAATTCAAAGGCCACATCGACCCGCTTGATCGCGTTTTCCACCGAATTGGAACCATCATCCCAGGGACGTTGCAGAGTAGCGGCTCCAAAGGGATCACTGCCGGTTCCGCGGAACGTGTGCCAGTAACAGACACTGAACCGCAACAGATCCCGCATCGACTGCCCTTCGATCTGCTCGTCTGGGTTGTAATGCTTGAATGCGAGAGGATTCTTGCTTTCCGGGCCTTCGTACTCGATTTTGGGGACGTCTGCAAAGTATTCCATGGGGCGCACCTGTCATGTGGTTAAAACGTTTAAAGATAATCACTTCAATCAAAGATTCTAAACAGAAATCCCCCACGAGAGTAGGCTCGGAAGCTTATTGAACAAACATTACAAACGGATTTTCAAAGTGGTCTTGCCTCAAAATTATCAATCTGGGAAACTGGGCAGTTGAAGTACCATATCCACAGTTCCCCTGCAGTTTTCCTTTCATTCGAGTAGATGCGAGCCTTCGCTCTGATTCTGCCTGACTTTCCTTTTAAGACTGAAGCAGCAGCCAGAATGGCGTCACCAGGCTATGAGCTGTAACCTTTTGAAATTCATTGGCTTATGTTTGCTATGCACCAGCTGTGCATCGGGCTGGTCTCAGCCTGCGCCAATGACGGCCTCCAATCCGATTCAGATCACGGGAAACAATCAGGATGTGGTCTGGGAACGGGTTGTGGATACCATCCATAACTACAAATTTGCCATCGCTAAAGAAAACAAGCTGGATGGCCGCATCGAAACCCAATACAAGGTGGGCGCAAATCTGTTTGAACCCTGGCACGGCGATTCGGTCGGGTATGACAACCGACTGGAAAGTACCCTGCAGTCCATTCGCCGCAGAGTCTTCGTCAGCGTTACCCCAATCGAAGGGGGATACCTGCTTGGAGTGGAAGCATTCAAGGAGATTGAAGATGTGAACGCCCCGACCTCCAGTGCCCCCGGCGGAGCCACGTTCCAACAGGATTTAAGCCTCAGACGCGACCTCAATCTGGTTCAGGAGCGCAGTAAACCGAATGGCTGGATACCGCTCGGCAGAGACCCCGCGCTGGAGCAGGATATGCTGGAAAGCCTGCAAATCGCCTTCTCTCAGTAAGGCTCCCCTTACTGAATGACGCTCGTCAACTCGCGAGTCCGTCGACACAGATCTGTCTCTGCCAGGCTTATTTGCAGAGAATCAGCTTCCCGTTCTGAGTAATTCGTAAACGGTACGTCGTCTCTCCATGCTGGATCAGGACTTCCTGTTTTCCTTTCAGAATCTCCTCGGAAGAGATGACATCGGTCGGAGTTTCTTCTTTCGCATCGGTAGTGGTAGCCGGGCGTTCAAGCTTCTCTGATTCGCTCATAATCTGGTTCATGTTGCTCACAAAGTGAAATGACAAAAATAAGCAATCCAGTACGCCCCAGGTAATGAGTCAAACAGATCCCCACCACCAAATGAATTGCACTCCATTCAAAACTGCCGGCTTCACGTGCAGGGCCCTGTAATTCTGTTTTTCACATCTAAAATTGTGAAAATTCAGAGTCAGAGCCTCTTGAAACCAGCTCACATGCTGGCTAACATAATGAACCTGAGACTCAATGTCAACAAGGACTCATTGTCAAGTCTTTGAGAATTTACCGAAAATTAAGGCAAGACGGCTTATCTTCAGATCTCGAGGCGATCTGATTTGTACGTTGCAGACCATATGCACACGAGCACGTTGCCAGCATCTTTTTTAATGGAAAGAAGAGAAATGGCGCAACGTTCTCTACACAGCCGAGCGATCGGCAAACGTGGTTTCACGTTAATCGAACTTCTGGTGGTGATCGCCATCATCGCAATCCTGATCGCGCTCCTGCTACCCGCCGTCCAGCAGGCTCGCGAAGCTGCCCGCCGCAGCCAGTGCAAAAACAATCTCAAACAGATTGGCCTGGCCCTGCACAACTACCTGAGTGCCTACACGGCATTCCCTCCCCCATTTTGTGTCGGTCCTGGTGGAGGGACTTACACACCGGGTGGCCAGTGGTCGATCCATGCCCGGATCCTCCCCTTTGCCGATGCCGCCAATCTGTTCAATAACATCGACTTCACCAAAAATTACTCAGGGCAGAGTGATCCCAGTATCGCATACACCCGGGTCCCGTTCTTCCTCTGCCCCAGCGAAATCAACGATAAGATTCGCCCGGACTCCTCAGGGGCTCCCGAACATTATCCCATCAGCTATGGCTACAATGGCGGAACCTGGCGCGTCTTCACCAATTCCAGCCTGAGTGGCGGAGATGGCGCGTTTTACCCGAACAGCAAAACAAAACCGCGTGACTTCACTGATGGAACCAGTAACACGCTCTGTTTTGCAGAAGTGAAAGCCTATACGGCTTACAATCGCGATGGAGACTCGGGCTCTGCCACTGTTCCCAGCGTGGCCGGTGATGTGGAAGCCCTCATCAGCGGAGGTGGTTCGAATAAAGGCAACAGCGGCCATACGGAATGGGTCGATGGACGCGTCCATCAGACCGGCTTCACCACGACGCTGCCTCCCAACACGAAAGTCGCCGTGCCTGGCGCCAGTGGTGCTGTTGATGCAGGTGACTATACTTCCTGCCGGGAAGCACAAAGCTGCTCGGGACCGACTTACGCCGCCGTCACTGCCCGCAGCTATCATATCGGGATCGTTCACGCCCTGCTCATGGATGGAGCCGTTCGTTCCCTCAGCGAAAATATCGACCTGGGCACCTATCGCGCCCTGAGCACCCGCAGCGGAGGCGAAGTCATCGGAGAGTTTTAAAGTACTTCAATCTGCTTACCAATTTCAGTTGCCAAAGACCATCTGCATCCGGCGACCTGAAACAGCAGACGACTGTGTATTCTGAATTTCGGCCCCGGGGTGATTCTCCAGGGCCGTTTTCAGTTCTCGTCGCCCTCTGATTCGACGGGCGTTTTCCTGCCTGCTCGTAACAGCGTCATGATTTCATGCAGTCCCAGTATTTTCGCCAGCTGCAGGTAAATGACAACAGCAGTTACCACAGGAATCAGCACGCGCAGCAGTCGATAACGAAACAGATCGACACTTGGCAGTAACTGCAGCTCCACCAGGATCAGAACCGACATGACCGCCGTCGCCAGACTGGCCCGCACACAGGTGCTGAACAGTTTCGCAAAATCGATCTGCCCCACCTTCTCCCTGATCAGCCACAGACTGAATCCGGTCTGAATCATGGCCGCCAGGGACGTCGCCAGAGCGAGCCCCCGTCCCTTCAACCACCAGATCAATGCGAGATTCAGCAGGAGATTACAGATTACAACCAGCACACCAATCCGGACCGGCGTGCGGGTATCCCCAATCGCATAGAAACCACGATTCAAAATCAAAACCGCCATAAACGCAAACACGCCGATCCCATAGAAGCGAATCATCTCTGCGGTCTGCAATGCGTCAAACTGGTCGAAATCTCCATACTGAAACAGTAACGACGACAACGGCTGCGCCATCAACACCAGTCCCAGGCTGGCAGGTAACCCGACCCCGATCACCAGCTGCAGCCCCAATAGCAAATCCTGTCGTAACAGATGATCATCTTTCCGTTCCACATGCCGTGACAGTCGAGGATACAGCACCGTCCCCAGCGCGACGCCAAACACGCCCAGGGGAAACTGGTACATCCGCTGTCCGAAATAGAGCGCTGATGCCGTCCCCGATTCAAAGATCTGCCACAGAGGGGGCGTCGACTGGGTGGCATAAACCCCTTCCGGTTTCGCCAGTCCCCATGCCAGACAGCTGTCGATCAGGGTATTCAACTGCGTAATCGACAGGCCCACCACGATGGGAGCCATACTCTGGGCAATCGTCCGTACCTGGCTGAAACCCGCCCCCCAGTCCATGTGGGGACGGTAGCCCATCTGACATAGTTTCCAGAATGGCAATGCCAGTTGAACCACGCCCCCGGCCAGAATCGCAATACAGATTGCAGTGATTTTCGCCGGCGCATCCGGCAGAAAGGGGGCCACCAGCCAGATGCCCGCCATCCAGCTGAGGTTCAGAATGGTGGGCAGAAACGCGGGCACCGAAAAATGATTCAACGCATGCAGCGTCGCGTTGATCTGGGCCGCCAGACAGACCAGGATCAGGTAAGGCAACAGTAAGCCGGTCAACCAGTACAGCAGCTGCGCTTCCGACTCCGCGTTTCCCCACTGACTCAGCAGAATCAGCATGGCTTCTCCCACACTGACCAGCATTACGGAAAAGACCATCAGCCAGAACAGGACCGCGGTTACCAGTTTCCAGGAAGCTTCCCGTCCGTTCTGTTCCAGTTCACGGATATAGGTGGGAAGAAAGGCAGTGGAGAGAGCCCCCTCTCCCAATAGACGTCGCGTCAGATTCGGCAGCTTGAAGGCGACGGAAAACGAGTCCATGATCGGACCGTTGCCAAAGAGCGTCGCCATACCGATGTCGCGGACCATCCCCAGCACGCGGCTCAAGAGCGTCAGCAGACTGACAATTCGCAACCCTGCAAACAGCCCGCGCGTATGGTCAGCAGCTACCACCTGAGATTGATTTTCCCGGACAGATCCAGGTGGCGCAGAATTATCCATAATTCAAACAGGAAATCAGGACAGTACCGGCTCGAGTCGTGCTGAATTGATATCGATCATTTCCAGGACTTCGAGCACACGCTCCATGGGCAGATTCCACTCTCTGGCCCAGAGAATAATGTCCAGATTTTCCATCCGCTGCCAGAAGATTCGATCCAGAATCCGGTCTGCCAGCAGATCATTCTCCAGTTCAAGAGATTTCAAAAAACCGAAACGGGTATCACTGAATTCTTGCCAGCATCGATTTCCCAAAAGATGCTCTATTTTCTTCCCGATACAAAAGTAATACCAATGATTGGCATACCAGTCGGAAATGGCAAGCTTGCCCAGATCAAAGCCATTCTTTTGGCTTTCGATCCATTTGTGGCGATCCGCCTCCAGAGGAGCTTCCTCATAGATGCTGGAAGCCGTAGATGGATCCAAGAGTTCGGACGACATGCTTCACCTCAATGTGCGTCTGCGATCCCAATAGAAGAAGTACGAAACTTTGTCAATCACTGCCAGGTTCCAACAGTGCCAATGGGTTTCGTGAAAACCTTAGTAACGTTGAGTTATACCCCCCCACAATATCCAAGGCAAGATTCATTTCCAGCAGAAATCAGAATTTTGAAAGGAAGTTTATGAAGATCCGTGCACGCTCCAAGTGCCTGAAACAGACAGATTTATCCGAATAAATCAGGCACATCCGCTCAACAGAAACAGCAGCTGCTCCAGTTCCAGACGCGGGTCCAGGCGACTGTTGCCTTTCAGATTCAAATCGGCTGTCAGCAGCCACTGACCGATTTTTTCCGCCCGCTGACGCGTCAGTCGGCGTAGATAACGGTCCGAAGATTCAATGTCCCGCGGGAAGACCCCCGATTCTTTTAACGCCTGTCTTAAAGGGGTTCCCTGCACTGCAAGTTGCGTCGCTTTGAAGTATTTGCGCCACACGAAATTCAGTCCACCCAATATCTTCTGCGGTGCTTCACCCGCCACCAGCAGGTTATCCAGGTACTTCAACGCATCACCGACATTCCCGTCCCGCAACGCGTCAGTCATCGCCCAGGTCGTCTCTGCTTTCCAGCCCCCCACGACAGCACGAATATCATCCGGACTGATCCGCGGCGCCTCTCCGACAAATGTCGCCAGCTTCGCCAGTTCCTGGTGGATCTGCCCGCAATGCGTTCCCACCAGTTCCACCAGCAGCAACGCCGCATCCCGCGAAATCTGTTTCTGATGCACTTGTTCGGCTGTATCGGAAATCCATTTGGCCAGCTGACTTCCCTTGAGTTCCTTGCACTCCAGATCCAGACCGATCTTAGCGACCCGTTTGGCCAGCTTCGTCGATTTATTCCATGATTTCACGTCCAGAATCAGCAGCGAGCTCTTCGAAGGCGCATCCAGATATTTCTCCAGTTGCGCACGATAGGCAGAGACAAATTTCTCCGCATCATCCACGATCACCAGCCGCTGATCCCCCCACATGGAGACCGTTTTCAGCTCATCAAACAGTGTAGAAGGAGGCAGCTCTTTTTCGAGCCGTTTCCCGTCAAAGCGGGTGATACTGGTATCTTCTTCCTCTCCCAGCACGATCGGCTCAATCGCATGAATCGCCTCCTGTTTCATGTACCGATCATCACCGTGCAGGACCACAATCGGCCCCAGCTCGTGCTGGTCGGGTTTTAACAGAAACTCAGTGACATGCAGCGGCATCGCTAACTCTTATTGACCGGGAACATCGGGATCACATACATTCACACTGCCGGAGCCACCATCCGTATGACGTTTCCGGAACAGATTTGATTTCCATTACACTCCATTTCGCAGCGAATTTCGAGGGCAGCCAGACCCGGATCCTGCAATTTGAGAAAATCCAGGCGGGGAACAGACCGATTTCACAGGAACCAGCAGAGCAGTTTGAACAGCCACCTGGCAAGTCCTCCCACTTGCTCCACCAGGCGCACGCTCAGCCTCCGCTCCCCAAGCTCCTGCAGCAGGCGGACCTCTTCTTCCAGTGTCCCGGCGAGAAATATCCGATCTCGAAAGCCATCCACCTCTCGCGCCTGGCTGCCTTCTACCCCAAATGCCGTGACTGTCCTCACAACCAGATGACCGGAAACCTCTCTCCGCAGACTGTCAAACGCCTGCAGCAGACTCAACAGGCACGGGGAACGGCACCGGAACTGTTTACCGCTGAGGGAGTACGGGGCGTTTACCTGAACCAGATCGACCGGTCGCAGGCCGCGCACATCGCGGGTGCTTTTTCCCACCTGCTCTGGGAGAGCCTCCCACTGAAAGGAGTGGCTCCAAACGAGACCCGTTCTCCCCGGTCCAGCCAGTCCGCTACGGAACCGACGCGACCCGAAAAAAGCCGCGGCCCCTGTGTTGTGATCGGCTTCGACGAACGGCCGTCCTCGCCGGATATCATTACCGGCGTCGCGGGTGCCCTCCGCAGAAACGGCTGCCGGGTCATCGATTTGGGGCTGACCGTCCCCTCGATCCTTTCTTACGCCACCACGCATCTGCAGGCACAGGGAGCGATCATGGTGACCGGTTCCCACTCTGGTCCTTCCTACACTGGTCTGGAATTTCTGCTGGAACAGTCCCAGCCTGTCTCCCGCGGTTTTCACCTCGAACGCATTCAGGAGATCACAGAAAACGGCTACGGTCGCGCGTCACGGCAGCCTGGCTCGCAGCGAACCTTCCATCCCATGGAATCGTATCGCAGCCAGTTCCTTAAACATTTCCATGCTCTCAGGCCACTGAAGATTGCCATCGCCTGTTCCCTCAGACTGGTCCGGGAAACACTGGATAATCTGTTCGCAAAACTCCCCTGCCAGCTCACCTGGGTCGACATCCCCCAACAAAAACGCAACCTGCTCGATCCCGAAGACTCGGATGTCCGCAAACTGCAGAACTTCCTCGAATCACAAGCCTGCGACCTGGGAATGCTGATCAATGACGACAGCCGCCAGACCGCTTTTTTCAGTGAATCCGGAGAACTGCTCCCCAACCACGCCATTTCTCAGTTGCTCATGCAGGCCCTGGCAGCCGAACAACCGCACGCCGTCTTCGTACTCGATCAGAACTGTCGAGAACAGCTGACTGAAGTTCCTCCCGACTGGCACCTGCATGCCCACCAGGGAACCCTGGCAGACAGCTATTTTCAGATGCAGCAACATCAGGCCGTTTACGCTGGCAGCCACACCGGATATCATTGGTTCAGGGAAACCGTTCCCACCTGCGATGCCATTTTGACGCTGGCTCATGTCCTGGCTGCCTTGAGCTTCAGCGATGCACCGGTCAGCGAAGTTCTCTCTTCCTCAACCGAAGAGACACCCTGACAGCCTGCGGATTTGCTCCTGTGACAGACCTGGAAACACCGTCCTCTGCGTATATTCACGTTCCCTTCTGCCAGCATCGCTGCGGCTACTGTGACTTTACGCTCGTCGCCCGCAAAGACCATCTGATCGACGACTACCTGGCTGCGATGGAACAGCAACTCGCCACAGTCGAACCGGGCATCGAACTGCAGACCCTCTTCCTGGGCGGAGGCACCCCCACCCACCTCAGCATCGAACAACTGGAGCGTCTCTTCGCTGCGATCCTCTCCCGGTTCCAACTGTCAGATGATTGTGAATTCAGCATCGAAGCTAACCCGCTCAATCTGTGCATCGATAAAATCGACTTTCTCCAGCAGAGCGGTGTCAACCGGGTCAGCCTCGGGGTCCAGTCCTTTCACTCCGAAATCCTCACCTTCCTCGAACGCGACCATCAGCCGGAACAGATCTTTGAAATCGTACAGAACCTGAGAGATCGAATTCCCAACACCAGCCTCGATCTGATCTTCGCAGTCCCCGGACAGAGTCTGCAGAACTGGCAGGATTCGCTCGCTGATGTCGTCGGGCTCGGCATCCCCCATCTCTCCACCTACGGCCTGACGATCGAAAAGGGAACGTCATTCTGGAGCCGTCAGCAGTCGGGACTGTTTGATTTGCCAGCCGACGAACTGGCAGGCACCATGTATGAATATTCGCTGGAGTATCTCAGTTCCCAGGGTCTGCAGCATTATGAAATTTCAAACTTCGCCCGCCCGGGATTTGAATGCCGGCACAACGAAGTTTACTGGACCGGACATCCTTACTTCGGCTTCGGGCCCGGCGCTGCCAGCTACCTGAAGGGGGTCCGTCGACAGAATCACCGCAGCGTCGCCACCTGGCTCAAACGCATCGCAGCCGGAGAGTCCCCCATTTCAGAAGAGGAAGAACTCGATCCTGAATCCCGCGCCCGGGAAGCAGTTATCTTCGGACTCCGTCGCCGCGTCGGCATCGATCTCGCTGATTTCGAGTCCCGCTACGGATTCACATTAGACGAACTGGCCGAAACCGCAATGGAAAAGAATATCACAGCCGGACTGCTCGAACAGACTGAGACCCACCTGCGACTGACTCAGGCCGGTTGCCTGCTGGCCGATTCCGTGGTCATCGATTTTCTCTGACCACCCGCGGGACTTATCCCCCCTGGTATTGCTGAGTGACCTGCACGGTGTACTTCCCGGGAAACTTCGTCCAGCCGTTCTCCATCTTGCGTCCCAGGATCTCGAACTGCAGCGTTCCTTTCGGCACCAGGAAGTAGAGCCCTCCGTCAAAATCGTCATGCACACAGGGAAAGACTCGATTGTTGACGCGGGCTTCCATATGGTATCCCAGCCCCCCCATCAGGGAGTTCAAACCGATCGTGTTGCGGTAGTTGATCAGGTCCGGCATCATACCTCCTTCCTGCAGGAATTGATTCCAGTCCGTATAAAAGGCCTGCAACTGGCTCTGCAGTTCTGCGGAGCGCGACTGGTCCAGTTGCGTCCCGTGCTGCTTGATGTATTCCATCAACGCCGGGTCCCCAGTTAAATCGACGCGGACGATTTCTGTTTTCTCGCCGGGCTTCAGACGAACTTTCAAGCCCCCCTGCTCCGGACCGAAGAACAGCATGTCCATCAGATCGCTCTGCACACGTCGCGGCGTCGCTTTAAAGCTGTCATTCACAGCCTGCACCACTTCTTCAGAAAGACCGAGTCCCGATGTTTTCTGCAACTGCTCCAGACTCGCGTCCTCGGGAGTCATACGGGCTCCGACCAGATTCCCTTCCAGGTGCGGACCGTAGGTCCAGTAAAAATAACCGGCTGCGCCCAGCATCAGTCCGAAGCACAGGATCACCAGCAGAACAGCCCCCACGTTCGACTTCCGTCGCTTCCGCAGATACTGCGCAGTCGCACTGGTCATTGGTCGCTGCTCCGCCGCAACCGAATCGCCCGGGGGTGGCGCCACCGCTTGCCCCGCTCCATTCGCTGCCGGCATCGGTGCGGGTTGAGATTGTGTAGCTGCCTGTGTCTCCTGGGCAGCCGATGCTGACTGCTCACTCATCGCAAAAGGATTGGGGATCATCAGCTTGGTGCCGCAACGTGGGCAGTCCCCCTGTTTCCCGGCTGAGGAATCAGGGACTTTCAATGTGGAAGTACAGTACGGACAATCAAATTGTATTGCCATGTCTCAACTCAATATTATTTCTGGATTTATAGTAAACGGTCCGAACAGGGGGCATGTTCGTTTTCCCGTAAAATCGATGCGCATACGCAAGGTGGGAACTCAGGAGCGACTATCTCAATTATAAGGATCTTCTGCTCGAAGACCAGACTGTTTTCCGGCAGGAAACCGCATTCAGAGGGGTTCCGGGAACGGTTATTTCAATGATTCGAGATATGCCAGCAGATGTGCGGCCTGCTCCGCGGTCAGATCACGCAAAAGCTGATCGGGCATCAGCGATTTTTTCTGCATCACGACCGTCTCAATTTCCTGTTGTGGAATTTCACGAAGCTCGTTTTTCGCGTCTTTGACCACCACACCCGCATCATCTTTGCGGACCAGCAGACCGCTGAAGACCTTCCCCGATCGCGTCGCGACCACGCAGGTATAATACTTCTCATCAATCTTCTTTGATGGATCAACAATATTTTCCAACAGTTCCTGCCGCGACAGCTTCTTGCCGATCTGGGTCAGATCGGGTCCCAGTTCTTTCCCATGCTGATGGACACGATGACAATTCCGGCACTGCAGCCCTGCCATCTCCATGAACAGTTTCTTCCCCTCGCGCGAATCTCCTGACAGAGAGAGCAGCGCACGATGATCAATCTGCTGCCCCAACCGTTTGATGCGCTGGTCTTCCGGGAGGTATCGCTCGAACAGATCACGCACCAGCGGGTTGCCTCTCTGTGTCGCAAGTCGCACGATCTGCGTTTGCATCTCCTCAGACATCGGGGTCCGCTCCAGGGCATTCAGCATCATCAGCCCCCCGCTGGTGCTCTCCAGCACCTCCTGCAGTTTCTGGCCCGCGAAATCATGATCTTCAATCTGCACTGCATCCGCCAGCAGGTTGATCTGCCGGTTCCGCAGACGCGAGACTTCAAACTGCAGGGAATGCGGAAGGGTCGGCTCGCGTTCGATCCATTCTTTGATCAGCCGGGTTCCCTGCACATCCACAATGGAAGAACCGGAATAAGGCATCCGCCCTTTTCCTAGTTTACTCATGCGATACAGCAGCACCGACCGAAATGGATCACCGGGAGCGATTACCTCCGCACCTAGAATCTGGAACGTTCCCTGTGTCGGTTTCACCCCGACCGCTTTCATCGCTTCCTGACTCATGGCCGCATCCAGCTCAATGGTCGAACCGCCACCGCCGTTGTTGCGATGACAGTGCCTGCAGTTCGTATGCAGGTAGGAACGGGCCCGCAACGTCAACGACGCCGAACTGTTGTGGGGATCGACCAGGTAATGTGCTTTGGTCCCCTTCGATTCACTCCACACCGATTCGGGCAGCACCTTGATATGCGCCAGCGCCCGCAACTGGTTGTCTACGATATCGCCGTATTTCCGTTCCCGGTTCAGCTGCGCCTCTTCGAACGACAGCACCGACAGATAATTCTGAAACGGCGTATGACAGACCGCACACTCGGCCCGACTGGAAATCTGCCATTCGTAATTCAGTTTCCCGTCGGGATGATCCGCGTCCGTAATCTCCAGCTTGATACTGTCTCCTCCGGAAGGGACCAGTGTCGCATCGGTCTGCTCCTCATTCCAGCGATAAGAGTATCCTTGCCAGCGGGCCCCGTTGAAATGCAATAGCTGCGTCTCCAGTCGCTGGGCTGTTTCCGGATTGCCGCGCTCCGTCTCCATCGAAATGGTTTTCACCAGCACGGTATCTTTGGGAAAATTCCAGAACTGTTTCCGGACAACTTCAATTGATGTATCCGGCGGCAGAGCAATGAAACGCTCCGCAGTCGCATAATCGGCCCACGCAGGTGCATTGATCTCATAAGGTATCACTCCTGCTGCCACCTGATGTTTCTCCGTCGATTCAAACAGGCCGGTCTGGCTCAACTGAGTCGGGAAGTCCGGATTATGATCCGATTCTTTGATCGGCACCAGGCGATGAAAGGCGCCCCCTTCAATATCGACGATGTAAACCTCACCCGTATCATCAATGGCAAACGCGGTCACCTTCAATGTCGAATTGGCCAGCTCCTGATGCCACTCCACCCGCTGGTTCGCATACCGCAGTCCCCACAGTTTTCCCGTGGAATAGTCGCCGTAGATGTAGGTATCCTTCAGTTCCTTTAACCGGGGAGCTTCGTAAAAGTAACCGCCGGTAATCGACCGGGCTTCGCGATGCGAATGCACCACTGTGGGCGGCAGAATGGGTGTCGGCCCCGGCTGATTTCCCGGCTTCACCGGCTGACGTCCCTCCTTGATGCTCCAACCGTAGTTCCCCCCCTTCTCCACGCGATACAACAGTTCCCACAGTTCCCAGCCGACATCGCCAACCCACAGATCGCCACTCTTCGGCGCAAAACACATCTTCCACGGATTGCGAAATCCAAATGCCCAGATCTCAGGTCGCACACCGGGCAGCTTCACAAACGGATTATCCGAGGGAATCGCATAAGGCAGGTCCTGGCTGCGGTGATCGACATCGATCCGCAAAATGCAGGAGAGCAGATTACTCACATCCTGACCCGAGTTATGAATATCAGGCGGAGACGCGGGACCGCCGTCACCCGTCGAAATATAAAGGTACCCGTCCGGGCCGAACCGCAGACAGCCTCCATTGTGTCCCCCCGACAACCAGGTGATCAGAATCTCTTCCGATTCCGGATCGCATTGCAGCGGATTCGAGTCCTGCACCTTGAAGCGCGAAACCCGCGTCCCTTCCGGCAGCTCCGGTTTCAGGACATAACAGATATAGACGTAGCCGTTCTCTTCAAAGCGGGGATGAAACGTCATCCCGTAAATCTCATTCAGCTCGGGTACATGTTTTTTGAGATCCAGAAACAGTTCTGTTTCAGCAGTCGACTGGTCCTGGTAATCAAACGAAAAAATCTTCCCTTTGCGTTCCGCCACAAAAAAGCGTTTCAATCCCGGTGCTGTCGCGACTGCCAGTGGCTGATTGAATTTCAGTTGGGGAAATGCCCGCTCGGTTTCATAAGGCAATGCAGGATCAGGGCTCCCCTTCACCTTCGAAGTCGTCCAGGGAACCCGCTTGGCGATGCCGTACTGTGCATCTTCTGCCCGCAGGTTTCCCTGTAGACAGAACAGCCCTGCCAGCACCAGTGAGCAGACAAACCAGCTTCGCGAACAACACGTTTTTTCAGGGGCCATCATGCAGAGCAGTCCTCTTTCCTGTGAGAGATACGGGGGCCACGCGCGCCCCCCGGAGAATGGATTCTTCGTCGCATTCCCTGTTACTATTCAACCTGCTGCCTCCACCGAATGCAATTCCGAATCCCGCTTCGATTAACGGAAGCTCGATCTTTTCTCTCCAGTTCTCAAATGTGAACCAGCGGTTATCGCATGTTAACCGGGTCCACATCGATGATATATTCAATCCCCTTTTCCCGGGGCAGTTTGGGATCCACTTCCCGCCACAACTGCAGAATTTCATCCACATTCACCGCGGCCAGCTGGAAGTGATAGCGAAAAAACTTCTTCAGTCGAATGATCGGCGCGGGAGCCGGACCCAGAATCTGCACGCTCAACTTCATTTCTTCAGCCGCATCATGCAGAATCCCTGCGATCTGCCGGGCAAACTGCTCCACATGCTCTTCCTGGGGGCCACGCAGAATCACCCGGGCATAATGCGAAAACGGAGGCGCCAGCATCTCCTTACGGTGCCCAAGCTCCAGCCGGGCAAATCCCAGGAAGTCATGTTCGGCTGCTTTCACAATCGCGGGTTCGGCAGGCGAGGTGGTCTGGACAAACACGCGGCCCCCCTGCATGCCCCGACCCGTGCGACCGGCCACCTGCGCAATCAACTGAAACGTCCGTTCCGAGGCAAACAGATCCGGCTGATGCAGCATCGTATCCGCATCGATCACACCGACCAGTGTCACATTCGGAAAGTCGAGTCCTTTCGCAATCATCTGTGTTCCCAACAGGATATCGACTTCCCCCGCTGCAAATGCATTGAGCACTTTCGCGTGGCTGCCCACACCCCGCATCGTATCGCTGTCCATCCGTCGGCACGAATAATTCGGGAACTTCGCTTTCACCTCTTCTTCCAGTCGCTGTGTTCCGGTCCCCACATACCGCAGTCCCGGCGCGCCACAACTCGGGCAGTTCGTCGGCGGTTTGGCGGAAAACTCACAGCTGTGACAGACCGCCAGACTCTTATCCCGGTGCCAGGTCAATGAAATTTCACAATGCGGACACTTCACCGAATTACCGCAGCCCTTACACCACAGCGCCGGTGAATAACCCCGCAGGTTCAGAAACAGTATCACCTGCCCCCCTGCTTCCAGCGCGTGTTGCATCCCGGTAAACAGCACCCGCCCGATTGACTCATTCCGCCGGACCTGCACATCATTACGAACATCGATAATATTCACGTTCGGCATCGGCAGATTGTTCACCCGCTTGGGCATCGAGATCAGCGTGTCTTTTTTCTCGATCACCCGCAGCCACGAGTTCAAGGTCGGCGTCGCCGATCCCAGAATCAGAGGCACCTTCTCCAGTTCGGAACGTTTCCGCGCCACTTCACGGGCATGATAACGGGGCGCCGTCTCCTGTTTGAAACTGGTCTCGTGCTCTTCATCGATGATAATCAGCCCCAGATGTGGTGCAGGAGCGA
Organism: Gimesia panareensis; assembly: GCF_007748155.1. GTDB lineage: Bacteria > Planctomycetota > Planctomycetia > Planctomycetales > Planctomycetaceae > Gimesia > Gimesia panareensis. The sequence goes on from NZ_CP037421.1 coordinate 5,707,668, forward strand.
AGACGGCACTCCGCGCGCCCACAATCACCTGCACCTTCCCGGCTGCGATATTCTGCCAGTGGTAGTGGCGGTCACTGTCGCTCAGATGGCTGTGCAGCACCGCGACAGAATCGAACCGCGAGCGAAACCGCTGAATCGCCTGCGGGGTCAAACTGATCTCGGGTACCAGCACAATCGCCTGCTGTCCATAACTGACCACTTCACGGATCGCCTGTATGTAAACTTCGGTCTTCCCGCTCCCCGTCACCCCCTGTAAGACGAAGGTCTCGCTCCGCTGCCCCCGGATCGCCGCCAGGATCTGGTCCAGCGCCAGCCGCTGATCCCGGTTCAGCTGCAGATCGTCCTGCTTCGTGATATGGGCATAAGCGGCATCATCACCGTTTTCAAACTGCTGCACCCGTTTCTGATGACTGCGGATCAGCGTCTTCTTTTTCAATGTCTGCACCGGTCCCGCACCACAGCCGGCAGCCGCCGTCAAAGCGTCCATCGTCAACGGCTGTCCTGCCGTCTTGAGCGCCTCGTAAACGGCCCGCTGCTTGGCCGGCAGCCGTTCGACCTCTTCAGGAATGTTGCGTCCCTGCAGTGCCTGCGGATCGGTCACTTCAAACACGGTCACCATTCGGGTCCCCGCCTGATTCTTAACCCCCGCAGGGACCACGCAATCCAGCACCTGCCCCCAGCTGCACAGATAGCGGTCTGCAATCCAGCGGGTCAGCTTCAGCATCTTCGCGTTGAATAACGGGCGGCTGTCCAGAATCGCATCGACCGACTTCAACCGTACGCTGGGCTGATTCTCATCCGCCGGCCCCACACCGACACAATATCCGGGTGACAGCTGATTCCCGCGTCCAAAGGGAACCTGCACGCGATGTCCGGGCTTCAGTAAGGGGCGCATCGCCTCCGGCACCAGGTAATGAAACACGCGGTCCACCGGTCGATTCAGAACGATCTGTGCCAGATACAGATTCTGTGAATTCCGCTCCCAGGGCATCGGATCATCGGGGAGCTCTTCATCTTCAAACAGGCTCTGTTGCTTCGGTTTACTCATACAGCCAGCAGGATATACTAGGTAGCGTTTATTTAATAGTTCTGAGAGTAATTCTGAGGTCTTTAACATTACCCAGGTAAGAATTAACAGCGGCCGATGTTATACTGTTCCCCTTGTGTTCAGGAACATTGACAGCAGAAAGGACGAATTAGCCGCAGGGCGTTAGCCCCGGTTGAAACGACTTTGGTATATACCATCCGAATTAAGAAACACTACCTGGGGGAAAAGGTCAACCCGATTTGTAACTCTTTGACTCCGGTAACTCAACAAACAAACTCGACTATCGAGTATTCGAAACAAAAGATTCTTTCAGCAATGGCCGTTTTTCACTAAGCGCTTCTGTTGAAAGATAGAAATGAAACACTGATGCGAATTGGAATTTTTGGCGGAACCTTCGATCCGGTCCACAACGGACACCTGCTCCTCGCCGAACAGTGCCGCGAACAGGCTGCTCTGGATGAGGTCTGGCTCATCCCCGCCGGTGCTCCCCCCCACAAGGAAACGAGCGGCATCACTCCCGGCAAACAGCGCCGCGAAATGCTGGAGTTC